>JANPKU010000196.1:0-42640 GCA_031426215.1 Actinomycetes bacterium
CGCGGCGCAGTTTCGGGTCGGTCCCGATCTCCCACGTCACCTTGGAGGTGCCCGGTCGGGGGTCGCAGCGCGTCCAGAGGATGACACGGTCGGCGAGCGGGTCGCCGCTCGCCACGCCCCAGCGGAATGGCGGCTCGGCGAGCGCCCAAGCGGCGGGGCTCGAAGCGATACCGGCGACGACGCCCGTGGCGGCTGCTGTTTTCAGAAACGATCGTCGGTCCATGGATGATTGGTACCCCGACCGAAGTGGCCGGTAACTGGCCGCACGATGAACACTTGGCGTCGCGCCCGAAGGCGCGCTCACCGAATTGGGTGAGGTCGCGAATCCACTCAGCGATCGCGGTATCGACTTCGCAGCCGCGCGATGACCGATGGCGAACACGCCCCGGTATAGCCGCGTTGCTCCGAGTGTTACGCCGAACGGCCGGCGGTGTCGTGACATTCGACAACCGCGGCTCTGGTGCTCTCACCGATCCGGAACGATCGTGGGGAGCTGTGGATCGGTCACCTCCTGCGAGGCGATATCGAGCCGGCCCACTTCGACGACTGGGAGCGCGAATGGGTGCCCGCGAAACTTCTGCGACCTGTCGGCGAGCTGAACTGACCGCGCAGAGCCGGGTCGCTCGCTACGCGCCGGAGCGCCCCCGAACGCCGAGCCGGCGGATGGTGGCCTTCCTCTGTAGCGGTCCCCGTTGCGACTCAACGAGATTTTGGGTGGGAATCGTGGACGACATGGCCAGCTACGGACTGAACGAATCGGCGGTCGTGCGAGCTCGTCAGCTCATTGAGGCCCGACAGTACGTACTCGAAAGCGACTGGGGCGAGGTCCAACCCGATGCTGAAGCGCAGAACGCTTATCTGGAGCGGCATTCCTGGGAGGAGTATGCGATGTGGCACCTTGGACTGACCCACGGCGCCAACGACGAGACCAAGGCTCGTCACGCATTCGTGTTCGGTGACTTTCGCCGGGTACATCGAAGCGCGCTGATCGCTTGCGTCTACCGTGCGTCGGAATGGCGTCACAAGGCCGTGGAACTCGCAGCACACGAACTGCTCCAACGTCTCGACGAGACAGCGGGCATCGCGTAACACCGACACGATCCGACAGGCGCTTTTGGCCTCACACGTGCAGGGTTGGCCGGTACATGAGCTCTTGGGTGTGGCCGTCGAGCGTGCGGCTCTCGGTCAATTGTAGGTCGAAGTCGGACGCGCCTTGGAAGATCGGGTCGGTTCCCGTCTGACCGGTGATCACCGGGAAGAGCGTCACCTGGACGCGGTCGACCAGACCGGCGGCCATCAGCGCCCGGTTCAACGACAGGCTGCCGTGCGAGCGCAACGGCACTTTGGATTCGTCCTTGAGCCGAGAGACGACGTCGACTGCGTCGCCGCTCACGACGGTCGCATCCGGCCAGTCGAGCGGTCCTTTCAGGGTGCTCGACACCACGGTTGCCGGCAGGTTCCTCATCCGAGTGACCCACGGATCACGCACGTCGGAGTCCTCGGTGCTTGAGGCCAACATCTGTACGAACTGCCGAAAGGTGTTGGCCCCGAACACCATCCGCTGCTGCTCGCCGTACAGGGCGAAGCGGTGCTCGAGCAGCTCGGGGCCCTGCTTGCCCCAGTAGCCGCCCCAGTCGCCGGGCTCGCGGTACGAGCCGTAGCCGTCAAGGCTGGAAAAGATGTCAAAGGTGTAGGTCGCGGTCATGGTGCACTCCTCGAATGGGTGGTCGGCCCCGGCACTCTGCCCGATTGTTACCCCAGCTACGAACGGACCGGGGCCGGAGGCCACCACCCGCGCGACGACTTCGCTGCCGGGGATTGCATCTCATGTCCTCGGCAGCTTGATGCGCGTGCGAGAGTGATCGTATGTTGATCATCGCTGGTCACTTCTCCGTCGACCCCGGCCCGGCGTGACGAGTACGTTGCTGCATTCGCTGACTTGGTGCGCGAGGCGCCTGGTTGCCTCGACGTCGCCGTCACCGCAGACGCTTTGGACGCCGGTCGGATTTACATGTACGAACGCTGGGAGTCATGGCACGACGTCAGCGCATGGCGCGAGATCGCGAACGCGCCGAAGGTCGAGATCGAAGTCACTGATTCCGACGTCGCCATGTGGGATGCCAGTGGCGAGAGGTCGCCGTTTGAGGAGAGTGCGGGCGCCACCGCCGAATGAGTCATCGAGGGCAAGGTGACAGTGGGCAGGTTCACGATGCTGGCCGCTGAACCAGAACCGAGTGGTCGCATGAACACGTGAACCGGAAAACCGGTCGACTGCGACACTCCATCAGTCTGCGTATTGGGCGTACGCTTCGGATGAGGGCCAGTTGCTGCCGGCGGGTGATTGGGGCCAGCCTCCCGGTGAGTCCTGCCAGTCCTCTTGCCGTCCGTATGGCAGCAGGTCGATGAGCGGGAACGTGTGTCTGAGCTGTTCGGTGCCGCGGCCTTGGGTGTTGTAGGTGCGGTAGACGGCGTCGCCCGACCGGAGAAACACGTTCACCTGAAAGCCGCCGCCGGGGGGAGCTCCCACGTCGGTCCCGAACGGACTGTCGGCGGTGGAGTACCACGTCATCTTGTTGCCCACCCGGGCTGCGTAGGCGAGCGCCTCGTCGATCGGGCCCTGGGTGACGATGACGAAGCGGGCGTCGTAGGGGTCCAAGAACTCCAGCCGGGTGTACTGGCTGGTGAGTCCGGTGCAGCCTGGGCACTGCCACGTCTCGCCTGGGAACCACATGTGGTTGTACACGATCAGCTGACGCTTGCCGTCGAAAACGTCCGCCAACCGAAGCGGACCGTCGGCTCCCTCGAGCGTGTACTCGGGGAGCTCCACCATCGGCAGGCGCCGCCGCGCCGCTGCGATGGCGTCGAGCTCATGCGTCGCCGCTTTCTCCCGGACCCGAAGCTCTGCCAACGCGGCCTCCCAACTGCGCTGATCCACGATCGGCGGGATGGCGGTCGGCTGCCGCTCATCGTCGAGATGGTGTGCTGACATCGTGGAATCCTCTTTCGATCGTGACGAACCATTGTGGGATCTGGTCATTCGGCGAAGTCTGGGCTCGCAGCTCGTGCCTCAGCCGCGCGGCCCTTGGGCTCTTCCCACTCTCCTTGGCGTCCGAGAGCGGTGAGGTCGAGGAAATAGTAGGAACCGCCGGTCATCTCTGCGCCGCGTCCGTAGACGGAGTAAGTGTGAAAGACCCGGTCACCGTCACGCAGAAAGCTGCTCATGCCGGGCTCCTCGACGGGCTGCTGACACTCGAAGTAGTAGCCGGTGCCAGCGGCGTCGTGTTCGGCCTTGGTGCGGTAGTTGTAGACGATCGGCGTGACCGATGCGTCCATCGTGACGTGGAAGTCGAAGTTGAAATCGCTGCCGTACGACGAGTACCAGGGAAGGTCCATCCCTTGCTGCTTGTAGTTCTCGATCTTGGCCAACGGTGCCCGCGACACGTACACCAGGGAGGTGTCGCGAACGTTGAGATGGTCGTACAGGGCTGGGGCGCGCTCGTCGGCACCGGCCGTACAGCTCGCACATCCGTCGTCCCACTCCGGGTTGAACATGAAGTGGCTGACCATCAGCTGGCGGCGCCCGTCGAACAGATCAAGCAAGCTGACCTTGCCCTCGGGACCCTCGAAGGAGTACCCCTTCGTGATCTCGACCATCGGCAGGTTGCGTCGCTCGGTGTTCAGCTCGTCGCGTTGGCGGGTCAATGCCTTTTCTTGGATCAACAAGGCCGAGCGAGCGGTGAGCCACTCGGTTCGTTCGACGACTGGTGGCAGGGTCATGGGCTTGGCACCTACACATTCCTGGAGCGGTCGGGGAGGTCTTCAGCAGCATCAGTTGATTGACGCCACATTCTCGACTCGCCACCGAGGTCCGGAGCAACGGCCAAAATTCAAACTCTCCAACAATCATAGACGACGCGAGGCCATCAAGACCCATGCCGCAGCCGTCGCCCCTCGGAGCGATACGTCCACCCCACCCGGCACGTCGAGCGATCCGACGCCGGCAGGATCAAGCGAGCAAGCATCGACCCCCATCGCACAGTTCGCTCACCTTGGCCGATGTCCCAGGTGCCGCAGTACCGGCGATATGTTGGAGGTCGGGCCGGCCATTGGGCAGCGCATAATCACTGTCTCAGAGACCGATCGAGACTCGTTTGAGATCGCCGCATACACGAGCAGGGGCCAATCATGCGACACGTGGAACTCTCTCCGAAGCTCCAGCCTCTCCCCTGATGGCACCCGTGCGGCAACGACCAGCGCTTGCCCGGGTCTCAAACACCAACCCGTCTTGCGTGCGCCCGACCCACTGGTACGTTTTGGGCATGGTTCGCACGCTTGATCTCACCGACTGGGCGGGCCATTGGGTTGCCCTCGACGAACACGACAGAGTGGTGCGCGACGCCGAGACACTCGCGGACCTCATGTCGATCATTGACACCGACGGACTTGCGGGTGTCTCGATCATGCGTGCGCCCGCACCTGGCGAGCCGGTGGTGTACGGGCTTGGCTGAAGCCTGGCTCTACAACTACACGGACTTCGGCGAAGGACGAGGCCGGAGCCCTCAACGCGTTCTTCGAGCGGTGGTCGAGGTGGCAACGCCGCACGCGTCCGCGACCTTCCAAGCGGTCATCGACACTGGTGGGCCAATCACGGTCGTCGCTGACGGACTGCTCGACGTCGGCGGTGATCCCGTTGCGACAGGGAGCACGATGATGCTCCGCCTCGGTGGGGCGATCCATGACGTGCCGATCTACGAATTGACCTTGGAGGTTCGCCCTCCGCCTGGCACCGCGGCGAGTCAACCGACTGCGTGGCGGGGTGTCGTGGCCGTACTCGACCCGTGGCCGATGCAGGGCACCGCGGTCCTACTCGGACAGGCTGGCTTCCTCGATGCGTTCACCGTGACCTTCGGTCCCGATGGGTTCGCCCTCGAACCCGCGGCCACGTGCCGGGCTCGGTTTCCGACTGACTGAAAACGGCTGCGGAGACACGATCGTCGGCCACGAACGCACGTTTGTCCCATATTTTGTCCCATATATTTGGCGACACTGACCAACACGCAACAACACGAGGCGCGACAAAGGCCCTGGTCAGAGGGCTATCAGCGGACGCAGCGATCCTGACTGGACGTCTTTGAACGCATTCGTAATGCGTAGGTCGCGAGTTCGATTCTCGCTCTGGGCTCCACAGCACACCGGGCAGATCGGCACTCCAGCGGTGCCGAATCGAACTTCCTCTCTGCACTCCGCTCTGTCGGCGTCGTGATCACCGACGAGGGGTGGTGCCGGATGACTCGCCGGAACGTCGGCTACGCACTCGGCTGCATGAGTTCGATGCGGTTCCCGAACGGATCCGATACGTAGACGCGATCCAACCCGTCAGGCGGTTCGTCGTCGTTCACGCGTCGAGACCCACGTGGACCTTCAGGTCTCCGTGCTCTTGCTCAGAGCATCATCAAGTGGGATCGACTGGCCCCGCCCCAACTCGTCGCCCATCGCTGACGGGATGTCTCGGCGGGTGTGGAGAATTCGCAAGACATCCACGACATCATCGCGGACGACGTAGAAGACCAGGTACGGAAAGCGAGTCAGCGGCCGGACGCGCAGGCCAGGAATCTCGAGTTCGTAGGAGAATCGCAGGCTGCCCGCCTGCGGTGATCGACTGATCTGGCCGATGGCCCGCTCGATGGCGTCGACGAGTCGCAGCGCGACTTCGCTGTCCGCCTCGGCGAGGTGGTAATCGACGGCTTGTTCGATATCGCTTACAGCCCGCTCGCGAAGTCGGACGGACCGAACGGGCACGAGAATCAGGCGCCGGACCGGATGCGATCACGTACTGACGTGAAGTACGTTGCGTCGGCAAGGGGTCCTGGCGACGATGACGCTCCGTCGAGGAGGATGCCTCGAAGCTGTTGACGGTCCTTATCGCGGCGGATGAGGTCTCGGACGTACTCGCTCGTGGATCCGTATCCGCCGCCGTCGACCTGCTCGTCGACGTACGACCTGAGTTCGTCTGGCAGCGACACGTTCATCGTCGACATCGCACCACAATACCGGGGGTTGGCAAAGCTTGCCAAGATCTCCCTGAGCACATACGCACTCGGATGAGGAGATGATCCCCGGACTGACCCAACTCGCCCTCGAGCAGGCTGGCTACCGCGTCGTGACCGCGGTTGATGGGCTGGGCGCCCTCGACACGTACATCGCCCACCGCGACGAGATCGGGCTCGTCCTCACCGACATGAGGATGCCTCGCATGGACGGCATCGCGCTGTGCCGAGCACTCCGCGAGCACAATCCCGATCTGCCCATCGTCATGATGAGCGGTGCCGTCGGTCCGGCAGAACTCAGGCTGCCCGGCGTCCGTCAGGTGTTGCCCAAACCGTTCTCCGCTGATCAGCTCCTGGCGGTCGTGCGCGAGACGTTCGCTGACTCGGGCTGACGCACGCCGGCCGTGAACACCGCCATCACCGCGGCGACGTCAATCGAGGTGGAGAGTGTCGGCGAGCCACTCGTCGAGACGCTCGACGATGACGTCATCGCTGTTCGCGAGCAGATGTCCGTCGCCGGAAAGGATCACGACCTCGCCATGACCGGCGATCGCCGCCACGACATGACTGGCCTCCGGTGGGAGTAACTCGTCGCGGTCGCCGTGGAACAGCAGCAGCGGTCGGCCGTCCAATGAACCAGCGACCTCACATCCAGCCGACTGCGTGGAGAATGTCACGACACCAGAAACGGTCACAGGCATGATCACCGCCGTCCTGACAGCAACCGCTCCGCCGAAGCTGTGGCCCATCACGACGACGTGTTCGGCTCCTGCGTCGCGGGCGATCTCGACGCCGCAGGCCAGATCGTGCGCGCACAGATCGAGGTTGTTCGGCTCGCGGTAGTCGACGCGCACCACCTCGACACCGCGCTCGGCCCAACGTTCGCCGAGGCGCTGATACAGACCCCGGCCCGGACCGAGCAGGCCACCCATCGCTCCGCCACACGCCACGATCGCCGCCCGCACCGATGCCACACCGACGGGCGGCTGATGCCGCAACACCGTCAGGAGACCGCAAGACGTGAAGACCTCGCGATGCAGCAACGACGCCCGTCCCGGCGCCGCCGCAACCACGGTGACCTCGGTGCTGGCAAGCGGTCGGAGCGCCTCGAGTGCCGTCGGGTCGACTGGATCGGCGAGCAGAGTGGCGGGTCCGGTCGCAGCGGATCGACCTTCGTCCGCTCCGCTGCCGTCAGCCATGGATGAGTAGCGTACAAATGCACATGCCCAGGTCTGCCACGGGAGCCGTTACGGTCGATTTCCGGAACCGCACCGATCGTGAACACGCGCGCCGGATCGGCCGGGCCTGGATCGAGCTGCGACGTGGAGCTGCCGCATCAGCGTTGCGCTCGTACCTGTTCGGCACCGAGAAGGCACTCGAGCAGGGCCAGATGGACGCACTCGACCTGCTCACCCGTCGCGACGAACGCCCCATGAAGGAACTGGCAGCTCGCCTTCGTGTCGAGCCGTCCACCGCAACGCGGGCCGTGCAGCGCCTGGAGAACGACGGACTCGTCGAACGTTTCACGTCGCCCGAGGACGGCCGGGTGGTCCTCGTGCGCATCACCGAGGAGGGTCGCCGACGTCACGATGCTGTCGCAGCGCGACGCTCGATCGCGATGATGCACATCCTCAGTGAATTCGACCCGACGGAACGTGCCCAGCTCGCAAATCTGATGGACCGCCTGATCTCGTCGATCGATACGGTCGTCGAACGTTTCGAACGCACCGACGACTCAGAAACGAACTGACAACCGACGAGTCGAGCGGCACTCGATCCAGAGCTGACGGGTACAGTCGCCGACATGGCCGATCAGGCAATGTTCGCCGACGACGCGATGCAGTACGCACCACAGCTCTATTCGGGTGCGTTGCGCATGACCCGCAACCGCAGCGATGCCGAGGACCTCGTGCAAGAGACCTACCTCAAGGGCTACCGGAGCTTCCACACATTTACCGAGGGCACCAACCTCCGGGCGTGGCTGTTTCGCATCATGACCAACACCTACATCAATTCGTATCGAGCCAAGCAGCGTCGCCCCGACGAGACCGAACTGGGCGAGTTCGAAGACCTCTACCTCTACAAGAATCTCGGCGCTCTCCAAGACGCAAGCGTCGGTCGATCCGCCGAAGAGTCGCTGATGGAACTCCTCCCTGACGACGAAGTCAAACAGGCCCTCGAGGACCTTCCCGACAACTTCCGCCTCCCGGTGATCCTGGCCGACGTCGAGGGCTTCGCGTACAAGGAGATCGCCGAGATGCTCGACATCCCGATCGGCACCGTGATGTCCCGACTGCACCGGGGAAGAAAAGCCATGCAGAAGGCGTTGTACGACTTTGCCCTCGAACGAGGGCTGGTTGCTGCCCAACCGGCGGCGGCCGACAGCACCTTCGGACAGGACAGCTGACGATGAGCGACGACGCAACGACGACAACAGGCGAGACCGGGGTCTCCGACTGCACGCAGACCCTGCGCGAACTCGACGTGTTCCTCGACGGCGAGTTGTCCAATCACCAGCAGGCCGCGATCCGTCATCACCTCGATGGATGCATGGACTGCCTCGGCGCGTTCGACTTCCACGCCGAGCTGAAGATCGTGGTGGCGCAGAAATGCAACAACGACGAGATGCCTCCCGGCCTCCTCGGCAAGATCGAGAAGTGCTTCGGTACCGACTTCTCCGGAGACGGCCAGATCGGTTGAGCGCCGGGCGGTTTTCGTCTGATCCGCCAGCCACGAGTTAGCCTCTCCCGCATGCTCGCAGCCAACATCTGGCACTGGTGGATCGGTCTCGCGCTCGTCCTTCTCGCCGTCGTTTCGATCGTGGCCCTCGTCGCTTCCTACTTGAAGACGGTCAGCGCAAAGCAGCACCCGGGCCGCAAGCAACGCTCCGCCCACCACACCGACCTGTAACGGTCGCCGAACAAGGCCGACCGCAGCTGTCCGACACCGGCGATCTCCTCGGACGGTGCACATTTCCACCGTCCGGCACTGCCATCACCTGTGGCCTGTCCGGCGGCGCCGACTCGACCGCCATGGTCGCCCTCGCTGTCGAGGCCGGATGCAGGGTCACTGCCGTCCACGTCCACCACGGCCTCCGGGCGTCCGCCGACGGCGATGCCGACATCGCTCGCACCGTGGCTGACCACTTCGACGTGCCATTCCGTTCGGTCACCATCGATGTCGTCGATGGGCCGAACCTCGAAGCACGTGCTCGCGACGCTCGACGGGGGGCACTCGGTCATGACGCCTCGACGGGGCACACCGCCGACGACCAGGCAGAGACGCTGCTGTTGGCACTGTTGCGAGGATCGGGGGCGGCCGGCCTTGGTTCGATCGGGCCGGGCTGGCGCCACCCCATCCTGGCGCTCAGGCGGGCCGAGACCCGTTCGTTGTGCGATCACTTCGGCCTGACCGTCGCCGACGATCCCACCAACAACGATCCCCGCTTTCGTCGCAACAGGATCCGTCACGAGTTGCTCCCCCTGCTCGATCACATCGCCGAGCGCGACGTCACGGTGCTCCTCAACCGCACTTCGGACCTGCTGCGCGCAGACGACCAGTTCCTCCAAGAGCTTGCTGCGCTCATCGATCCGACCGATGCCGGTGCGCTCGCCGCCGCTCCCCGCGTCCTGGCGGCCAGAGCGATCCGCCAATGGCTCGAGCTCGACGGCTATCCGCCCGACACCGACACCGTACGCAGGGTTCTCGCCGTCGCCGCCGGGCAAGCCATCGCCTGCGAACTCGTCGGGGGTCGCCGCGTCGAGCGCCAGGGAGACCGCTTGCACCTTGTCCTGACCCCATCACCCAACCGGTAGCCTGGACATCCGTTATGACGACCCGCGCCCACCCCGAAATTGCCCACTGATGCCTCCTCGTCTGCGGGGGAAGTGGGCGCTGGGGATCACCCCGCGGAACTTCACCTGGATCCTCAAGGACAAGCTCGCCATCTGCGAGCGCCCCGGTGGCGTCGGTGACAGCCATCGTCGGGTCAGGCGCCAGGAAGAGATCATCTGGCTGCGTGAGAACGGCTTCGGATGTGTGATCTCGATCATCGTGGCTCCGCACAACCTGCACAACTACGACGAGTTGCAGCTTCCGTACCGTCACCGGCCGTTCAGCGCCGAGCACACGGACCAGTACCTGACGGCGCTGTACACCGAGATCCGCGAACTCCTCAAGCACGGCACCAAAGTGCTCCTGCACGGCGACGAGGTCGGCGACCGCATCATCGGGATCATGGGTGGCTACATCCGCTGGGCCGGACTGGTCGACGAACCCACCAAGGCGATCCAGGTGACCGAGCGTCTCGCAGGCCGCCAACTCGACCCGTTCGCCCGCGAGATCATCCTGCGCGCCCACACCCTCCGCTGACGCTCCGGCACCCCTCCGCTGACGCTCAACCGCGGATCGGCGCCGACAACCCGCAGGCTTTTCTGTCGATCACCAGCAACGGGAGCGGATCGACTGCCACGTTGTCCGGACGCACCTCGAAGTGCAGGTGGAAGTTGTCCACACCGAAGGTGCCACTGTTGCCGACGTACCCGATGATGTCGCCGACCGTCACGGAATCGCCCTGCACGAGCCCGCCAGCGTCCTCGGCCAGGTGGTAGTACTTGTACGTGGTCTTGGTCGATGAGTCGTACAGCGTCCATCCCCACCCCGCAGTGCCCGTGTTCGTGTACCGCTTGGTCAGCACGCCGGATGCCACCGCATACACCGGCTGACCAGCGGATCCGGTGATGTCGAGCCCCTCGTGGAGCCGTTCGGTACTGCGGGAGTCGCCGAAGTTATCGAGGACGTAGCAGTCACGTCCTGGCAACACCGGGAACATGAGCATGCCGGCCGGCACGGGTGGCGGTCGCAACGAGACTCGTTCAGCGGTCCGCAGGGCGGTTCCGGGATCGTCCAGGCGGACCACCCCTTGGTCGGCGTCGGCCAGGCCATTGGTCTGCGTGGTTGCGATGAGCGCGACACAGGACAATCCTGCGACGAAGACGGCGAGTCGGCGCACTCCGCTACGAGCCGTCCGACGACGCTCGACAACGCGCCAGTGCGCGACATCGCCGACGTCCGTGCTTTCCATGTCGAAGACATCGGCATCGCTCCACGAGGACTTGAGCGGCCGGGCTGATCCCGGCGCCGCCTCGACATCATCCGCCAGCCGCTGAACGCGAACAATCGCCGCTCGATGATGCAGTCGGTCGCTGACACCGGTTGACTTCGCACATGCGAGTCGTCGTCGTCGGTGCAGGGATCTGCGGGCTCGCCGCCGCACGACGCCTCGTCGAGTCCGGCGCCGAGGTCATCGTCGTCGACAAGGGACGATCAGTGGGTGGCCGCCTCGCCACTCGTCGAATCGGCGGCGCCACCCTGGATCACGGCGCGCAATTCTTCACCGTACGCACTCCCGCATTCCGACATCGGGTCGACGACTGGGTCGACCGGGGGCTCGTATCGATCTGGTCGAACGGGTTCTCGTCCGACGACGGGCATCCCCGGTTCGTGGCGACAGCTGGCATGAACTCCCTGGCCAAAGACCTGGCGGTCGACCTCGACGTCAGGTGCTCGACGATGGCGTTCGCAGTGCGACCAGACGTCGACGACCCGGCTGCGTGGCGTGTCGTGATCGACGACGGCACCGTCCACACCGCCGATGCGGTGATCGTCACCACCCCACTTCCCCAGGCGTTTGCCTTGCTCGCCGACGCCGACATCACCCTCGACGAGTCGCTGATGCGCACCGACTACGACCGAACGATCACCTTGCTGGCCACTGTCGACGGCCCCACGGCAATCCCAGCGCCCGGTGGACTGCAAGGCCCGACTCCTGATCTCGCATTCGTTGCAGACAACGCCGCAAAGGGCGTCAGCGCCACCCCGGCAGTGACCGTCCACGCATCGGCGCAATGGAGTGAGGATCACTGGGACGACGACCAAGACGAACTTCGCTCGGCCCTGATCGATCTGGTCAACCCGTGGCTGGGCACTGCTGCCATCGTGGAAGCTCAGGTGAAGAAGTGGCGCTTCGCCACTCCGCGCACGACGTGGCCGGAACCCTGCTGGGTCGACCGAGGGGGCCGGATCGTGCTCGCCGGTGACGCATTCGACGGCCCACGGGTCGAGGCTGCGCACAACTCCGGGCTGGCGGCTGCGCACGTCCTCATGAGCTGAGCCTGACCGGACGTGGCCGGCGGAATGCGATGCTCAACGGTCGACGGGCTCACCGCAGCGCACCGACGTGACGTTGCGTGTTTCGAGGTCGACGACGGTGACACTGTCTGGCCCAAAACGTCGGAGGAAGTCGCTGAAGGTCGGGACGTCCTCGCCACCACAATCGCGCTCGATCACCGATGCGTACGGAATCCGCCAGCCGTTCTCGAACACCGCCTGGCCGTCGACCAGGTCGATGATCGGCGGGAGTTCCACCGTGGCTCGAGGTGCCTGCGGCAGGATGACGAACCAGATGACAGCATCGCCGAGCATGTCAGCGAAGACTGCGCACCGGTTCGCACTGTCGAGTTCGTCGCAGTCGATCTGGCCCAACGTGCCGGGCACGATCTGCAGTGCGCGTTCCGCGTCGAGCCTGAGTTCCATGAAGCCGGTGGTCACCCCGGTTTCGAGCACGGCGAAGCCCCCCGCCTGCGTCGCCGATTCGATCGGCTCGATCAGATCGATCTGACGCTCGGTGACCTCGGGTTCGATGACGGTGGCGATCGAGCTGTCGTCGGCGACGATCGCTTGCACGAGCAACGCCAACGCGCCCAGCGCCGCCAACACCGCCACGAACCGCCAGTTGAAGAGCTGCCTCACGTGCCCAAGGTAGCGAGATCGGACCGAGCCGTGACGGCGGCCCGATGGGCAGCCTCACCGATCTGAGAAAGCACGTCATCGGTGTGGCCGAGGCCGACGAACAGCGCTTCGTAGGCGCCAGGGGCCATTGCAACGCCCTCGGCAAGCATCGCACGGAAGAACGCCGCATAGGCCCGTTCGTCGGTGCGTCTGGCATCGTCGAAGTTCCGAACGTTTCCGGCATCGGAGCCGCACACGATGCCGAGCAGCGTGCCGACCACCGGGAACGAGGCGTCGAAAGCTGCCGCCTCGCATGCATCGCGCAGCAGCGCCGAGAGATGACGTGTTCGCGCCATCAGCTCGATGTACACGTCGGGGGTCAAGACATCGAGCGCCGCCAAGCCGGCCGCAGTGGCGATCGGATTGCCCGACAACGTGCCGGCATGGAAGACCGGACCGACAGGTGACAGGTAGTCCATCACCGCAGCCGAGCCGCCGATCGCTCCGATCGGCAGACCGCCACCGATGACCTTGCCGAAGCAGGTGATGTCGGGGCGCACGTCGAAGCGAGCCTGGGCGCCTCCGGATCCCAATCGGAATCCGGTGATGACCTCATCGAAGATCAACAGGGCACCGACGCGATCACACTCGATGCGGAGACCTTCGAGGAAACCCGCTTCGGGCGCGACGACACCCATGTTGGCGGCCACCGGCTCGACGATCACGGCCGCCACCCGATCGTCGATTTCGGGCACGACGTTGTACGGCGCCACGATCGTGGCGGCCACCGCCCCATCGGGCACACCTGCCGTACCCGGCAGGCCGAGCGTGGCGACGCCACTGCCTCCGGTGACCAGCAGTGCGTCGGTGGCGCCGTGGAAGTTGCCGGCGAACGTGACGATCCGGTCACGACCCGTGACGCCCCGTGCCAACCGGATCGCCGTGCTGGTCGCCTCCGTGCCCGAGTTCATCAGACGAACGCGTTCGCAGCTCGGAACACGGGCAGCAATCGCCTCGGCGAGCTTCATTTCTCGCGGCGTCGGCGCGCCGTACGACGTGCCGTCGACCACTGCCGCCGACACCGCTGCGGTGATCGCTGGGTGCGCGTGACCGAGAATCACTGCGCCGTAGCTCTGTACGAGGTCGAAATAGGTGGTGCCCTCGACATCGGTGATCGTGGCGCCCGATGCCCGCGCCACCACGTACGGCTCACCGCCAACGGCCTTGAAGGCACGGATCGAGGAGTTGACGCCGCCCGGGATCGCCTGACGTGACCGCTCGAACAGCGTCCCGTTCGACGGCACACCCGCGCCGGTGCACACCGTCGGCGAGCACCCAGCTCGCTCGCATGCCACAGGGTCACACGGCGGAATTCCGACCACGGAAGCAACCGAGGCGGTCATGGGTCGATCCGTCCGCTCGCAACCGATTCGGCGAACCAGCGTGCAAAGTAGGTGAGGACGATGTCGGCGCCGGCGCGCTTGATCGCCGTGAGGTGTTCGAGGGCGACGGCGTCACCGTCGATCCACCCACGTTCGGCCGCTGCGTGGATCATCGCGTACTCTCCGCTGACGTGGTATGCCGCGAGCGGCACGTCGAGTCGAGCCGAGGCTTCGGCGATCACGTCGAGGTAGGCGAGCGCCGGCTTGACCATCACCATGTCGGCGCCTTGTGCAACATCGAGCTCGATCTCGAGCTGCGCCTCGCGGGCGTTGCGCCAGTCCTGTTGGTAACCCTTGCGGTCGCCGCCACCGACGATCGACACGCCGACCGCATCACGGAACGGGCCGTACAGAGCACTTGCGAACTTCGCTGCGTACGCCATGATCGCCACGTCGGCATGGCCGGCGCCGTCGAGTGCTTCGCGGATCACCGCGACCTGGCCATCCATCATCCCGCTCGGCGCCACCACCTGTGCACCGGCGTCCGCCTGGGCGACCGCCGCCCGCGCATAGATCTCGAGCGTTGCATCGTTGTCGACAGCGCCGTCGGCGCCGACGATCCCGCAGTGGCCGTGGTCGGTGTATTCGTCGACACACAGGTCGGCCATCACCACGACGTCATCGCCGACGTCGTCTCGTAGATCGCGCAGCGACAGTTGCACGATCCCGTCGGGGTCGTAGGCACCACTCCCGGTCGGATCCTTGGATGCCGGCACCCCGAACAGGATCACGGCACGCACGCCCAACTCGGCAAGCGAGGCCACCTCGGCTCGCAACGACTCGCGGGTGTGCTGGAGCACTCCCGGCAGCGAGGTGATCGGCTGCGGCTCGTCAACGCCTTCACGCACGAACAGCGGAGCAACGAGATCGTCGACGCGGAGATGGTGCTGCGCCACGAGATCACGCATCGCACGGGTACGACGCAGACGTCGCGGCCGCACCTTGGGGGTCTGCATCTCGCGGCTCGACACGCTGGCGAGCCTAACGGTGGCGCCTCGGAGACGAACGGTGCAAGGCGTGGGTGCGCGGTAGCGTGCTCGGCGTGTCGGTCCACGCCTGGTTCTCCAACGACGAAGTGTCTCTTGCGCCTGGTGGCTCGCTGATACTCCCCCTGACGATCCACAACCTCGGCGACGAGACCGAGTCCTACACGATCGTGCCAGCGGGTCTCACGGCCAGCTGGACCATGATCGTGCCCGGCAACATCACACTCTTCGGTGGATCACAGGACGTGATCGACGTCACGGTCGCTCCGCCGGCGCTGTCGTCGACCACGTCCGGTCCCACGTCGATCTCCATTCGGGTGATCCCACTCGGCGAATCCGATGAGGCGATCGTCGCCGAGGCAACGCTGGTCATCGAGTCGTTCGACGACTGCCGCATCGTGGCGCTCCAACCGATCCACCGCGCCCGCCGTCGAGCCTCGTACGAGTTCATGGTGGAGAACCACGGCAACACCGTGTCCAGTTGTCGGCTCCACCTGGTCGACCCGAGCGAACGGGTCGACGGCGACTTCAACCCGCCCGCTGTCGGGGTGGGGCCGGGCTCGGCGACGCTCGTTCGGCTGAAGGCCAGAGCCGCACGTGGCGGGTTTCGCCGCGCCACACGCACGCTCGATTTCGAAGTGGAAGCGGCTCGCCCGGGGCTCGACCCCGTGACCGCTCCGATGTCATTGGTGCAGTCGCCCACGATTCCCGGCGCGGTGTTGATGCGTGCCGCTGCCGTGATCGCACTGCTGGCGACAGCTGCGCTCGCCTGGTTCGCCGTGGTGAAGCCCACCATCGAGGACGCAGCCGCCGATCAGCTCGACCGCCGGCTCGCCGACTTCACGTTCCAGGCCCCGAGCGACGGTGAACCAGGCGAAGTGACGACCACGACCCGGCCGGCGACGGACGGAACCGGCGAACTCGCCGGGACGCCGACCTTCATCCGGCTGCAGGTCGACGCGCCAGGCACGCAGACCGCTGACCAATCGACCACCCTCGCCGACGGAGCCGAATTCGAGATGACCGACGTGCGCATCGAGAACGCCAACGGCGATCGCGGCACCGCCACCTTGCTGGTCAACACCGAACCACTTTTCATCTGGTCGCTGGAGAACGTGCGCGGCTCGCTGTTCGAGCCGCGCATCACCCCGATACGGCTGCAAGCCGGCGACAACCTCACGTTCTCGGTGAGGTGCGACGAGATCGGCGGAACGAGCGGCGCCGCAACATGCAGTAACGCAGTCAACATCGGCGGGCTGACCATCGACGACGACGGCTGACCGACAGCGCACGCGCGCCACCGTTTCGAGGCCCGGGAACTGTCAGCCGCCGAGGCCGAAACCGGGCATACCCGCCACCGTGTCAGTCTGTTCGATCACTCGGATCTGCGACGACGCCGTCGAACCGTCGGCCGCTTGAGCCACGACGGTACGAACTCCACCTCGTTCGCTGACGAGGGTGGGAATCATCGCCAGGAACGTGCCATCGGGGCTGGTGACGAGATCGATCCGGTGGCGAGCGTCGTCACCGAACAGGATCGACACCGACGTCGACGCCGGGAACCCGCTGCCGCCGACACCGAATTCGCGACCCGCCTCGACCTCGACGCGGTCGAGATCGAACGTCGGTTCGTAACGGCCTTCGCCATCGGGCACCATGACGGTGTATTGGCCGGTCGGTGTCGCCACTTCGATCACTGCTGAGCGTTGGCCGGACGCCGTCGGCGTGAAGGTGACCCCCACCGAGCACTTCGATCGAGGATTCAGCGAACGCCCCTCGCAACTGTTCGACGAGATGACGAAGTCGTAGGGGTGCGGACCGGCGAGACGGATCGATGCCACCGATGTGGGGAGCAACGAGATGTTCTCGACGTCGAACAGGAACTCGGGGCTCGACTCGCCGACCACGACCGAGCCGAGTGCCCGACCCGATGGGTCGGTCAGGAGCATCGGCTCACCGCCCGCTCCACGAACCGTGGTGGACACCGAGACCGCCTGGAACCCCACCTCGGCAACGGTGAGGACCGCACTCACCGGGCCTGGTGCAGTGGGGGTGAACGTCAACTTGACCGTGCACTCGCCACCGGGAGGCACTGGCGCACCGAACGCGCAGGTGCTGCCTTCCTGATTGATACGGAAGCGAGAGTCGGACACCGAGACCGTCGACGGCGTGAAGGTGGTGGGCCCATCGTTGTTCACGGCGACGTACCACTCGTTGCTGGTGAAGCCGACCAGCGTGGAACCCAAGTCACCCTCCGCGAGCGACAGCGACGGTGGACTGACGATGGTGACCACCTGCCGACCGGGAACACTGCCGGGCACCAGTTGATTCGCGGCCAAGCTGTCGAACGCCACGGTGCGGCCGGTGTCACTGAGCTGAGGGCCGGAGTGGAAGCCAACGGCCGGCACGACGCCGCCCTCGGTCATCGTCACTCGGCGCAGCGTCTTGCGTGCCACATCGGCCACGAGCAGGTCGCCATCGGTAGCCTCGCCGCCGGCCAGCGCCTTGACCAGCTGCAGGTTGGTGGCCTTCGTGATGAACGCCACCAGCTGTCCGTCCGCGGTGAGCGACGGTTGCGATGACGACGCCGTACCGGCGACCACCGGAGTCGTGCCGAGCTCGCTGCTGACGAGGCTCATCAACGTGCGGTCCGGCTCGTCGTAGCGACCGTTGACGTCGATGTCACGGTCGAGGTGGTACACCTGGCTCGGACATCCGTCGGGACAGGGAGGGAAGACCGCCGGTACCAATCCGACGTCGTTGCTCGTGAATGCCACGACCCGACCGTCGCGCGAGAGCGTCGGCTGCGATGCGCCGACCATGGTCGGCAGCCCATCGACGCGTGTCGACACGAGCTCGACGGCTTCGAACGGATCCGGCTGCGTCCGGTCCCACACGAACACCTGAGGCGTCGCTGGGCCGCCGGCAACCGGGCCGTACCCCCATCCGGGGACTGCGTCGGTCGATGCGGCATCGGAGCGATATGCGACGAAACGACCGTCGCCGGAGATGGCGGGCTGATCGATCCCGGCATGCACGTATTCGGTGTCCGGTGAGATGATCGGCATGCCGGCGACCGACTGCGTGCGCTCGGCGCTGCCGATCGGCTGGACGAGGTCGACGAGACTCACCGAGGTGAGTTCCGCTCCGTCGAGGAGTTCGGTGGCCGGATGGGTGTACGCGATCAGGGTGCCGGAGCGAGCAACGGCTGGTCGATCAGTGGTGTCGACATCGTCACGTGCGATCGCTGAGCCGTCTGCCCGAGTCGACACGAGTTCCCAGTCACCCGGGGTACCCCCGCAGTGTTCGAGGCGGCGACGGTAGACGTCCCATCGCAGTCCGGTGTCGTCGTCGCGGAACACGTCGAGTGCCAGTTCGGTGACGACCACGATGCTGCACCCGTCGCCTGACAGCACGGGATGGATCGAGTTCCCCGGGCGCTGGCCCTCTGGCACCACGGTGATCTCAGAGGTACTCACCGCCTCGCGATCGGTGAGGTACACCGTGGAGGTGCGCGGATCGGTGGCCGCCACAGCCGGGTCACCGCCACCAGGTACAGCCTCGTACGCCACGAATCGGCCGTCGCCCGAAATGGTCGAGTGGGACCCGAGCGCCTCACCCGCCGGGGCGATCGCTGACACGGTCGACGCGCGGTCGAGCACGACGACGGGACGAGCATCGGCACCGCCGGCACCCAGGACGAACCCGACGAACAGCACGCCCGACATCGCGCTGACGCGACGCCGGCGCCTGTTGCGTTCGAACACCTTGCTCTTCACCCGGTCTCAGTCCGTCTCGTATTGTTCGTGCCCGACAAGTCTGGCAGGTCGGCGACCACTGCGGACACCGAGGGGCGTCCTCGCCTGACCATGGAACCGGTCCATTGTCGTTCGAGTTCGTCCACGAGTCCGTCAAGAGAATGATCGGCCGAAACTGCGACGATCTTGAGACCGAATCGGTCCGCCACCGCGGCGGTGGAGGGTCCGATTGCGATCGCGATCGGAGGGCTGGTCGGGCCGAATGCACGGCACCAGCTCTCGACGGCGGAACCGCTGGCGAACAGGACGGCGTCGGCGTCGCTGGCGACACCAGGGTCGTGTTCCTGTGGCACGGTTCGATACGCAGTGACCGCGGTGACGTCGTGCCCGGCATCTCGCAGCCCATCGGCCAGCGTGGATTTCGCGATGTCCGCGTGCGCGATCAGTACTCGTTGCGGCGGAAGTGACTCGGCGACGAACGCTGCGACGAGACCATCGGCGCGCTGGATGTCGGGGACCAGATCCACCGGACGCCCACTCTCGTGGCGCAACACACGCGCGGTGGCCGTACCGACCGCAGCGAGCCGGACGCTCGGCACGAACCGCGCAGCAGCTCCGACACGTTCGGCACCTGCCGGGGACGTGACGATCAGCCAGTCGTATTGCTCGAGTCGGGAGAGCGATTCGCGTAGGGCGCGTCCTTCGTCGGCAGGGTCGACGACCGTGATCAGCGGAACGTGAATCACCAGTGCGCCACGCTCGGCGAGCTTGGCGGCGAGTTCGCCGGGGCGCTCCCGCGTGACGAGGACCCGGCAACCATCCAGCATCGGGCTCACCCTGGTGCGCCGATCACTCGAGCGCTCCGCGCGCAGCCCGAGCAGCCGCCCGCGCGATGTCGACGTCGGCCCTGCCGCCGGGCAGTTCGATCTCGTCGGACACCGAGACACCGGTGTCGAGGTCGGCGAGGAACGTCCACAAGATGCCGTCGCGAACATGAGCGCCGACGGGCATTGAGCAGCCACTTCCGAGCTCGGAGAGAAATGCCCGCTCGACTTCGACATCGTGACGGGTGGGTGCATGATCGACGGCAGCCAGCACTGCGCTGGTCGACGGATCGTCGACCCGGCACTCGACCGCCACGCAGCCCTGACCGACCGCCGGCACGAACTCGTGCACGTCGAGGATCTCGGCGATTCGATCGGTCAGCCCGAGGATGTCGAGCGCTGCCACCGCCACTACGATGGCGCCGTTGTCGGGGATCTTCGAGAGCCGCCGGTCGATGTTGCCCCGCAACTCGGCGAACTGGAGATCGGGACGGACCCGTCGGAGTTGGGCCCGTCGACGGACCGACCCTGTCGCCACCGTGCTTCCAAGTGCGAGTGAATCGAGGCCGGCACCGACCAGGGCATCACGCGGGTCGCGCCGCTCGCAGAACGCCACGATCGACAGCCCGTCGGCGGGCGCTGATGGGAGGTCCTTGGCCGAGTGCACCGCGAGGTCGGCACGTCCGTCGAGTACCGCACGCTGGACTTCTTTGACGAAAACCCCCTGGCCACCGATCACGTGGAGCGGCACGTCGAGGCGCAGGTCGCCGGTGGTCTCGATCGTGACCAACTCGACCGCTCGCCCGGTGGCAGCAGTGATCGCCGCCGCAACGGCTCCCGACTGGCCGAGGGCTTGACGAGAACCTCTCGTTGCGAGACGCAACACGGACGTCGACGAGTCGCTCACCGCGGGATCACCCGAGGTCGAACAGGTCGCGCATGGCGGCGGCGTTGCGCTCGCCCTGCGGTGTGCCGGCCTGCGCCTTGAGCCTCACCGACGGCTCGTGGAGGAGCTTGGCGACGATCGCCTTGGTCAGCGATTCGACGGCACTGCGCTGGTGGTCATCGAGATCGGCGAGGCGTGCGGCGAAACGATCGAGTTCGGCGTTGCGCACCCGATCGGCGGCTCCGTGCATCAGCGCAACGAGCGGGGCCGCCTGGCGCGAGGTGGATTCGACGAGGAAGTGTTCGACTTCCTCAGCCACGATCACTCGGACACGTTCGGCCTCGGCGGCGCGATGCGACAGGCCGCGGTCGGCCCAATCACGCAGGTCGTCGAGATCGACGAGGGTGACCCCGTGCAACTCGCTCACCGACGGATCGACGTTGCGGGGCACGGCGATGTCGACGATGTGCAACGGGCGCGTCGTGACATGGGCGGAGCGCGCCTCCGCGACCAACGAGGTGGTCAGCACCGCCTGGTCGGCCGCCGTACCGACCACGATGACGTCAGCAGCGGCGACGGCCTCGGGCAGCCGGTCGAAGCCAACGGAGATGCCATCGACTCGCTCGGCGAGCGCCGCACCTCGGTCGGCGCTGCGGTTGGCGACCAGGATCTCGGCGCCACCCGCACGCCGCAATGCGACGGCGACACCCTCGCCCATCGAGCCGGCACCGATGACCAGCACCCGCCTGCCGGCGAGATCGCCAAGTGAATCGGTGACCATCTCGACAGCAGCGTGACTGATCGACGCAGTACCGCGGCCGATACCAGTCTCGTTACGAGCTCGCTTGCCAGTGGCCAGGGCGGAGCGGAAGAGCTGATTGAGCGTCGAACGCGATGCACCTTCCTGCTGAGCGATGTCCCAGGCAGTCCGTACCTGGCCGAGAATCTCGCTCTCGCCGAGCACCGCCGAATCGAGACCGGCCGCGACTTCGAACAGATGGGTCACCGCTGCGGTGTCGTGCTGGCTGTACAGGTGCGGAGTGAGTTCGTCGATGCCGAGATCGCCGAGTTCGCACAGCAGGTCGCGAACATCGCCGTACGCCCCGTGGAACAGTTCGGCGACGACGTACACCTCGGTGCGGTTGCACGTGGACAGCACGACGGCCTCGCGGACGTTGTCACGCTGAGCGAGACCACTCACCGCCTTGGCGAGATGCTCGGACGAGATCGTGACGCGCTCGAGCAACGACAAGGGCCCACTGCGGTGGTTGACGCCGACGACGAGGATGGACATTCGAGGGCAATCCTACGCCGTCGCACCGCGCCGTGGCTCGCCGGGCACCGCACGAAGTCCGGGTGTCGCCGCAGCCGTGGCACGACGCTGCTCGTAGTAACTGAGGATCTGTAGTTCAACGGCAAGGTCGACCTTGCGAACGCTCACACCGTGCGGCACGCCGATCACACAGGGCGCGAAGTTGAGCAGGCTGGTCACGCCCGCCGCCACCAGCGCATCAGCGGCTTGCTGCGCAGCAGCACCCGGCGTTGCGATGACACCGATCGAGATGTTGCGGGCCTGAACGACCTGAGCGAGTTCGTCGAGATGTCGGACCCGAACCCCACCGACCACCGAGCCGACTTTCGCCTCGTCGACGTCGACGATCCCACCGACCGGAAATCCCCGGTCACCGAAGCCGTTGTAACCAGCGAGTGCCTGGCCCAGGTTGCCGGCACCGACGATGACGACCGGCCAATCGTGGGTGAGGCCGAGTTCACGACGGATCTGGTACACGAGGAACTCGACGTCGTAGCCGACACCTCGCGTGCCGTAGCTACCCAGATAGCTCAGGTCCTTGCGCACCTTGGCGGCATTGAGACCGGCGAACTCGGCGAGCTCCTCGGACGAGATGTTGGTGACACCCGCTTCGAATCGCTCGGAGAGGATCCGGAGGTAGATCGGAAGACGGGCCACGGTCGCTTCTGGAATGCGGCGTCGTGTTCGTTGGCCAGACATGGGAGCCCCACGTTAGGTCTTTGTGCACGTTTTCACAAAGCGTCAGGCGGGGAGCACACCGGCCCGAAGCGCGTCATCGAGGCTGCGGCGCACCAGCTTGCCAGACGCATTACGGGGCAACGCGTCGACGAAGATCACCTTGCTCGGGCACTTGTACCGGGCGAGGTGATCGAGTGAGTAGTCGATCAGTGTCTCCTCGTCGACGTCCGATCCGGAGACAGCCACGACATACGCCTTGACGGCCTCGCCGGTGTGCGGATGTACGACGCCGACGACCCCCGCCTCGGCAACGTCGGGGTGGGTGATCAGCATCTCCTCGACTTCGGCCGGGTAGACGTTGAATCCGGACACGATGATCAGATCCTTCGACCGGTCGACGAGATACAGATACCCGTCGTCGTCGGTGGTGGCCAGGTCACCGGTGTGCAACCAGCCGTCGGCATCGAGTACCGATGCCGTCGCTTCCGCATCGTCGTAGTAGCCGGCGAACACATTGTCGCCGCGCACCCACACCTCGCCCACGTCGCCCACGAGCGCATCACCGTCGACGCTCACCAGGCGGATCTCCACGCCGCCGAGCGCCCGGCCGACCGAACCGAATCGAGGGGCGACGCCCGTCGACGTGGTCACGATCGGTGACGCCTCGGTGAGGCCGTAGCCCTCGCGGATTTCGACACCGAATCGCTCCTGCATCGCTCGCGCGACGCTGATCGGCAGTCGAGAAGCACCGGAGAGGGCCAGGCGAACGGTGGCGAACGTGTCGGCGTCGAGTTCGTCGAAGTGGGCGAATGCCGCCCACAGCGCAGGAGCGCCGGGGATCACGGTGACGCCTCGGTCACAGACCGACTGAGCTGCGGTGGCGGGGTCGAAACGCTGGACCAGCACGATCGTGGCGCCGACGAACAACCCCAGCCCGAGCACGACGTTCAATCCGAAGATGTGGAACAGCGGCAGCACGCCGTAGATGACGTCGTCGGCGTCGATGTGGCCGTCGGCGGAGCGGCTCTGATCGAGGTTCGACTGCAGATTTGCGTGGGTCAGCATGGCCGCTCGGGGCGCTCCGGCGGTACCACTCGTGAACATGAGAGCCGCCACATGCGCATCGTCGACCTCGACGGCGCCGACGGGCGCCGCTGCCAGGAGGTCGTCGAACGCGACGACGCCGTTGCTGACCGAGCTCGGTTCGGTGGTGACGACGACTTCGATCGTCGGCACCACCGAGCGATCGACCTGGGCCCAGTTGGAGGCGGCGAGCTTGTCGACCACGACGAGGCGAGGACCGACCACGCAGAGTTCCGACTGCAACTCCGGTCCGGGGCTCGACGGATTGAGTGGCACGGCGATTGCGCCCAGACCGACCGTCGCGAGGTACGCGATGACGAAGTGCGGCGAGTTGCCGACCACGATGGCAACCCGATCGTCGACGCCGACGCCATGTTCAGCGAGACCCCCCCGGAACGCTGCCACCTGGTCGCGCAGCTCGCCGTAGGTCGTCACACGGTTCTGCCAGATGAGTGCAACCGAGTCGGCACCGTGGCCGTCGATGATGTGCGCGAGATTCACGGTCTTCCCCCTACACAGCCCACTGCCGCGATCGGCTTCACATCGTAGTCGTCGTGACCCGTCGCGCTCCACCCTCAGAGGCGAACGAGCGAGACCACGCCGGCGACCAGGATCACGAGCAGCAGCAAACCGAGCGTCAACGTGGTGGCAGGGCGCATTCGTCGAGGTTACCCGGCGTCGCTTCGACCGAGCAGGAGAGCGTGCGTCGTGTTCGACTCATGGCCGAGGGCGCAAGCTGACGGGCTGAGTGATGCCGGCATCGCCGGACGCCGTGAGGGTGACCTGATCGCCGACGTCGAGGCCGAGTTCGTCCGCCGCCGACCGTTGGTCCATCGCCACTGCCAGCAGACCCGACGAATCGAGCACCAACCCGACCGCTCCGCCGATCAGTTCGGCGAACGAGGTGGCCAGGGCGGCGCTGCGAACCACACCTCCGGTGGGATCGGTGGGCGAACTGCACCGCACGTCGATGCGGCGACCGAACGCTGCCGGTAGATCGTCGGGACCGACGTTCAATTGAGCGTTGCCATATCGGTCGACCCAGAGCACCTGCGCGATCACGGTGTGGTCGTCAGCCTGCGGAAGTGCAACCACCCCCGGCAACAGCAGCTCGGCGTCGACCAACTCGCCGAGGTCGGCGAGATCGACGCCATTGCAGAGCTGCGCCGCGACCGGAGCAAACACGTCGCGACCGGCAAACGTGGCGCCGGGTGACGGGAGGTGCCACGCAGTGTCGGTCAGCTCGACCGCCCGCCCCGCGCCGCCCGCCAACGCGACCGCCGGGGCCAACAGGCCGTTGTCCGGACCGACCAGAATGCCGTCGCCATCGGCCACCTCGACGGCGATCGCCCGCCGAGCGGTCGCAACGCCAGGATCGACCACTGCGAGGACGACGCCCGAGGCGACATAACTGATACAGCGGGCGAGTGCGAGAGAACCGGCGCGCACGTCGAACGGTGCGACCCCGTGCGTGAGGTCGATCACGCGGGCGTGCGGGGCCAGATCACGGATCACCGAATGGACGACCCCGACGAATTCATCGGCCGTGCCGTAGTCCGAGAGGAACGACACTGTTTCGTAGCGACGACCCATCCCGACGAAACTACTGCGAACCGGTCCCGGACGCGACAAGGGCCGGTGCCAACCCCCCGATGGCACCAGCCCTGTCGGCGCTGCCCGCCGTTGCCGGCGGACGCGTCTCCACAACCGCCACCATACGACACACACCGCCATGTGAAAAGTGGCACATGGGAAAAACACCGATGAAATTCGAGACCCCATCGACAGAGCGCGACGGAGCTCGTGTCCGATTGGGCCGAGAGCAGTCAGCCGAGTTCGCGACTGCGCTTCGTCGCCGCATGCACTGCCGCAGCGACGGCCCCGCGCAGGTCGTGGTCGGCAAGCGCCGCCAAGCCCGCCGCCGTCGTCCCGTTCGGTGAGGTGACCATCTCGCGAAGACGGGTGGCGTCGCCGTCACGGTCGAGCAACGTGGCCGATCCGAGCAGCAGTTGGCGTACCACGCGCTCGGCCATCGGCCGGTCGAGGCCCTCACCGACCGCCGCGTCGACAAGCGCCTCGGCGAGCAGGAACACGTAGGCCGGTCCCGAACCAGCAACTCCGGTGAACGCATCGAGGGCCGCCTCGTCGACCTCGTCGACCGTGCCGACCGCCTCGAGGATCCTGCGGGCCCACACCACGTCATCTGCACCTGCGGCGGATCCCGCCGAGATCGCACATGCGCCGAGCCTGACGAGTGCCGGCGTGTTGGGCATTGCTCGGACGACAGCAACGTCCGGTCCGATCGATGCTTCGATCGTCGCCAACCGCACACCTGCAGCAATCGACAACACTCGGCTCGCACCAGCGTCGGCCGCAGCAGCAGCCGCACCCGGTGTGTCGACCGGCTTCACGGCGAGTACAGCCCCGACGCAAGGAGGAACCGTGCTCGAGACTTCGATGCCAGGGAACATCCCTGCCAACTCGGCTCGCCGACCATCGGCCACCTCCACGACTGCGAGCTCCGACTCGGCGAACGACCCGGACTCGACCAGCCCACCGAGGAGCGCCGCGCCCATGTTCCCGCCACCGATGATCACCAGGTCCACGCGAGCACCGTCGTCGTCCACGGGCCGAAACCTAGTGCCGCATGCGTCATGCTTCCGCCGTTACCGAGTAGTCGGACGTCTACGGTGTGCGCGGCTGCTCGAACACCACCCGCACGTTCTCTACCCCGAGTGCCGTTGCGAGATCGGTGAGGGTGGTCGTCGTGTTCTCTTCGGCTCGTTCGAGCAGGTCGCTCTCCGCCGCAGCGGCCAACATCTTGTCCTCCGCTTCGGCGATGAGTGAAGCCTCGGCCGTGGGATTGTCGACGAAGACGCCACCGAGACGGTCGAGGACGCCACGGTCACGGTTCATCACCCCACCCTGGTCGAAATCGATCACCGGCTCGCCGATCGTCGGGGCGGGCACGATGATCGTCGCGCTGGCGCCGTCGTCGGCGACGACGACAGCGCCGTCATCCAGTGAAGAGAAGTCGACGGTGGCGTCGACGGTGCCAACGGCCACGTACTGCACCCGATCACCGGCAAGAAACGACGGCACCCACTTCACGTCACGCTCCCGATCGACGATGACCTCGATGTCGACCTCTGCGGCACGGAACTCTGCGAGATCACGGATCTGGTTGACGATGACGGGCGGCGAATGATCCTTCGTCTCGGTCCCGAACGGCAGATCGAAGTCGAAGAGCGTTCCGAACGCGAACACGCCGGCACCTACCACGATCGCAACGATCACGATCGGGCTGAACCAGCTCCGCTTGGAGTTCGACATTGCTCCTCGTTCCCCGCCTACCTACATCGGAGTATGCCGCGACTGTGAGCGGATGTCGTGCACGATGCGAGACCTCACGTGTCACTCAGCCCGTTCCGGGCGACCGACCACCGTGGTCATTGTTCAGTACGTACTGTATAGTTCAGCAAATGCTGACATTGACTGATCGCCATGATGCGCTGCATCGGCTCGGAAGAGCACTCGCGGACCCGGGCCGTTGCAACATCCTCGTCGCACTGCTCGACGGCCCGGCGTACCCGGGCGATTTGGCGACAGCGCTCGGGCTGACACGCACGAACATGAGCAACCACTTGTCGTGTCTGCGCGGTTGCGGCTTGGTGACTGCGACAGCCGAAGGACGCCAGATCCGCTACGAGATCGCCGATCCCAATCTCGCTCACGCAATCCGTGATCTCCTCGAGGTGGTCGTCGCCACCGACTGTGATCGCTGACATGGCCGCCACCTTCACCGTCGACCGCACCACCGTCCTGCAACGACGGGTCCGGCTTCTCGTCGGAGCCGTGCTCGTCTACAACGTGCTCGAAGCAGCGACGGCGATCACCGCCGGCGCTCTCGCCTCATCAACGGCGCTCGTTGGGTTCGGTCTCGACTCCGTCATCGAGGTCACCTCCGCGCTGGCCATCACGTGGCAGTACTCCCACCACACACCGATCACCCGCGAACATCGAGCGCTCCGCATCGTGGCGTTCTCGTTCTTCGCACTGGCCGCCTACGTCAGCGTCGATGCCGTGCTGTCACTGACCGCAGGCCGCGAGGCCGAGCACAGCCCGCTGGGCATCGCACTCGCAGCGATCAGCCTGCTCGTCATGCCGACCGTCTCGTTCGTCGAGCGACGTCTCGGAGTCGAGCTGGGCTCGGCCAGCGTCGTTGCCGACTCGAAACAGCTGCTGTTGTGCAGCTACCTGTCGGCCGTGCTGCTCGTGGGACTGCTGATCAACTCGACGCTGGGCTGGAGTTGGGCCGATCCGGTCGCCGGGCTCGTCATCGCTGCGCTCGCCATCCGCGAGGGACGCAATGCGTTGCGCGGCGACGTCTGCTGCACACCACCAGCGGCGCTGCTCGCCGAGCCCGACACCAGCGACCAGGGGTGCTGCTCGTGACGTCGGAAGTCACCTGGCAGTGCTGCGCCGAGGAGTCATCGCTCGATCGATCGGTGCGCTACTCGCAACCTGTCCGGGCGGGCGAGAGTGGGACCGACTCCCCCGAGCACACCCACCCGGACACTCGACAGTGGGCGGCGGCAACGCCGAAGCGGCACGGCCCAGTGTGACGCGAGGGGTGTCGAGTGGATCGAGCTCAGACGAAACGGCTGCGAAAGCCGATTCGCAACAGCGACTGGAAGCATTGCTCGATCTGGGCGTAGAGCGTCCCGAGCGCACGGTCGAGTTCGGCCAGGCTGACCTGGGCGACCGGCATCTCGCCACGCAGGAACACTGCGTCTTCGATCCCGATGGAGAAATGCGCCCCGACCAGACCGTCGTTACGCCGCAGGAGGTGCTCGTACAGCTCAGCTGCGTTCTCCTCAGGTGCCGGCATCACGTAGCTCTCGTAGCGCAACATGCGCTGACCCAGTGTCAGCCAGACGGTCGTGAACTCCTTGTCGTCGCCGCGCATGCGGACATGCCAGCGAACGGCGACGTCGTCGGTGCGGTCGACCGCGAGGATGTGGTCGTGCTCCTCGGCGAGTTCGGCGAGCCAGCCTGCGACCTGTTGGTCGAGGTCAGCCAACTGCTCGGAGTCGTAGACGTCGGTCATCGACACGTGACCAGTTCGCGAACACTCAGGTCCGTGTACAACCGGCGAAGTCGCGCTGCGGCGAAACTCCAGGTGTATCGGCGAGCTCGCTCGACGGCGGCGACGGACATCCGCCCGCGCAACCGGTCATCGCCGAGGATCTCGGCGATGGCGGCGGCGTAGTCATCGGGATCGCGCCCGGTGATCAGCCGACCGGTCAGGCCGTCGTCGACCAAGCTGAGCAGTCCGCCGACCGCACTGGCAACAACCGGGATGCCACACGCTGCCGCCTCGAGCGCAACCAGGCCGAAGCTCTCGCTCCGGCTCGGTGCGACCACCACGTCCGCAGCTCGGTAGTAGGTCGACAAGATGTGATGCGGTTGCGGCTCGACGAACTGCACCCGGTCGTGCAGGCCGAGTTCGTCGACCAGGGCGTGCGCCCTCATGGTCTCGACGTCACCTTCGAGACCACTCGCGCCGCCGACGATGACGAGCCGTGCCTGCGGGTCGCCGAGCGCGGCGAGCGCGCGGATCGCGACGTCGGGACCCTTCAGCGGTTGGATCCGTCCGACGAACAGCAGCAGCGGACGGTCGACGTCGAATCCGAGGGCGCGACGCGCTCCGGCCTGGTCGCCGGGGGCGAAGAAGGCGTGCTCGACACCCGGTGCGATGATCTCGAGTCGACCCTGCGGCTCGCCGTAGTGAAGGCGGAACTGGTCGGCCTCCTCCTCGCAGCTCACGCAGATGGCATCCGCGCAGTGCACGATCTCGGCTTCGGCCTGATCGCGCCCCAGCGGTTCAGGGTCGCCGTGCGCAGCCTTGACTCGGGCAAGCGTGTGGAACGTGGACACGAACGGCACATCGAGTTCGTGCTTGAGTCGGTGCCCCACCACGCCGCTGAGCCAGTAGTTGCCATGGATCACATCGGGCCGTTCGTTACGTGCGATCCAATCGAGCAGACCGCGGCGGAACTCATCGGTCACCTCCGGCAACGCCTCCTTCGGGAGGTGATGCGGACCTGCCTGGATGTGCACGACGCGATGTCCCGGTTCGACGAGGATCTCGTCGGGGAGGTCGGCACGATCGGCTCGTGTGAACGTGGTGGTCTCGACGCCGGCCTGGGCGAGGGCGGAGCCCAGTTCGCGCACGTACACGTTCATCCCACCGCTGTCGCCGGAGCCCGGCTGCAGCAGCGGCGAGGTGTGGAGGGAAATCACCGCGGCGCGTTGCACAACGCCGCAGACGATAACAACGCCCTCAGGCGAAGACGCTGGCGTGCTACCGATCCGAGGGCCGTCGGCGCACTGGGCAGCGGGGACGTCGATCAGTCAGGAATGCTGTCGACGTCGGCTTCGCCATCGCGGTAGCGGCGCACGAGCTCGGCGCTGAGTGCATCGAGTTGATCGAATCGCGTCCGACGATCGGACGACACCTTCGACTCGAACGCTGCGATCGCATCAGTCAGCATGGCGAGTTGGCCATCATCGAGCGACTTCAGGTGACCGAGGCCCATGGAGGCACAGAGCTCGTCGAGTTCGACGGCCAACGGATGATCGCTCAGGTCCTCCGTGGGTCGAGGTGGCCGAGCCGGCCCCCCGGTCAGGTGGCTCGACAGCACGCTGCGGAGTTCGTCGTCATCGGCGACGACATCCGACTGCGTCGCACGGTGATGCGCTTCGGCCTTGACCAGGTCGAGGCGCGCCTGGGCAACGCGCCGTGCGTACGACACGGCGTCGTCCTCGAGTTGCAACTGCTGGCGCAGATTGCGGAGTTCCACCAACGACAAGTCGGTGGGGTCGGGTAGCTGGGTCGTGGTCACGTGGATCCTCCAGACACGGGTGGCAGTACTGCCACCTCGTCATGTTGGCCGACTGGGGCGTCGATCGAGATGTCCTCACCGTTCACCCAGACTCGGCACGTGCCGAGTACCTCGGCGAACCGGGCGCCGTAGCGCAGTTCGGCAGCGGTGAGCACCTCGCGGACGGTGGCGCCCTCGACGACGTCCGTCCCCGTTCCTGCAGCCTCCCGGGCCGAGGCAAAGAGGCGAAGTGTCGGCACAGCCACCAATGTACAAGCGCCGCCGACACCCGACCGGGTTCGCACGACAGGTTGCTGGCGGCAGCGAGAGTTCACGCCGGCAGGCCGCCAGGCAGGAGGCCGGCGACGAAGCCGATCCCGGCCACCGTGAATGTGGCGCCCAGCGCAAGGCGGCGGGTGGACGTCTCTTCCAAGCGGCGGGTTGCCCCGTAGAAGCCGAGTGACGGTTTCACCATCGTGCGAAGCGCGACGAAACCCACCATGACGAGCCACCAGGACAACACCATGGCTGCGACCCGCTCGCCGTGGGGCATGGCGCCGAGGCCATGAGTCCATCTGTCGCTGAATCCGCGAAGGGCCACTGCCACGTTGAGTACGACCATCGTGGCCATCGTGGCCGTCCATCGAATCGGTAGGCCCGTGCGCGACACGCCGTCGCCGAGTCCGGCGCCCACCGAGGCCATCGACCATCGCAGACGGACACCGGGACGAATGGCGCCCCCCGAGAGCATCCAATGCCCGACAGCGAAAAGCAGCTGTGCCCCGATGAGCGCTGCCAAGGTCGACGTCGCCGGCATCTCGAACGGGAACCAACCCGTCAGCAGCACCGCGACGAGGATCACGGCAAACAGCATTCGCCGCATGCCCTCGATCGCAACCAACGCCCATGCGACCATCGCCAGACTGCTCCCGCCACGGACCGATTGGGGGTCGAGCAGATGCAGTCCGCGCCTGGCCCGGGCGACTTCGCCGGTGTCGTCCGCCCCATGGGCCGCCACCGGTGCGAGATCGTCGAGACAGAGGAGATCGGCGACGATGTCGGGGAGCGCACGCGACGCGAGCAACGTCCCGGCGGGCGGATCCGACCGCTGTGGAAGCGTCCACATCGCCCCGGCGAGCACCGCTGCCACCAACAGCGACGTCACCTCGAGGATCAGGACGATCACGTTCAACAGTCCGAGCGACGACGACGTGACCCGCCAGACGAGCCAGAGCGACCATGCAACGAATCCCGCGACGCAGGTCATCCGCCCTGCCCATCGAATCGCCACGATCGACGCGTCGCTTCGTGTGCCGCCATCACCTGCTGTCCGCCTCATTCCACCAGCAATATCGGCGGTGCAGACGTCAGACTTGAGGGGCCGAGCCCGGCCGCTTCGCAGCGGCCGGGGCCGCTATCCTGCCGCTCCTGTGGGTACCGAGAAACGCGAACGACAAAAGGCCAACCGGGCACTGAGGCACCAGCAAGAGGTGCAGGCAGCGTCCCGGAAGAAGATCTACCGAAAGGTCGGACTCGGCGTAGCGGCGATCGCAGCGATCGTGCTGTTCGTCTGGATCGCCAGCAACGTGGTCGGAAGCGATGACGACAGCCCGGTCACACCGGTCACCCTTCCGGCGACGATCGCGGACACCCCGATCGACACCGACGCGACCACCGAGACGACCGGCGGTTGATCGAGATGGCGACCAAGCGGCTCCTCGTGAGCCTGGCACTGACCGCACTCGTCGCCGCCGGCTGTGGGAGCGACTCCGAACCGGTCACCGACGCCACCGCCCAGACCACCACGGAATCGACTGACAGCGCGACGACCGAGAGCGCGACAGACGACACGGAGGCCGCCGATGGCCCGACCGAGAACAGCGACGCCGGCTGCCCTGCCGACGACGGGGCCGCCTCGCAGACCCGCGACTTCGAGGCTGCTCCACCGATGTGCTTGGCGGCGGGAGCGTCCTACGAGGCGGTCGTCGCCACCAACAAGGGCGAGTTCACGATCCTGGTCGATCCCGACAGCGCCCCGGTGGCCGCGAACAACTTCGTGTTCCTCGCCCGCAACCAGTACTTCGACGACACCGTGTGCCATCGCATCATCCCGAACTTCGTGGTGCAGTGTGGCGACCCCACCGCCACCGGTACCGGCGGCCCCGGGTACACGATCGTCGACGAACCACCCGCGCCCGGACAGTACGAGATCGGATCGATCGCCATGGCGAAGACGGCGGCACCGGACAGCGCGGGAAGCCAGTTCTTCATCATCACCGGGTCCGACGGCGCCGGCCTCCCGCCCGAGTATGCGCTGTTCGGTCAGGTCGTCGACGGCTTCGACACCACCGTCGAACAGATGGCGGCGGCCGGCACACCGGACGGGGTGCCGTCCGAGCCGATCGAGATCCAGTCGATCCGCATCGTCCAGACCTGAGGGTGCAACATCTCGATTGGGGTCTGACCCCAATCGAGACGGCGTCACTTTGGCAGGGTTACCGACCGGTAGCTAGTTTTCGCCCATGGGATCGATCAGCACCGTAGGCATCATCGGGTCGGGAATCATGGGCTCGGGACTCGCCGAGGTTGCTGCTCGTGCCGGCTTCGACGTGGTCGTACGATCTCGCACACAGGCGGGCGCGGACGCCGTGTTGCACGGCATCGATGCCGGGCTCACCAAGCAGGTGTCCCGCGAGCGCATGACCGACGACGAGCGTCTTGCCATCCTCGGGCGCATCTCGGTGACCGACGACCTTCACAGCCTGCGCGACTGCGATCTCGTCATCGAGAGCATCGTCGAGGACATGGCCACCAAACGCGAGTTGTTCGAACACCTCGACCGCATCGTGAAGCCCGAAACGATCATCGCCACCAATACCTCCACGCTCGCCGTCGTCGAACTGGCGATGACAACGGAGCGCCCCGACAAGGTGTGCGGAATCCACTTCTTCAACCCGGCACCGATGATGAAGCTCGTCGAGGTGGTCAAGCCGCTCACGGCCTCAGATGCCACCATCGCCACCGCGCTCGAATTCGCTGCGGCGTGCGGCAAGGACGCCGTACGGGTCGAGGACCGGGCGGGCTTCATCGTCAACGCGCTGCTGTTCCCCTACCTCAACAACGCAATCCGGTTGTGGGAGAACGGCACAGCGTCGATGGACGACATCGACACCGCGATGATGGGCGGCTGCAACTTCCCGATGGGTCCGTTCGCGCTGCTCGACCTCGTCGGCCTCGACACCTCGCTCGCCATCCTCGACGCGCTCTACGCCGAATTCCGCGACCCGAACTTCGCTGCCGCTCCAGCGCTGCGTCGCATGGTCGCCGCCGGCCAACTCGGCCGCAAGACCAAGCACGGGTTCCGCTCCTACTGAAACGAAACTGAGAGGTCAGACCTCAGTTTCATTTTCGGACAGACTCGATGGTGTGAACACGTCTCGCGTGCAGCCGATCGAGCCGCCGCCGTCACTGTTCACGATGCCCGACCCGATCGAGGCCGCACCAGGAGACGACCTCGTCGCAATCGGTGCCGACCTCGAACCCGGCACCATCCTTGCCGCCTACCGAGCCGGGTTGTTCCCCATGCCGGTCGACCCGCGTCGCCGGCGATCGAAGATGGCCTGGTTCTCGCCGGATCCGCGGGGGATCATCCCACTCGACGGACTTCACGTGAGCCGGTCGCTCCGGCGCAGCTTGCCCCGCTTCGAGGTTCGCAGGAACACACGGTTCACGGAGGTCGTGCGAGCGTGCGGCGATCCGAAACGACCGGGGCGTTGGATCACCAACGCCGTCGTCGATGCCTACGCAACCCTCTTCGAACTGGGCTGGGGCCACTCGGTCGAGGTGTACGAGGACGGTGCGCTGGTCGGAGGGCTGTACGGGCTGCGGATCGAACGGTTCTTCGCCGGTGAGGCGATGTTCCACACAGCGACCGACGCATCGAAAGTAGCGCTGGTGGCGCTCGTCGACTGGCTGAACGGCTCCGACGCCGAACTCCTCGACGTGCAGTGGGTCACTGATCACCTCGCCACCCTCGGCGCCATCGCCCTCCCACGCGCCGAGTACGTCACCCGCCTCCGCCGCGCCATCGAACCCCGCGAGTCGTGACGAAGGGTGCGGCACCGGAAAAAGTGCACGGAGCGGGTGGTCTGGGACCACCCGCTCCGATAGCTCTGCCGGCCGAATCCGCCATTCGGCCAGCGGGGGTTCCCGCCAGATGGGGAAACCTCTCGGGAGCGGACCTCCCAAAGGGGGGAGGAGATCCGGTCCGTTATTCGTCCCGTGGGACGTTCAGTTCTTCGGGCCGAATCTTCGTCAACTTGAGGAGTTCTTCGGCGACCGAGCACACTCTCACCATGAGTTCCACGACCGCCGGCGCCGAAGGCGCACCCACACCGCCAGCGCGTCTCAAGGACCGGCCGTGGATGATGCGGACCTACTCGGGGCATTCGAGTGCCGAGGCTTCCAACGAGCTGTACCGGATGAACCTGTCGAAGGGGCAGACCGGACTGTCGATCGCCTTCGACCTGCCGACGCAGACGGGCTACGACCCGGACTCGGCGATGTCGCGAGGCGAGGTCGGCAAGGTCGGTGTACCGGTGGCGCACCTGGGTCACATGCGAGCACTGCTCGATCAGATCCCACCCGACAAGATGAACACCTCGATGACCATCAATGCGACGGCGGCGTGGCTGCTCGCGTTGTACGTCGCGAACGCCGACGAACAGGGCATCGCCGCGAGCGAACTGCGAGGCACGACGCAGAACGACATCGTCAAGGAGTACCTGTCACGCGGCACCTACATCTTCCCGCCGGTCCCCTCTCGCCGACTGATCGTCGACATGGTGGCTTGGTGCGCGCAACACGCTCCGCTGTGGAACCCGATGAACGTGTGCTCGTACCACCTGCAGGAAGCAGGGGCGACGCCGGAGCAGGAGATCGCCTACTCGATGGCGACGGCGATCGGTGTGCTCGATGCCGTTCGCGACTCCGGTCAGGTGTCGCCCGAACAGTTCACACAGGTGTTCGGATCGATCTCGTTCTTCGTGAACGCCGGCATCAGGTTCGTCGAGGAGGTCTGCAAACTGCGGGCCATGACCGACATGTGGGAGCAGATCGGTCGAGAGCGCTACGGCGTCACCGACGACAAAGCCCTCCGGTTCCGCTACGGGGTCCAGGTCAACTCGCTCGGGCTCACCGAGGCACAGCCGGAGAACAACGTCCAGCGCATCGTGCTCGAGATGCTCGCCGTCACCCTCTCGAAGCGCGCACGCGCACGATCGGTGCAGCTGCCCGCGTGGAACGAGGCGCTGGGGCTGCCACGCCCGTGGGACCAGCAGTGGTCGCTGCGGATGCAGCAGGTGTTGGCCTTCGAGACCGACCTGTTGGAGTACGACGACATCTTCGATGGTTCGACGGTGATCGAGGGACGCACCGAGGAGCTTCGGGCCGCAGCACAGGCCGAACTCGACGAGGTGCTCGAGATGGGCGGGGCGTTCGAGGCTGTCGAGACGCTCAAGTCGAGGCTCGTCACGTCGATGGCAAAACGGACCCGGCGGATCGAATCCGGTGAGCAGATCGTGGTGGGGGTCAACGACTTCGTCGAGGCTGCCGACTCGCCCCTCGGCGGTGACGGCGCGATCTTGAAGGTCGACCCGGCCATCGAGCAGCGCCTTGCCGCCGAGATCGCCGACTGGCGTTCGGCGCGCGACCGAACTGCGGTCGAGGCGGCGCTCGACGAACTCCGACGAGCTGCCGAGTCGGGTGACAACACGATGCCGGCGTCGATCGCCCTCGCCAAGGCCGGCGGCACCACCCGCGAGTGGGGCGACGTGATGCGTTCGGTGTTCGGTGAGTACCGGGCGCCGACCGGTGTCAGCGGCGCCACCGGATCCGCTCAAGGGTTGGGCGAGGTCGTCGAGTTCGTGAAGGCGATGGCGGGTGGTCCCCCGAAGTTCCTCGTCGCCAAGCCCGGCCTCGACGGACACTCCAACGGCGCCGAGCAGATCGCCGTCGCCGCACGTGACTCAGGCATGGAGGTCGTCTACTCGGGCATCCGCTCCACCCCCGAGCAAATCGCCGCATCGGCGCGTGACGAAGACCCCGACGTGATCGGACTGTCGATCCTGTCCGGCTCTCATCTCGATCTGGTACCCGACGTGCTGGCTCACCTCAAGGAGATGGGCGTCGACGCCCCGGTCGTGGTCGGTGGCATCATCCCCGAGGACGACCGCCCTCGACTCGCCGCCATGGGCATCGCTGCGGTCTACACCCCGAAGGACTTCCAGCTGGCCAAGATCATGCGCGACGTCGCCGAGTTGGCCGTCGCCCACCGCCAGCCCTGACCCGACCCACGCACTCACGCACTGCTGTGAGCGATGAGCGAAGTGACGGGATCCGGGCGGTTCGCTCATCGCTGCGGGGAATCGTGGCGCAGCGATGCGAAGCGACGGGATTCGGGCGGTTCGCTCATCGCTCGACGGAGTCGTTCAGACGTTGGCGGGCTGGCGCTGCTCGCGCTGGATCCACGAGTCGAGCGCATCGCTCGACTCGAAGCTCGTGATCAGCGCGTAGCGGGGGGCGTCACCGTTGTGGACCACCACGTGCCACAGGCGCTGAGTGTCGACGACGAACCGAGCGCCGAGGTGCAGCGGAACCCGTTGCTCGGTGGACGGATCGGGAAGCCCGTCGGGCCCGTTGTCCATCAACAACATGTAGCTGTCCGGGTTGTCAGTGAGCTCGACCCACGAGCGGACCACCCAGCCCTCGTCGTCGGGATTGAACCGGTTGTTGTCGTCGCGGTGGATCGACTTGATGGCCTGCTCACGGTCCTGCGGTTCGAGCTTGATGGTGCGCACACGCCCGAAGTTGGCGCCGACATCGTCGACGTAGGCGCGGATTGTCGGCGCGAGGTCCGCGTTCGACGTCCACAGCGCGTCCTTGTCGGTCTTGCCCTTGTCCCAGAATCCGCGGCAGTCGAGTTCGCCGTCGGCCGAAGCGAGTGGCGCGAAGTTGGTATCGCCGCCGGACTTCCAGTCGAGGTATTCGAGACCGACGAACTCGGACCGGGGAATCTCGTACGGAAGATCTCCCAACGTCACGAATCCGGTGTCGGCAAGCACATCCAGGCGGGGGTGCGGAGTGTCGAGCGGAATCGCCACGCTCCAGTGATCGAGGGTCGGCCAGAAACTCATGTCCACGAGTCTACGAATCGATGCGGGCCCGACCAGGTCACTGTGACTCTTCCCCGCGGTGATGGCAGGGTCTCGGCCGTGTCAGGGTTCGGTGGTGTCGGAGCTCGTGCTGTCGTCGATGACGAGCAACCCCTCGGGGATCTCGAGCGATTGGCCGGCCTCGATGGCGTCGGCGCTCAGAAGACCGTTGCGCTCGACGATGGCGGCGATCGTGACGCTGAAGCGTTCGGCGATCTTGCCAAGGGTGTCACCGGACTGGACGACATAGAGAAAATCGCCGGGAGCGACGGTGGTGGTCGTGGTGGTCGTCGACGGCGTCGTTGTCTGGATCGGAGGCAGGCGCTCCTGCGATGCCGGGTCGGTGGTACCGCACGCCGCGCCTGCGATGGCGAACACGGCAGCGAAGACCACGGTGGCGGTCGCTGCACGTTCGGGGTACTTCATGGCAACGGATGCTAGGCGTCGGACGGGCCCCGGGACGCTCAACGGCAGCGAAGCGTGTGCCGAGCACTACGAGATGGCAGCACCAGGGTCTCGGCCACGTACTCTCGGATGCCGTGACGAACACGCCCTCCCCAATCGTGGCCGACCGCTCGTTCGGCGATCCCTCGACCGAGTTCGACTACCCCGGCGCCGTACACCCGGCCCGCGAGTACCACCTCGATGCGAACGGGCTGCAGATCGCCGTCCACGAATGGGGCGCTCCCGACGCACCGCCCATGCTGCTCGTCCACGGCGGCTTCGACTTCGCCCGAACCTATGACGTGTTCGCTCCCAAACTCGCGGCCGGCGGGTGGCGTGTCATCAGCTGGGACCAGCGCGGCCACGGCGACAGCGAACACCCCGAGTTGTACTCGTGGGACGCCGACATGCGCGACGCCCTCACGGTGTTCGATCACGTCAGCCCCGGTCGTCCGGCGCCGGTCGTCGGGCATTCCAAGGGAGGGGCTTTGATGACGCAGCTCGCCGATGCGCAGCCGTTCCGGTTCACCCACCTGATCAACATGGACGGCATCCCGTTCAACCGGCGGATCCCCGACGTTGCCGAACACGAGCGCACCAAGATGGTCTCGGCCGAGATCGCCGGATGGCTCGATCATCGCCGCACGACGGCCACGGCGCAGCGCAAGCCCGGGACGATCGAAGAACTCGCCAAGCGGCGAGGCCGCATGAATCCTCGTCTCGATCCGGGCTGGTTGAAGCGGCTCGTCACCACCGGTGGCTTCGAGTCCGACGACGGATGGCGATGGAAGATCGACCCGTCGATGCGCTTCGGTGGGTTCGGTCCCTGGCGCCCCGAATGGACGTTGATGCGGCTGCCCGGACTCCCGATGCCGTTCCTCGGCATCCTCGGCCGTGAGATGGAGGAGATGGGTTGGGGCACCCCGCCGGAAAAGGTGTTGCCCTACATGCCGCTCGACGGTCGGTGCGAGATCCTCGACGACGTCGGCCACTTCGTTCATATCGAACAGCCTGATTTCGTCGCTGCGCTGGTGCTCGACTTCGTCGGCGAACCCGGCGCCGGAGTGGGTTCGTGAGCCTCGACATCATCACCACCCTTCGTCACGGCAAGGTCGAACTGGCATTGCATCACCTGCGCGATGCCACCTTGGCGGGTGGTCGACCCTTGCTGATCCTGCACGGGCTCGGCGAAGCGTCGCCGCGGAGCGCTCCGCGATGGGCGGACAGTTGGCCGGGTCCGGTGGCGGCGCTCGACTTCACCGGTCATGGCGCCTCGACGGTTCCACGCGGCGGCGGCTACACCGCCGAGCTGCTCCTCGGAGACGCCGATGCGGCGCTGAATTCGCTGACCGATGGTGACCTCACCAGGTCGATCACGGTTGTCGGCCGTGGGCTCGGCGCCTACGTCGCCCTGCAGATCGCAGGGGCCCGTGCGTCGCAGGTGCGCGGAGCGATCCTCGTCGATGGTCCCGGTCTCGCCGGTGGACCCACCGGGCCGACATCGCAGAGCTTCTTCTCGCTGCCGACCAACTCGACCACACCCGACCCGTATGCGCTGGTCGAGTTGGGCCGCGACCTCCGCCCGCCCGACTACGCCACGCTGTTCGTGCGTCTGGCACTCGCCGGTTCGGACCTCGACGAACCGATCACCGTCGCCAGCGTGTTCCGTCCCGAATGGCTGGATGCGGTCTCACGCGAGCACGGCGTCTCACAGGCCACGCTGAGCGAAGCGCTTGCCACATACGCCGGCTGAGACCTGTTCGACCGGTCAGCCGTTCGTGAAGCCGAGCTGGGCTGAGCCTGGAGGCCGAGCTCGGATAGCCTGGGGCTTGTGTCATCGATCGTGTTCGTACTGATCGCCCTGAGCGGATTCGTGCTCATGGAGCCCCTGACCGCAGCGACACATCGCTGGGTGATGCACGGTGTCGGCGGATGGCTCCACCGCAGCCACCACCGTGCGAGCAGGAAGCCGGGGTGGGAGCGCAACGACTGGTTTCCCGTGGTGTTCGCATCGATCGTGATGGTCGGGTTCTGGCTCGGATTCAACACCGAACTCACCGCCCTCGTGCCGCTCGGAATCGGCATCACGCTCTACGGCGTTGCGTATGCGCTCGTGCACGACGGCTACATCCATCGACGACTCGGTGTGTTCGGTTCACGCCACATCGCTGCGCTGGACCGCCTGGCCGACGCCCATCGGATCCACCACCTCTACAACGCAGCGCCCTACGGCATGCTGCTTCCCGTGGTGCCGGCCGAGCTGAGGGCACGTGCGGCACTCACCGATCGCGACCCGTTCGTCGAGATCGCTCACCCCGTGCCGACCGCCGTCGGCTGAGGAGCCTCGCTGCTCGCAGATCCCCTGGTGGATTGTCGGAGGGCCGGTGTTAGATTCGGATCGCTCTCAACGAGACAAGGCCAATGCCTACCAGGCCCCCATCGTCTAGTGGCCTAGGACACCACCCTTTCAAGGTGGCGGCACGGGTTCGAATCCCGTTGGGGGTGCGACGCAAATGCGTTGAAATACATATCTGGTCCCGTGGTGAAGTCTGGAGTTCACGCCGGCCTGTCAAGCCGGAGGTCGCGGGTTCAAGTCCCGTCGGGACCGCAGCAGGGGGCCACTCGTCATTGGAAGATGGCGAGTGGCTTTTCTGTGAATACACCGGTGTCGAACGCCAGATTCGATGCCAACGCGGTCGAGTAGCTCAGTTGGCAGAGCACACGCCTGAAAAGCGTGGGGTCACCGGATCGACGCCGGTCTCGACCACCGGGAAGCACCAGCTCGTAGCCACCCCGTTGGCTTCCCGCAGGCTGTCAGTTCAGTCTGTTGAGTCGCGGCCGCGTTGCGAGACCTGTACCCCACGCCGTGTGAAGTCCCCGGTCCATAGCCGATCGACGATCTCGGTGCCGAATGACCGGGTGAGCGTGCCACCAGGACGGGCGATGTAGACGTCGTCGCCGCGCCGGGGACGACAGCCGGTGTTCGTCATCGCCGAGAGAACCTTGCCCCGACCATTGACTCGGATGATCGCCGTCTCAGGCACGACGACTGAGATCTCCTGTGGCGCTCCCCGAGCTGTCTGGTGGGGACCCGCTGGCGGCTCGAGCGAATCCGTCGAGGGCGCTGCATCACATCCCGGTCGCTCGATCAAGGTCGTCGGGACGTGCCGGTCCGGCCAGCCCGTGGCCGTGGCATCCAGGTCCACGGCCACCATCATCGTCCCGAGAAAGGTGATCGCTGTGACCACGGTGATGCCGATCCTGTGAGTTCGCTTCATCGCTGCCCTTTGCCGGAGGTGTTGCCACTTCTTCGGCAGGAGGGAGGCAGCCTTGAGTCCTGGTCTGTCAGGACTTCATCACGCTCGGCGACGCCGGTCTCGACACCGGGTGAGGGCCGAGCCTTCGGCGGAGTCGGTCAGTCCACGCCTGCTGCGGCGCGAGCAGCATCGGCCTGGGCCTGCGTACACATGCCGGCAGACTTCCAGTCATTGAGGGTCTGGTGAAGTCCTTCGCCTTCATGTAGCCGCCTCTGAACGCGTCGACCCGCCCCTGCATCGTGCCGTCGAGCGCGACCGGAGCAGTCGGGTCAGCAATGACCGCCTGCGAACTCGTGCTCATCGTCGGTGCGCCAGCGCTCGTGGTGCGGGCCTCCTCGATCTGAGCGGCGATGCTGCCGGCGGGCGGATCGTCATCGAAGCCAACGGTGTCGAAACGTTCGATTGCGTGCGTCGGCCAATCGATGTTCGCCCGACTCGAGTCGTTCGGATCGATGACCGCTGGGACGACTTCGCCATCGGCTGGCGGCTTTCGCATCGGGTCCTGGGAGAGGAACTGCCCTTGGAGGCCCCACGCTGCCACCATTGCGTCCCAGTCAAGGATGGCGCGGGAACCGTCGACCTTGACCACGACCGGCACACCCAAGCGCAACCGATGGGCTTCGGCCGGCTGCGTCCGCAACCCGATGTCAGCGAGAGTACTTCGCCATCGAGAGGTCACGCGCGTGGTCGACAACGCTTCCGACTCCGACATTCACGCCGTCTCCGAGAGGCCTCGGCAACTCTGTGGTACCCCCTGTTTATGGTTGCGGGTATGGAGATCGCAGGGGTTGTCGAGCGGGTCGAGCACATCTCCGCTGTGCGCGCGAATCCTGCTGCGGACGCCGCGTTGATCAAGTCCGGGCTCGTCGCAGTCCGTGAAGCCAAGGCTTGGCTCGACGCTCAGCACGCCGGTCTGGTCCAGTCGTTGCGGTCCGTCGACTCGTTCCCCGAACAAGCCGTTGCCGAAGCGTCGAAG
>JANPKU010000197.1:0-10777 GCA_031426215.1 Actinomycetes bacterium
CAGGATCACCGAGCAGTGCGATCGCGAGGCCGACGACGTCATCGAGGTCGAGGAACTCAACCGGTTCGCTCACTCGCCGAGCCGACGCAAGGCGTCGCTGTGGGTGTCCATGATCAGATCAGCGGCGCGTGCGACTCGGTCCCGGTGATCGCTGCGGGCGACGAACTCGCGCACGGCTCTCCGTGCTGCCTCTTGCATAGAGATTCCCTCAGCGTCGGCGCGGGCTTTCAGTCCTTCTTGCTCACTGTCGGTGAGCCGCAGCGTCATAGCCATCACGTCATGGTATCAGTTCGATACCGTGCCAGCTCCGGCAGAGAGCAACGGTATCGGGTTCGGGATTACCGGGCTCTCGGCTTGGGCCGTAGTCGGCGCGTCTTCCGGATCGAGAAGGGACATTCTGCGTGGCGAAGTGTGCGTGCGGGGGTGCTGCCGACGGACGACCTCGTGTGCGTTCGGCCCATGTAGGCCTGAGACGTTCTCGCATCAAACAGCCACGAGATCGGCTCATAGGGTTTGGTTGGTGTACCAACTGCTCTCGGTGACCGAGACCCCGATCGGAGCCGCGGAGTTCGTGGCGTCATGCGGGACGATCGTCGCCACGTTCGACCGCTCGCAGGACTCGGGCAACGTGTCATGGATCGTTGCGACAGAGACGGGTGAGTTCCTCGCGAAGTCCGCGGGCACGACGGCGCCGGTTGCGGCGGGGCGACCCGTCCCGTACTTCGACCACGCTGGACGGGTGCGGCTTCTGCGCAATGCGGTCGAGGTCGCTGTCTCATGTGACCACCGCTCGTTGGCCCGCCTGCGAAACGTCGTGGAGACGAGCGACGGTCCGGTGCTCGTCTACGACCGCGCACCCGGGAAGCTCATCGCAACACCCCGCGAACGCCGCGCCGACCCCGACTCGCCCTACCGACGTTTCGCGGCGTTGCCCGCCGAGCGTCACGTCCCAGTCATCTCCGAGCTCTTCGACGCGCACGTCGCCCTCGCCGCGGCGGGTTGGATCGCCTGTGACCTCTACGACGGATGTCTCATCGTCGACTTCTCCTCAGACCGGCTCACACTCATCGACCTCGACACCTACGCCCGCGGCCCGTTCGTCAACACGATGGGTCGCATGTTCGGTTCCGACCGCTACATGGCGCCCGAGGAGCATGTGATGGGTGCCACCATCGACCAGCGGACCACGGTGTACACCCTCGGACGCCTCGCCCTGCACCTCGGCACCTCCACGACCGATGACCCGTCAAGGTACGTCGGCGGGCCGCACCGTGCGGCCGTGCTTGTGCGGGCGACGTCTCCCGATCCGGCGGACCGCTATCTCGACGTCGCCGCAGCGTACGCCTCAGCGACCTGACCTCGTCCCGCTAGCGCGCCCTCGTGCCGAAACGAACCCGTTTCGGTCGTGAATGTGGGGCGCCGATATCGGGTGCCCTGCTCGGAACTGTTGACACGGTCGTTGGGTCCCTGTGGGCGGTCATACTTGACCGGTGGAGATCCGAGAGCTCGTCGCAGGCGAAGCAGGCCAGTTGGTGGCGATGTTCGCTGCAGTGCTTCCCGGGTCGCCGACAGCGCAGGCTGACCGCCTCGACGAAGCTGGGTTATTCCTGCGAGATTCGAGTTCTTTCGTGCTTGGCGCGCACATCGACGGAGCGCCAGTCGGGCTGGCATGGGGTGTCCAGATGCGCTCACCGAGTGGGCGACTCACGACCTACCTCCACGAACCGGATGTCCACGACGACTGGCGGCGACAGGGCGTCGGCTCTGCTCTCGTGACCGAGGCGATGAACCTCGGTCGCGGTCGGGGCTCGACGAAGTTCTGGTTGTCCACTGGCGGGCACAACGAATCCGCCCAGGCGTTGTACGAATCGCTCGGAGGCGACCGCAAGCCGCTCGGTGACGTGAACTACTGGTGGGACCTCGACTGATCACGGCCGCGCCGTCTGCTGGACACCATCGGCTCGCCGCCTCGGTTCTGGCGATGGTCACGTCTCCTCGAGAACCCACGGTCGCGAAAAGTCGTTGTTGTCGACGACGACTGTCGCTTGGTTACGCGGTGCGACGTCGCCCGTGTAGCGGTCCCAACCTTGTCGGTACCGCGGCCAACGGGCGATGTCGAGTCGACGATCGAGTTCGACGGCGCGCTGCGACACGTCGTCGGGCAGGTCCGCCAGCAGGTACTGCAACCATTCCGTATCCCGACGTTCATCGGCGTCGAGGAAGACGGAGACATCCCACAACGCTGCGAACTCGGGCCGATGCAGAAACAGACCGTCGAACACGAGCACGGCATCGGTGGCGACATCAACGACATGGTCGCGTGGGGTGTCGGTCGGCTCGTCGAACGCGGCGACGACGACGCGGTCGGCGCCTTGCTGGAACGGGAGCAAGAGTTCGTTCACGATGCGATCGAGATCGTGCGAGTCGAGGTAGTAACCGTCGGCCGAGGTCGCTCCACGCGCCAGTCGCTCCTCACGCGGTCGATGGAACGAATCGGTCGTCGAGCGGAGCACGACCAATCCTCGCTTCCCGAGCATGGATGCCAACTCGTCTGCGAACGTGGACTTTCCCGACCCCGATCGGCCGTCGATTCCAACCAACACCCGATGACGATCGATGCTGCACACTCGATCAGCGATAGAGCTCAGCACGGCGTCTCGTTCGAACGTTCGAATCGAACGCGGGTTTCCGTCAAGCCCGGCTGGCATCCGGACCAGTCTGGTCCATGGAGTCCGCCATCACTTGCCGGACGAGCGCCCGGCTTGGGTGGTTATGCCGGTGAAAGTGCGGCGCAACAGTGGGGCCGTGATGCGGCGCGGCGCGTCCGCCGGCGACCGGACTATCGGGTGCGCGTTATGCGCTGACCGGGTGAGAAGAAATGCCGGTTCTTGAGCGGGGTTGCTCGGTCGGTCTCGCGTTGTTCTGATCGTTCGGCGGCCCGCCGGAGCTCACGAACTCAGCCAGTTGTTGCCGCTCGAGAAACGCCGCTGGTGGATTCACGCCAGAGTCTCCGCATTCGTGATGAGCCGAGCGGGCCAGGGCGACTCGGGATCGCACCCCATTCGCGTGTCGTTCGCAATATCGAGATGCTCTTGTACGCAGTTCGGAGATCGATTCGGGTTGACTCATCCGGATCACCGAGTGCCGGTGAGTGTCCGAGGAGTGGTGAGAATCGCCTGATCCGCATGGGTGTTGCCACGGATCGCCGTTATTCCGATGATGACGGCGAGAACGGCGACGAGTGGACTCGCGATACTCCACCATGTGATGACCGCGAACGGGAGCGCCGCCATCAGCATCGTCACCACGACGACCGGCTTGGTCCGACGGGGCAGCCAGGGGGCGACCGTCACGGCAAGGCCGCCGACAACTCCGAGGACGAGCGTCAGGGCTGGCGCTGCGCTGACTGCCATGAGCACGACGAATGCTCCGAGGGTGCTGACCAGCCATCGAGTCCGGTTCCGACGGACGACGGTGAAAAGGTCTCGGGTGTCTACTGCGGCGGCCGTCAATGCGCACGCAGCGAGCAGCAACGCTGCGGGGATGTACCAGAGTCGTCCAACCGTCGTGAAGCACAGCACCGCCGGGATGATGAAAGCGACCACCACTGCAACACGTCGCTGGGCCGTGAGCTGCTCGGGTGTCCGTAGCCGCGAGGCGGCGACGGCGGCGATGGCGCTCAGCACGACCGTGAGAGCGCCGAGGGCGACAGGGTCGTCCTTGGCCCCTGTCCATTCGGGGATCCTCGTTCCGACGGTCATCTGGACCAGTCCGGCCACCATGCCCAGGATGGCTCCGACGAGTCCGAGCCGTGCGGCGAGGTGCCCGGAGTCGTGCGCTCGGGAGGTCGTCAGGTCACTGGTCATCGCGTCACGGCGGTGAGAGGGCGGCGTGGACTTCGACGCGCTGGACGCGCGGGATGGCCGATCCTGAAGGCGGTCAGAGGTTGGCGTCCGGGTTCCGCCAGGAGCGCTGCGATTAGCGGGTCGTATGTCGCTTTGGTCTCGGTGGTGCGCTCGCGGTCGATGCGGTCGGTGATCTGGTTCATGTATTGCATGGCGACGCCGTTCATCGTTGCTGCGAGGTGGATCCGTTGGGCGAGGCGTCCGCCGTCGAGGCACTGGACTGGATCGTCGATGTCGGCAACGGTGATGACGCCGTAGGCGGCTGCGGTCCTGGTGTGCACGGTCCGGGTTTGGGTGAGCCAGAACCGGTCGCCGGCCGATCGTGAGGAGGCGGGGAGGATCTTGGCCATGGTCAGGGTGAGCGGGCTGAGCCCTTGACAGTCGAGGGTGAGGCCGTCCATGTGACGTTCGATGTCGTCACGGTTGTTTCGGAACCACTCGAACGAATCGCTCGACTGCTCCGGGTCGGAGATGATCGCTTCGGTTGCCTCGATCAGAAGATCTCCGAACGCTGCCTTGTCGGCCTCGGTGGTGATCCAGCGCACCTCGACTTCGTCGAGATCCGCCGCCTGAGCGGTGAGGGCGGAGAGGATCTCCTCGGAGACAGCGACGTCCGTGTACGGACCGCGATTCGTGTGGCGATCGGGGATGGCGTCGTGCAATGCGGATGGCTGCCGGTCGCCGGCGACGAGGTCGACGGTCGCCACGTGCGTCGGGTCGCTGTCGGTCGGCATCAGCGTCACGATTGCGTCGTAGCCGCGGGTGGCCGCAGCGAGCAGTAGGTTCTCGAGTGCGCATCCCAGCCCGATGTGCTGCTCGCGAAGCAGCGGGTCCAGGGTCCCGATTCGGCGCGTCGGGTCGGCGAACATCTCCACCCTCGTCGGTGTGATCGCGAACGTCCACGGTTGGCTGTTGTGTGGGTTCGCTGCGAGGATCGCTGCTGCGACCGTGCCCGCAGGGCCGGGATCGTCCTGCCAGTGTGACCACGGGTCGTACGGCTCGCCCGACCCGGCGTCGAGCACACCGTTGTCGAACACCCGGTAGCTCGCCACACCGGCGCCTGCGACGACCACGGTCACGGCACCGAACCCGACTCGGCCCAGGAACGAACGACGCGACGACACCGGGCGTTGCTCGTCTGGCGCGTCATCTTCGGCGGTCCTTGCGGACGTCATCGTCGCTGGTGTGTGGACGACAGACGAGCGGGCTGTATCAGTTCGGGCGGGAGTGGCAGCGGCGACGACTCTCACGGGCGCGGCTTTTCGGCGTCGACTGCGGCACCGATGGCGACGCCGACCCCTGCGCCGATCGCGACTCCGATCGCGATTCCCGCCCCGCCTGCGAGTAGCAGACCGAAGACCACTCCAAGCCCTGCCCCGATGCTGGCGCCCAGTGCCGTCCACTGTGCATCGGGTGGCGTCGTGCGGTTCGATTCGCTCGTGTGCCGTGCGCTGGTCATGGTTCAGGTTCCTTGGGTTTGGGCGAGGACGGTGTCGACCATGTAGTCGACGAACTCGTCGGGCTGCTCGAAGAGGGGGCGGTGACCGGATGTGTCGAGCACAGTGATGTCCTTGATGGGGGCGTCGACGGTCGGATACCACTCCGCGAACGGCGCGGCGCGGCCGCCGGCTTCGTGTTCGCCTTGGACGAAGAACATCGGGATCTCGAAGTCGGTGGCGGTGTCTCGGAAGTCGATGTCCTGCAGCTGGGGGTAGAGGACGCTGAAGGTGTCCATGAATCCGCCCAGGAGGTGGATCTGGTCGATGAGTGCGTATTCGGAGACGAAGAAGTTCTCCGAGAACCCGCCGGCGCCTTCGGAGTTGGCGCTGTGGTCGTACGGGTAGACCTCGTGCTCGTACGACAGTGCGGTCTCGTAGTCGAGCATCCGCTCGTACGGTGGTGGCCCGATCGCGGTGAGGTCGTCGACGAGTCCGCTGTCGCCGTTGGCTTGTGCCCATTCGAGGGTGTCGTTGTAGAAGATCGTGTCGGTGGCAAGTTGGCCGACCATCTGGCCGACGCCGATGAACGCGACGTAGGAGTCGGGTTGCTGCTGGATGGCAAGGACTCCAAGTGTTGCGCCCCACGACTGTCCGGCCAGGTAGATGCGGTCCTGGCCGAACCGATCGCGCAGGTGGTCGGTGACGGCAGTGGTGTCGTCGACGATGCTGTCGAGGGTGTAGGTGTCTGCTGGGTCGAGTTCCTCGTAGGACTTGCCGGTGCCGCGCTGGTCCCACGTGACGACGGTGAAGTGTTCTTCGAGGTCGGGGAGGTGGTTACGCATCGCACCGAGCTCCGAACCGCCAGGCCCTCCGGCGAGGAAGAGCAGCACGGGGTTGTCGGTGCTGTGCCCGCGGATCATGAGGTGCAGGTCATGTCCGTTGATATCGACGGTGGTGAACTCGGCGATCGAGCCCGGGACCGTGTTGCCATCGGCGTCGACGATCGCGTCGGTCGAAGCCGGTCGGGCAAGCAGGGCAGTAGCGCCAACGAGGCCGACCGCAGCGACGATTGCGACGCTTCGCCGCACGAGCTGTGGCCACCGACGACGTGGCTCGGTGTGCTGCAGGGCTGGTTCGAGGTGCCGAGCGGCGCCGGCTCCGATGACTGCGCCGAAGGCGATCGGGGCCAGTGAGATCAGTGCGTGGAACCCGCGACCGACGACGAACGCGAGGACTCCGTACGTGCTGAGCGAGGGTGCGTCGACGGTTGGTCCGTCGGTGCCCATTCTGGTCAGCTCGAACACGAAAGCGAACACCATGGGGGCTTCGAGCACTGTCCATCTCGATCGCGTGAGGAGACCGGCGGCCCCACCCACGCTGAGGCTGATCACGATCGACCACAGTGCTTCGCCGGTCGTGAGAGGACCACGTGGCGTCCACCACCCGACGGTCAGTCCCCATCCTGCCGCCAGGACGGTGGCGGCGCCGACGCCGATGCGTCGGTCGGCCCACACTGGGGCGCACGCGGATCGTGCTCGATCGCTGATGGCCGTCAGCGACCAACGGAACGTTGACGCCTCCGGCACCTCATCGGATCTGTCATCGTCGGCTGCGGGCAGTGGGCCCTGTGGTGTGTTGATGATGGTGTCATGGTCGACGCTCATATCGAGACCACCTCTCGCTCGTCGGTCACCGAGGGTGTTTCCTCAACGGGGCTGTCCGTTGCCGATGGTGCTGCTGATGATGGAACCGTCGGTGTCGTGGGTGGCGGGTTCGGTGGGCCGATGAGTTCGTTGCCGCCCTGGTCGAGACGGAACGGTGGGTAGGTGTCCGTCATCAACGCGACGTAGGCAACGGTGCGATAGATCCAACGGTTCAAGCCGACGATCAGATCGAACAGCGCCGTGGGGTATCGGCCGGTGAACAGCAGCACGAACCCGGTCACGATCACGAGAATGCCGAGCAGCCCGCCGCCACCACCGAAACGCAAGCCGAACCCGTCGCCGTCGGTCGCGAGCCAGCTCGCCGACGAGCCGATCAGCAGAGCGACGATGAACATCTGCGGGACCGCCAGCAGCCACTTTACGAACACGAGCCCACGTGACAAGGTCTCGGGATAGGCGACGTCCAAACATGCGACGTCACCGGGCTCAGGATCCAAGCTGAACGGCGGGTAGCGGTCGGTGCCGATCCCACCGGACGTGGCGTAGAAACTCACTCGCCACGACCAGCGCATCACTCCGACGTTGAAGTCAAAGATCCCACGCGGGTACCGGCCGGTGAACACGATCGCAACAGCCGCCACCACGGTCAGCACGACGAACGCCAGCCACAGGAACACCAGCACGATGAAGTGCGGGATCGCGAGAAACCACTTGACCAGCCACTGCCACCGCGACAGCTCGGGGTCGAGGCGTGCCGTCAACGAAACCGGGTGGACACTGGGCGAGAGTGAAACGTTTGCCACCTCGTGCTCGGATGAACCCGCTTCGCCGGGTTCGAGCCGTCGTTTGGTGTCGTGGGCGCCGACGACGATGAGGACGGTCGCTATCGCCGCCAACAGCGTGCCGACCCCGAGCATGATCAACGCCAACGGCAACACGAACGCACCCTTGGCACCGACGTTCACGTCGACGGCCACCCCGGGCGCTCCATCCGCGTTCATGACAACAACAGACCAGCGACCCGAAGCCGCCTTCCAGTCGAGTTCCTGGGTGCCGGGCCCGGTCGCTGCTGCAGCCCAGAAGGCCTGCTCTCCGGGCAGTTTGGCGACGTTGCTGCCCGAGCGGTTGCGGTACTCGACGCCGCGAAAGCTGTCGATGCCGACGACCTCGTCGTGTGCAACGCCGGCGAGGTACGCGTCGACGTCGGCTTCAGACCCGATGCCGATGAAGACGTCCTGTCCGGCGTCGGCGTTGGTCGCGCGGAGACGGACATCGGTGTCGAGTGCTTTGAGGATCCAGTCGGGTGATCCCGGCTCGGCGGCGAAGGTCAGGTCCTCGGCGGTGATCGCAACGGTGTCGGTTTCGAGGCGATCGAGAGTCGTGTCGAAGTAGCCGTCGCTGTCGCCTCCGAACGCGTATCCGACGCCGAGCGCGCCGCCACCGAACAGCAGGGCGATTGCCGGGATCATCAACAGACAGCCCAAGACGAGAGCGACGATTCTCCGTGCGGGCATGATGATCTCCTGAAGTGGTGGGTGCAGTTACCAGCCTGACGACGACACGGTGCCTTCGATCAGAGTCGAACGTCATGAGTCCACCACCCGCCGTTCGCAGAGTTCACGCCGTCCGTGCCCTTCGCCTCTATCGGTGACATGACGCCCGGGGACACGATGGGTACCGAGATCAGAGGTTCCATCGCACACCACCGACGCACCGGAACCCGCTTGTGAGGCAGCACCCATGACGTTGACATCCCCCGACACCACAGCGACGACAGCACCCGTGGTGACCCCTATGCGTGTCGACCCGCCATCATCGGACGGTGGTTACACGGTCGAGGTCGAGCACCTGTCGAAGCGCTACGGCGATCACACCGTGGTGGACGATCTGAGTTTCACGGTGCCACCCGGTCGCGTGACCGGCTTCCTCGGACCCAATGGTTCCGGTAAGTCGACGACCATGAAGATCATGCTCGACCTTGCCGCCGCGACCGAAGGCGGCGCCACCATCGGCGGACACCGCTACCGGGATCTGCCGGACCCGGCCCGAATGGTCGGCGCGATGATCGAGTCCGACGCCTTCCATCCTGGACGCAGCGGGCGCAACCATCTCCGGATCTTGGCCGACGCCACCGGCACGGCGCTGTCACGTGTCGACGAGATGCTCGACCAGGTCGGCCTCACCGATGCCGCCGATCGTAAAGCTGGTGCGTACTCGCTCGGAATGCGCCAGCGTCTTGGACTCGCCGCTGCACTCCTGGGCGAACCAGCGGTGCTGATCCTCGACGAACCAGGCAACGGCCTCGACCCCCAAGGCATCCGAACGGTGCGCGACCTCCTCCGAGCCCACGCGGCGCGCGGCGGGACGGTCTTCGTGTCGAGCCACCTGTTGGCCGAAGTCGAACACCTCGCCGACGACGTCGTCGTGATCGACCAAGGTCGACTCGTCGCCCACGGCTCGTTGGCCGAGCTCCAACAGTCCGCCTCACTGGTCAGAACGACCGACCCGGGACGACTGACCGACGAACTGGAACGAGCCGGTGCAACCATTCGAACTCAGGGCACCGACGGACTCATCGTCCGCGACATGTCGATCGACCAAATCGGCGAACGGGCCTTCACCGCGGGAATCGTTGTCCACGAACTCTCGCCGCGTGCCGGCTCACTCGAAGACCTCTTCCTGAACTGGACCAACCAGCCGTTGAACGACCAGGAGGTCGACCGATGAGCATGCGCCGACTGATCAGAGCCGAATTCCGCAAGCTCACCAGCACCAAGATGCCGTTCGCGTTCGTCTGCGTGCTGGTCACGATCGCCGCGCTCAACGCGTTCGCCGTGATCGCCGGCTCCGATACGGACGGCAGCAAGGCATTCATCGCCACCGCAGCCGACCAGCAATCGCTCATGGCGTTCGCCTTCAACGCGTTCTTGGGCGCCGGACTGTTCGGCACCATCGCCGTCGCCCGGGAGTACGGGCACAACACCGTGGTGCCGACCTTCCTGGCGTCACCGAGAAGGTACCGCGCCGTGCTCGCACAACTCACCGCCGTCGCGATCGGAGGATGTGTGCTGAGCCTCATCGGCGCCGGACTCACCGTTGCCGCAGTCGCTCTGGCGCTGCCCACCACCGAGTTCGGCTTCCTGGTTTCGATCACCAACGTGGCTCGGATCATCGTCGCCTCCGGATTCGCCGGTGCTGTCGGAGCGGTGCTCGGTGCCGGGATCGGCGCAGTGGTGCGCAACGTCGGCGGTGCGGTCACCGCCACCGTGTTCGTATTCATGGTTGCCCCGCCTCTCGTGGTGCAACTGGCCAACGGCACCGGACCCTGGATGCCGGCGAACCTCGCCAACGTCATCTCCGGCACCGTCGACGACGTCGGCCAACCCGCAGCACTCGCCGCTCTCGTCATCTGGGCTCTCGTCCCTGCGCTCATCGGACTCGTCAGCGTGCAACGCCGCGACGTCGTGTGAGCAACGAGCCACCAGTCATCCATCCCCTCTCCATCGTTGATCCAGGAGCCTTTATGCAACCGAAATCGAACCCCCGCCTCGCCGTGGCCGACGCAGTAGCGATTCCAATGATTGCCACCGATCCGGCAGTGGGCGCGACGACGGCAGTCGCGCACCACCGACCGCAGCGGGTCCTGTGCTGCGCGAGTAAATCGCGAACCCCTGCGCTCCACCCTACGGAGTGATCAATCGCCGTTTCGATCACCCGAGCGATAATTGCAACCCCGCGCACACCCTCCCGCACTCGGTATCCGGCGATA
>JANPKU010000198.1:0-1810 GCA_031426215.1 Actinomycetes bacterium
GTTCGTGCTCGCGGCGTGCGGCGGGGGAGACGACTCGTCGTCCACCGTCACGACAGCCGCCGAGACCACCGACGACACGACCGAGACCACCGAGGCACCGGACAACACCGAGGCCGAGGTCACGGAAACCACCGCGGCGGCAGCGGACTTCGACATCGCACAAGTCGAACAGTCGGTGGTCAAGATCGCCGCCGAGGGCACGTTCATCGATCCCGAGTTCGGTGAGCAGCGCAACTCCGCCGGAGTCGGCAGTGGTGCGATCGTGTCCAAGGACGGGATCGTCGTCACCAACAACCACGTGGTCACCGGCGCTGCACTCCTGCGCGTCACCGTGGCCGGCGAGGATGAGCCCGTGAACGCCACCATTCTCGGTGTGAGCGAGTGCTCCGACCTCGCCGTCATCCAGCTCGAAGGCAGTGGATACACGCCGCTCGAGTTCCGGGACGATGACGTCACGTCAGGCCTCGAGGTGTACGCAGCCGGGTTCCCCGCCAGCGACGCCAACACCATCGACGACGTCGACTACACGCTGACACGGGGCATCGTCAGCTCGACGACCGCCAGCGGCGAGACGTCCTGGGCGTCGGTCGACAGCGTCATCGAACACGATGCCCGCATCCGCGGTGGCAACTCCGGCGGCCCGCTCGTCGACACGGAAGGCAAGATCGTCGCCGTCAACTACGCCGGTAACGACTCGAGCGACCAGAACTACGCGATCTCCGCCGCAGACGCCCAACCGATCATCGACCAGTTGATGGCGGGCGACAACGTCAACTCGATCGGCGTCAACGGCGAGGCTGTCAACGATCCCGAAGCCGGGGTGAACGGCGTCTGGGTTGCGAGCGTCGAAAGTGGTTCACCGGCCGACACCGCAGGCATCTTGCCCGGCGACATCATCACTCGGCTCGAAGGCCTCGACATGGCGCTCGACGGCACGCTCAGCGACTACTGCGACGTGATCCGTACACAGGGCGCCGACGCCACGATGAGCATTGAAGTGCTGCGCTTCGCCACCGAAGAGGTGTACGAGGGACAACTCAACGGCACACCGTTGGAGCTGTCGTTCTCGTTCGCACAGCAGTTCGAGGACGACGTTGCTGTCGATGACGAGTCGGCCGCCGACACCTATGACACCTACGTGTCGGTCAGCGACGATTCGGGCTCGATCACGGTGGACGTGCCCGCCGAGTGGGCCGACGTCAACGGGGCGGCCAACGAGAACTTCGGACCGAGCCTCTACGCGGCGCCTGACATCCAGAGCTTCCTCGACACGTTCGACACCCCGGGCGTGATCATCGAGGCGACGTCCGGACGAACGGCGGACGACATCCAGGCGACGCTCGACGAGATCGACTTCTCGACCCAGTGCACCTACGAAGGACGTGACATCTACGGCGACGCCCTGTACCTGGGTTCGTACGACCTGTACACGAACTGTGCAGGTGGAACCACGTCGATCTTCGTCCTGGCGGTCACCCCGACCGACGGTACGTTCCTCGCCCGGTTGCTGATCCAAGCAGTCGAGTCGCGTGACCTCGACGCCGCCGACCAGATCTTCAACACCTTCGTCGCCAACCCCTGACGCCGATCCCGGTTCTCACAACGTTTGCGTGACATTCCCGGTGGGTCACCCCACCGGGAACCGCACGCAAACGTGTGGTGAGAACGTCGGGGGGAGGTTCAGGAATCGAGGCTGGGGAAGTAGATCTGCCAGGCCAGCAGTGACTTTGCCGCGAGGCTCAGCACCAGGTACGTCTTCTCGCCGTACACGTAGTTGCTCCACTTGCCGATGCCCCGGTACTGCAGCCAC
>JANPKU010000199.1:0-4299 GCA_031426215.1 Actinomycetes bacterium
CGCCTTCTTGCAACTTCTTCGATTCGAGGTCCAACCGGCGGGCGAACTCGTCGACGGTGCCGGCCTTGGCGATGTCGCTGAGGGCGTCGGCTCGCTTGATCAGTTCGATCCGTTTGGCACCGTCGAGCTTCTTGGAGGCTCGGGTCACGGCGTCGACGTGTTCAGCAGTGATCGCACCGTCACCCAATGCGTCGGCCAACTTCGGGGTGGCGTCCAACGTGGCTGAGCGTTCGGTCGTCCTGGCCGCTTGACCGAGTGATTGTTTGGCGGCTTCGGCGATGGCTTGTTCGGGGAACGAGTCGACGTCACGAAGTTGGCGGACCAGGCCGGCGTGCTGAGCGTCGAGCCAAGCCTTGGCCTCACGTACCGCAACCAACCCGGTGCGGACGAGATCGGCATCTGCGCACGGGTTGGCGCGCACGGCGCCGATGCGTTCCACCCGCTCGATGACCCCGGCGATCTCCATACCGACAACCATAAACAGGGGGTACCACAGAGTTCGCCGAGCACTCGCCGTGTTCAAGGACGGCGGCGTTCACGAGTTGGGGTAGAGCGGTTCGTCCGTCCACTCGGCATGGTGGTCGGTGTCGCGGATGTCCCACTCCGTCTCGCTGAAACGTTGCGGTGCAACGTCGAGCAGCAACCATGTGGCGAAGCGAGCGACGGTGGTCGCCGATGCGATGTGGCCGCTCGACACGTAGTCCTCGTATGCGGATCGGGCAGGAAACTCCTCGTGCGAGAGCTGCATGAACCCTCGCACCATCTCGGTGTCGACGAGTCCGGGCTTGAACGCACCCACGGCCGTCGGCCCGTTCGCCCACTCGGCTTGCAGGGCTCGACGGAGCGTTTCGGAAGCGGCCTGTGCAATCGAATAGGCAGCTGCTCCCACCCGCGGGTTGGCACCGGCGTCGCTACCGATGAAGAGGAGCCGGCCGTTGTGGAGCAGGTGTGCGCATTCGCGCGACAGCGCCCATCGAGCCTCGACGTTGGTCTCGAAGGAGCGTCGCCACTCGTCTGGGGCGAGCTTGTCGAGCAGTCCGCTCTGGAAGTAGCCGGCAGCGTGCACAACGGCGCGAGGTCCAGGGTTCTCTGCCAGCGATGTCATCAGCGCAGTTCGGTGTGATGGGTCGGTGACGTCTCCGGCGCAAATCGCGATTCGCTCGGACGGGCCGGCGACAGCCTCGAGTGCACTGCTGCGGCGCCCCGAGATCAGCACCTGGCAACCTCGCGATGCCAGCTGACGTGCGATCGCCGCTCCGATCCCTGATCCGCCGCCGGTGATCAGCACAGCCTTCACCGACGCCGTTGGCTCAGCCATTTCAACCGGTTGCGGCATGGACGAGGTCGGCGCAACTACTCGAAGCGTTCCACACGTTGGCGGTGGCTCGAGCGGTTGTCTCCGTCGATCCGCGTCCGCTTGGTGCCTTCGACCTCGTCGACCTTGGCGTCGTGGCCGGTTGCCGGCTGGGCCTCGATACGTGTCTCGCGCTCGAAGCTGTGTGAGGCGTGGGTGTTGCGGTAGTAGCGCCACAGCCCGAAGTAGAACGCGCCCGCACCAGCCGGCCCGAGTGCGAGCAGCCACCCGAGGTCGCCACCGTCGCTGTCAGCGGCGCCGACCAAGGCGGCCGACCAGCCCGTTGCCAGTTCGGTCATCACGATTGCGTTCATCACCCTGCCGCCAAGATTGCGATCACGATGCCCTCGAGGACCGTACCGACCGTCAGCGCTGCGGCGACGAGCCGAGGTTGCGAGACCGGAACGCTGCCCATGACCTCACCCGTTCGGCCGTTGACGGCGATGTAGTGCACCATTCCCTTGCCTCCCTGATCCTGGTGGGAGTACAACCAGACGGGCAGATACATCGCGATCCAACGAGTGCCGTGCACGTCGAGCCGCTCGCCCTCCCAGCGCACGCCACGGTCGTAGCGTTCGGTACTCGACTCGACCTCTGACCTCGCGATCGAGAGCAACTGGTCTTCGAGCTCGGGTTGCAGGTGGGCCACGTCCTGGTTGCGCTTCTCCGAGGTGAATCCGGAGAGGTAGCTGGCATTCCACTTGACCGCGTTCTCGGTGTCGAAGGGCAGGATCGTGTTGATGATGTTGTTGGTGTTGACCGAGGTGTCCATGTTCGCCCGCTCGGCCGACGACTCGATCGTCAGGTCGTCGACGGTGAAGTCGACGTGCCGCTGCACCTCGTACACGTCGGCGTCGTAGAAGGTCTCCTTGTCGTCACCCGAGCCCCGCGTGTACTCCCGTGTCTTGATCTCGCCATGGCCCGTGATGTCAGCGCTCGCGTTGCCGTCGACGACCATGTAGGGCATGTAGACGCCGACGACGTTCTCGGCCTTGAAGCCACGCACGAACGCTCGATCTGCGAACAGGCGTCGCTTACCCGCGAACTCGCGAATCTTCGCCATGGCCTCGTCGTGCGTGATCGAGAACGCCAACACAGCGTCCGGAACCGCGCCGTTGGGAACCTGCTCGTTGAGCGTCAGCACGTGGCGACACCAGTGGCAACGAGCCCCCATCTGCTCCTCGATGTTGACGACCACCTCGGCGCCGCATCCCCCGCACTTCATGGTGATCAGCGAGTCGGCACCGGTATCGATGTCCGCCGCGCCCGAGCCGACCGTTGTGCCGCGCAGCGCGGCGAGGTCGCCATTGGCGATCGTCTCGTCGATCCGGGCCTCCGACCACTCGTGGCGGCAGAAGAGGCAGATGAGCATGCCGACTGACGGGCGCAGCTGTATCTCGGTTGCTCCGCACTGCGGGCAGCGGTTGACACCATCCCCGAGCCGCTCGTTCTGGGTGGCGATGACCGGGTCGCCCGCCTCCTCGATCTGGTTGTCGATGGCCGGTGACTGGTTGCCTTCGTTCGGAGGCGGCAGGCTCGTCATGTCAGCGTGGGTGCACTGGGACTCAGAGTCCGAGCACCTTGTTCTTGGCTGCGTCGTAATCCTCTTGCGTGATCAGACCCGCATCGAGCATCTCTTTGAACTTCGACAGCTGCGCCATCGGGTCGTCAGCCGCTGGTGCAGCCGGTGCGGTGGGTGCGGATGCCGGCGCCGCCGCGGCTGGTGCCGGCGGGGGCGGTGTACTCTGCGCGCCGATTCCCGGCACCGGCTGCGCCAGCCCACCGAGCCCTGTTGCTCCGGCAGCCATGCCGAGGCCGATCAGGCCGGCGCTACCGGCGTTGTCGCCCGCCGCTTCGAAGCCCGCGGCGACCGACGCCTGCAGGTTCGAGTTGCCGCGAGCACCCGAGAGTGCATCAGCGCGCTGCACGTTGCGCAGCAACTCGCGCGAGTTCTCGTCGTACTCGATGGCGATGATCGCAGTGGCCACGATCGCCAGGCCGCGCCCGGTGGACCACTGGTAGTTCTGCTCGACCGCCGCCGACAGGCTCTGGGCGAAACCGACCGAGTCCTGCTGGATCTTGGTGATGCGGTTGCCCTTCGACGGATCGTTCGTGTACATCGAGAACGCTGGGGCGAGCGAGCCCACGACCTCGTTGAACAGCTGCGATGCGGCATCGTTCTCGAGATCGGTGAAGTCGAACACCTGACCAGGCTCGAGATACTTCGCCGGCACCCACGCCTTGATGAACAGGATCGGATCGGTGATCTTGAGTGTGTAGGTGCCGCGGGTGACTGCACCGACCTGGGCGTTCATGTAGGCGTCGTCCCAGTAGATCTCCGACTGCGTACCGAATCGGTTGTTCGGCAACTCCTTCAACGTCACGAAGTAGGCGCGCTGCTGGGCGCCTGGGCGACCGCCGAACTTGAAGCGTTCCCACGATGTCTTGATCAGCGGGCTCACGATGCCGTCGCCAGCGAAGATCGACTGCGAGTCCTGCTCCTCGCTGCTCCACTCGTAGGCGCCGGCCTCGGCAGCGAAGCCTGTGATCGCCCCTTGCTCCATGAGGACGAGGCCGTAGCCCTCGGGCACGAGGATGCGGCTGCCATTCGAGATCACGCCATCGGAGGCCTTGGTGTTCGAACCGCGTCCCGCGTTCTCACCGCGGGGCACCGCGGCGAACATCGCAGCCGTCGGCGCCAGGCCTTCGGGCACCGTGTAGAAGTCCTTCCACTGATCGGCCAACGTGCCGCCGAGTGCTCCAACTGCCGCCCGAAAGAGCCCCATAGGTCAGCTTCCCCTCTTCTTCGCCGTGATGAAGTGCGCAGTGTACCGGCAACCAACATTGCGGTCTGACACTGCAACCTGCGTGCGCGGGCTCTCCCCCGGCTCGTCCAGTCCCCGAGCGATGAGCGAAAGGACGGGATTCGGGCGGTTCGCTCATCG
>JANPKU010000200.1:0-63369 GCA_031426215.1 Actinomycetes bacterium
CGTCGGCTCGCCCCGACGGCTGGAACTGGTCGGGGCAGCCGGCGGAGTCGCGATCGTCGGACTCGGCGTACGCCTGGCCTTCACTCGGCGCGGCCCCTGAACAGCCGTGCCGACTGCCTGCAGCGAATCCGCCGAGAAGAGGCACATAACAGAGGTGATGGGGTCGATGATATCTAACATATGTTCGATATCATCGACACATGTCGATGGCGCTTGCCGAGCTCCTCTCCGATCTGGACGACCGGCTTCTCGACGAGCGGATCCGCACGCTCGAAGTGCATCGTCGCCGGGTGATTGCGGAGCAGGCGTTGGCAATCGCCGCTGCGGAGACGCGCAGTCTGCACCTCGTCGACGGGCATCACTCGATGACCTCGTATCTGCGTGCCACCCTGAACTGCTCCAGCAGCGAAGCATCACAATGGCGTCGGCTGGCGAAGCTGCTCGACACGGTTCCCGGTGTGTCCGACGCCTTGATCCACGGGAGCATCGGCGTCGCCCAAGCCCACGAACTCGCCCGTGTGCGAGCAAACCCACGTTGCGGTGATCGGCTCGTCGACGTGCGGACGTTGCTGTTGGAACAGGCCGAGTCGTTGGAGTTCGACGACTTCCGTACCTGTGTGCGTCGTTGGGAGATGCTCGCCGACGAAGACGGCGCCCACAAGGAATGCGACCGTTCGGTCGAGTCCCGCAACGCGTCTGCGTTGCCGTCAGGATCTGGTGTCGACCTGCGCGCCAACGGTGGCGACGCGGTCACAGCGGCAGAGATGATCGCCATCTTGAACGCCTTCACCCAGGCCGAGTTCGACCGCGACCATGCTGCCCGTTTCGCTGAGTTCGGTGCGGGCGCTGCGGAGCAGCCGCTTGCGCGTACGGGTGCACAGCTCCGCTTCGACGCCGTGGTCCAGATCTTCCGGCGGGCGGCCAACGCCCCCGATGGCTCCGGCAGGCGGGCCAACATCACCGTGAACCTGATCGTCGACGAACGCACGTACACCGAAAGTCTCGTGGTGCACGGGCTCGCGCCGGCATCAGCACTCGACGTCGTGGTCGATCCCGGTGCCGCTGAGCGGCGATGCGAGACGTCCTCTGGTTCGCCGGTTCACCCTGACGACATTCTCTCCGCGACCATCCACGGGCACATTCGTCGAGTGGTGCTCGACGGCGCCGGCGTGGTCACGAACATGGGGCGGCGACGTCGACTCTTCACCGGCGCTGCTCGAGACGCGGCCATGCTGTCCGCGCGTCGTTGCTCACGACGTGGCTGCACGGTTCCGGCTGAGCTGTGCGACATCGACCACGTCCACGAGCACGCCAAAGGCGGCGCCACGGACACCATCAACGGCGATCCCGCATGCGGGGGCCACAACCGCCAGAAGAACCATGGCTACACCACAGTTCGTGACCCGCGAACTGGTCGGGTCGTCCATTACCGACCCGACGGCACGCCGATGAAACCCGCAGGGCCGGTGACGCCGAACACCGGAGATCCGCCTTGATCTACGTCGTGTACACATGGCGAGCAAGCGGCCCGGCGGCCACGCGTCCGTAACCAGGCGCGTCAGGCAGTGTCTCGCGAGGCTCGTCGTCGTTCGGCGCGAGCGCGTCGTTCGACGAACTCGCTGATTGCGAGCGTTACTGCGGCAGCGACGAGGCCGACCACGATGCCAACTGCCAGCCAAGCAATGACGCCGACAGCGATGACCACCGCCAGCCAGATCATGTTCCGTTTCGACACGTGGTCATGCTCCTCTCGACGTTGCAGACGGATGTTTGCACGACCGCTGGTCCGAGCCGAGGATGCTCGACGCGTTCGCTCGGCCCGTTACATTGCGGGTCTGACCCCACTGTTGATCAGAGGGTGGAGATGCCGCCGTCGACGGGGATGACGGCGCCGGTGGTGTAGGCGCCGGCGCGACTGGCAAGGAAGATCACGGTGCCGGCGATGTCCTCCGGCGAACCGATCCGTTTACGGGGCACGCTCGCCTCGACCATCTTGCGGCTGTTCGGGTCGTCGAGGCGGTACGCCATCATGTTCGACTCGAACGGGCCCGGCGCGATCGAGTTGATCGTGATGTGGTCGCCCACCAGGTGGCTCGCCATGTGCCGGGCCATCATGTGGATGCCGGCCTTCGATGCCGAGTACGAGTAGTTGTTGCCGAAGGGAACCCGGATGCCGTCGATCGAACCGATCATGATCACCCGGGCCGGATCCTCGGCGGTGGCTCCTGCCTTCAACTGGGGCAGGAGCGCCTGGGTGAGCATGAACGGCGCCTTCACGTTGAGGTCGAGCACCTTGTCGAAGCCGATTTCGGGGAACTCACCCAGGTCGGCGCCCCAGGCAGCCCCGGCGTTGTTGACGAGGATGTCGATCTGCTCCTCGCGCGCGGTGAGCGCCGCCACGAACGACTCGAGTCCCTCGGTCGTGGAAAGGTCCGCCGGGAACGAGATGCACTCTCCGTGCTCCGCCAACGTCGCAGCGGCCGCATCGCATGCGCCGGCCTTGCGAGCGGTGATGTAGACCCGGACACCGTTGGCCACCAGGCCCGAGGCGATCATGAAGCCGATGCCCCGGGATCCGCCGGTGACCACAGCGACCTTGCCGGTGAGTCCGAACAGGTTGCCGAGTGCGAGCGGGCCGGGTGCGGGAGATGCGGTGGGATCAGGCATGCTGGCGAGTATGGCCGACAGCAACCGTGTCCTGGAGATCCGCCGATCCTCGATCGGTGAGGCCGAGGTGCACGAAGAACCGGTCGGCGAACTGCACGACGGCCAGATCCGTCTGCGGATCGACCGGTTCGCCGTGACCGCCAACAACGTCAGTTATGCCGGTGCCGGCGACATGCTGGGCTATTGGGACTTCTTCCCGTCCTCTGATCCGTCGACATGGGGCCGGGTACCGGCCGTCGGATACGCGGAGATCGTCGAGTCGCGCAACGACGACCTGCCGGTCGGTGGCCGCTACCACGGATGGTTCCCGATGGCCGAGACCGTCACGTTCACAGCAACGGCGACACGCAACGGCTTCCGCGACGACGGTCCCCATCGTCAGCAGCACGCCCCGATCTACCGGGCCTACGCTCGCACCGACGCCGACCCCCTCCACGACGACGCCCCCGACGGCGAGGACCGCCACTCGCTCTTGCGCGTCCTCCTGCTCACCGGCTTCCTCGCTGACGAGTTCTTCGCCGATTCGGGCGGGGCGACGGAGGATGGAGATGCCCCGTTCTTCGGGGCTGAGCAGGTCGTCGTGCTCTCCGCCTCGTCGAAGACGGCGATCGGCTTCAGCCAGCGCGCAGCCAAGCGAGACGGCCTGGCCGTGATCGGGCTCACATCCGCGACCAATGCCGACTTCGTCCGGTCACTCGGCTGCTACGACACCGTCGTCACCTACGACGAGATCGACGACCCCGACAGGGGCATCGCGCTCCTCGACAGCGTGGTGATCGACATGGCCGGCAACCCGAACGTGCTCGCGGCAGTACACCAGCGCCTCGATGATCGGGTGAAGCACTCGATGATGATCGGAAAGAGTCACCACGACGCAGTCCCGTCTGCCAGCGGTGGCGCGCTGCCGGGCGCGGCTCCACAGTTCTTCTTCGCCCCAACCGCACTCGATCGGCTCCTGACGGTGTGGGGAGGTGCCGAATACCGCCGCCGCGTCACCGATGCGACCCATGAGTTCATCGACGCGAGTCGTGGGTGGATGACCGTCGACGCACGGCGTGGGCCCGACGGACCAGCTTCGGCATGGGCCTCGATCTACACCGGCGAGGTGAGCCCTGACGTCGGGGTCGTCGCCTCGTTCCACCCATGACTCGCCACGTCCTGCACCAGCGGCTCCTGCGTGTCCCGCGGCCCAGCGAGAAGCGTCTCGCCGCACGCGTGACACCCGACGCGCTTCGTCACATTCGCTCAGGCCATCCCTGGGTGTTCGAGGAGTCGGTCACGTCGATCAGTCACGAAGCCACCGCCGGGGATCTCGCCGTGATCTTCGACAACGACCGCAAGTTCGCCGCACTGGCCCTCTACGACCCCGACTCGCCGATCCAGTTCCGCATCATCCACGTCGGGAAACCGACGCCGATCGACGCCGACTGGTGGCACGCCACGATCCGCCGTGCCCTCGACATCCGAGAGCCCTTCACGGCGGCGACGGACGCCGACCAGCTCGCTTACCGCGTGCTCAACGGCGAGAACGACGGCGTGTCCGGGCTCATCGTCGACCGATATGCCGACGTGCTGGTGATCAAGCTCTATTCAGCGGTGTGGTTCCCCCACCTGGTCAAGCTGGTCAACGCACTGCTCGACGTCACCGGCTGTTCGGCAGCGGTGTTGCGGCTTGCCCGCAACCTGCAGGTGCGTGAGACGTTCGGACTGACCGACGGCGACGTGATCGCCGGCAACGTGGCCGACGGGCCGGTGAGGTTCCTCGAAGCCGGTCTTGCGTTCGACGCTGACGTTCGTGTCGGCCAGAAGACCGGGCACTTCCTCGATCAGCGAGGCAACCGCATCCGGGTCGGCGAGATGGCGGCGGGACGAGACGTGCTCGACGTGTTCGCGTCGACCGGCGGGTTCAGCGTGCACGCTGCCGCCGGGGGAGCGCGGTCCGTTCACGCCGTCGACCTGTCGGCCCCCACGATCGCCGCTGCCGAACACAACATGGCACTCAACGAAGGACTCGAGGCCGTGAAGTCCTGCACCTTCACCACCGAAGTGGGTGACGCCTTCGAGGTGATGGTGAGCCTCGCTCGCGCCGGCAGCAGCTACGACCTCGTGATCGTCGACCCACCGTCGTTCGCTCAACGTCAGGCGAACGTCGACGGGGCCCTGCGCGCATACACCCGACTGACCCACCTCGCGCTTCGGCTCGTTCGCCCGGGCGGCACGCTGATGCAGGCGTCGTGTTCGAGCCGGGTGAGCACCGGGCAGTTCTTCGACACCGTCCTCGACGCCGCCGTTGCAGCCGGACGGTCGCTGACCGAGATTGTCCGCACGGGTCACGACATCGACCACCCGGTCAATTTCCGCGAAGGCGCCTACCTCAAGGCAGGCTTCTGGCGAGTCGGCCCGACCGCCTGACGACGCTGAGCGTCACTCGCGGAGCACGTGGCCGACCGGGCTTGCACGACGCACATGACCGAGCACCGTGCTCGCGACCACCGTGGCGCGAGCGCCCAGCGGGACGGCATGTCGCTCGCCGGTCTTGCACGCCACGATCGTGTCCGAGCTGCCGTCGTCGACGGCAAGGTACACGCGGTAGCTGTCGCGTTCCAGCATGCGGCGGAGTTGTCGAGGAAGCGGTGACACCTCGGCTGGGCGGCGGGTACGGATGACTGCTCCGGTGCGCTCGACCGAGTCGAAGCCGTCGAACGCGCCGGCCAGTGCCAACCAGAGCCCGACCAGGATCGGGATGAACGCAAGGAAGGTGAGCCCCGTGGCGATGTCCGCAATCAGCCAGTCCTGCGACGGGAACTGCTCGTACACCCAATCGAACGCCTCGCCCCTGGCGACGTCGTCCGCCCACGATCGCACCCGCAGGCCGATGAAGCAGGTGATCAGACCGACACCGATCGCGGTGAACGGCGCCATCCCGTAACCGACTCTCGCCGGATAGCTCACTCGAACGAGGCGGGCCCGCCCACCAACACTGCTCCACGCACGATGGTGGTCTTCACGCGCCAGTGGGAGTTCCACGGCGGCACCATCGGCGAGGCACATCGCAGTTGCATAGGCGAGACGCCGATCTCCTGGTTCTCCGGCGCTCGGAGCAAGATCCGCGAAACCGGTCTCCGCCAGCCGCATGCGTACAGCGAGCCACTGCCTGCTGGCGGCGATGCCGTCGTCGGTCGGGGTGTACGACGGCTGCAACCCCAGTCGCGCTATTCGCACCAGTCCTGCGGCGAGCACAACGGCGAGTGACCATCCGGCGATCCTCATCGCCACGGAGTCGATCACGGCAACGACCCGATCACCGGTCGTCCACGCAAGCAAACAGCTCACCGCGCCGACCGACCACAACCCTGCAGGAATGAGCAGATCGCTCGGTGTCCATCGTCGACGCACGAGTCCTCCCTGCACGGCATCGTCGACGACGAGAGCGCTGAAGCGACGCCACCAACTCCCTCTGATGTCGACTGCGAGGTATCTCGCCGGGATGGCCCGGTCGGTGGTGAAACGTGCCATCACATGCTGGAGGACCAGGCGCTCGTACGGTCGTAGAGCATCGCCCTGATATGCCGTGGCTGCCGGCCGGACACGCACGAGTTCCTCGAGGTCGTCCTCGGGGGGAAGGATGCGCAGCCATCCACGCGCTGCCAGGTCGATCATCGTGGCCCGGAACCCCGCTGCGGTCACGGTCGCGTCGTTGGTCAACAGATTGACCAGTGCCGGCGTCTCGGTGCGCATGGCGCCGACGACGTCGTCTGCGTCGGGTCGTGGGGGGAGGAGACGGTCACTCGCGCGCTTGAACGTGATCCAGGCTGCCGCAGTGCACAGCGAGCCGAGTACCAACCATCCGAGCGTGAACGACGGCGTGAACAGCCCCGTTCCTGGCGTGGCCGACATCATGGCGTCATCTTCGCATCACGTGGTCGTTCCGAAGGGATCGGTGTCCGAGGCGCCCGTGTCGTCGGCTGCGCCATCGTTGCGGCGCACCCAGATCGTGCGTTGAGGAAACGGGATCTCGATACCGGCGCCGTCGAGTGCGGCCTTCAGAGCTTCACGCAGTGCACGCTGCAGGCCCCATTGCGCTCCGGGTTCGACCTTGATCGTGAGGCGGATGGTGATGCCGTCGGCGCCGAGCGCTTCGACGCCGAGCAACTGGGGTGGGTCGAGCACCAGAGCGGACCACTCGTCGCTCGCCGCCAGTTCGCTCGCGCAGTCGAGGATGACCGCGCGGGCTGCGGCGAGGTCGCAGTCGTATGCGACGTTGACGTCGACGAGTGCGACGGACCACAATTGTGACTTGTTTCCGACTCGGCTGACCACGCCGTTCGGAACGTGCCAGACGGTGCCATCGACTCCCCGCAGCACCGTGGTGCGCAACGAGATCTTCTCGACGACACCGGTCGCCTCGTCGAGGTCGACCACGTCACCGACGCCGTATTGGTCCTCGAGCAGCATGAACAGACCCGCAATGCAGTCCTTCACGAGGCTCTGTGCGCCGAAACCGAGAGCCACCCCAGCGATGCCGGCGCCTGCGATCAGGGGAGCGAGGTCGAGGCCGACCTCGCCGAGCGCGGTGATGATCGCAATCGACCAGATCAGCACAGACGCAGTGCTCCCCACCACCAATGAGATCGAATGGAGCCTCGCGTCGCGCCGGGGATCGATGGTGGTGAAGCCGATCGGAGCGGCGACCATGCTGGTGGCGCGATCACCCAGCCGCTGGATCTGACGGGCCGCCATTGCCTTGTCGGGAGCGACGATGCGAGCGACGACTCGTCCGAGATATCGCCGGGCGATCTGGGAGAGAATCCACGCGGCGAGCAGGATGAGGATCACCGAGATCAGCCAGTCGGCGGTCTCGGCAAGGAGTCGGTTCCCGTTGCTGGCATCCCACACGCTCTCGCACAACCAACGCGGATTCGTTCCACAGGCGTCCTCGAGGCTCGTCGGGCGGATCATCGAAGGAGCGACCGAGGGAGCGGTCGAAGGAGCGATCGAAGGAGCGATCGAGATGGTTGTGTCCAGGTGCACGACAGCGAACGTACCCAGTGTCGGCCCTGGTAATCAGGGATCCCTGAGCCGTCGAGCGACACCGGTAGCATCGCATGAATGCCTGATCGCCCGATTCGTCTCGGTGTCGTCGGGACCGGCTACGTCGGTCTGACCACCGGTGCCTGCTTCGCTCATCTCGGACATCACGTCGTGTGCGGCGACGTCGACGAGCGCAAGGTGGCACTCCTGAACGACGGTCACATCCCAATTGTCGAAGAAGGTCTCGAAGCGATCGTCAACGAGTCGCGTGCGGCGGGTCGCCTCGAATTCGTCCTCGGTGCCGAGGCGGCCGCAGCGGGCGCCGACATCGTGTTCCTCTGTGTTCCGACGCCGCAGGGCGACGACGGCAGCGCCGATCTGAGCTACATCGAGCGGGCCGCTGCGCAGATCGCCGGCGTGCTCAAGCCGGGCGCAGTCGTGGTCAACAAGTCCACCGTTCCCGTCGGCTCGACGCTCGCCGTCGAGCGGGTGCTGCAACGCGTTGATGTCCATGTCGTGTCGAATCCCGAGTTTCTGCGCGAGGGCACTGCGGTGCACGACTTCCTCCATCCGGACCGTGTGGTGATCGGCAGCGCCGACAGCGGTGCCGCCGAGCGGGTTGCCGAGCTGTACGCAACGATCGACACGCGAATCCTGATCACCGATCCGGCATCGGCCGAGACGATCAAGTACGCGGCGAATGGATTCCTGGCCATGAAGATCAGCTTCGTCAACGCTGTCGCGGCCATGTGCGAAGCGGTCGGTGCCGACGTTGCTGCTGTCGTCGACGGAATCGGCTCGGACCAGCGCATCGGCGGTCAGTTCCTTCGCCCAGGACCGGGTTGGGGCGGCAGCTGTTTCCCGAAGGACTCGCGTGCGCTCGTGAAGATCGCCGAGGACCACGGGTACAACTTCACGATGATGCGCGGTGTCATCGACGTCAACGACGAACAGCTCGAACGCATGGTCGCCAAGATCCTCGCCGCAGCCGGTCGCACCGGCCGTGACCTCGCCGGAGTCACCGTCGGCGCGCTCGGGCTGACGTTCAAGGCGGGCACCGACGATCTCCGCGAGTCGCCGGCGCTGTCGATCATCGCCGAACTTCGCGCTCTGGGCGCAACGGTTCGGGCCTTCGACCCGACCACGGTCGGCGAGCTGACCCCCAATCAAGCGCTCGTGCTCGACGGCATCGAGTTGGTGTCGGACCCGTTCGAGGTCGCCGACGGTGCCGACGTCGTTGCGGTGTTCACCGAGTGGCCCGAGTTCGCCAAGATCGATCTGTCCCGGCTGGCAGCACGCCTCGTGGGGCCGGTCACCATCGTCGACACCCGCAACTTGCTCGATCCGGCACTCGTGCGCGAGGTCGGCCTGGAATACGACGGCGTGGGTCGTCGCTGACCTGCCAATTGGTGACCGAGGGTCAGCCGAGATGCGACGAGAAGTACTCGGCGGTTCGCTCGAGACCCTCTCGGAGCTGCACGGTTGGCTCCCATCCAAGCAGCGTGCGAGCCTTCGTGAGGTCGGGCTTGCGCTGCGTGGGATCGTCGACCGGCAATGGATGGTGAACCAGTTCTGATGTCGAACCCGTCACCTCGATGATGAGGGCTGCGAGTTCGGCGATCGTGAATTCGTTGTCGTTGCCGATGTTGATCGGCGTGGTGAGATCCGAATCGAGCAACGCGAGGAACCCGCGGATCTCGTCGTCGACGTAGGTGAACGATCGTGACTGCGACCCATCGCCGAAGATGGTGATCGGTTCGTTGCGAAGGGCCTGCACGAGGAAGTTCGATACTGCCCGGCCGTCGTCGGGTCGCATGCGTGGACCGTAGGTGTTGAAGATCCGAACGATACGAGTGTCGACGCCGTGATGGCGGTGATAGGCCATCGTCATCGCCTCGGCATATCGCTTCGCCTCGTCGTACACGCCACGCGGACCGATCGGGTTGACGTTGCCCCAATACTCTTCCGGCTGGGGGTGCACCTGCGGGTCTCCGTAGACCTCCGACGTCGATGCGAGGAAGAACTTCGCACCTTTGGCGAGGGCAAGGCCAAGTGAGTTGTGCGTGCCCAGGGCACCGACCTTCAGAATCTGGATCGGAATGCGTTCGAAGTCGGCCGGGCTCGCCGGGCTCGCAAGGTGCATAACGACATCGACCGGTCCAGGCACCCACACGTAGTTGCTGACGTCGTGCTCGACGAAGGTGAAGCCAGCGCCGAAGAGTTCCTCGATGTTGGCGACGGAGCCGGTGATGAGGTTGTCGAGCACCACCACCTCATCGCCCCGCTCGAGCAGGGCGCGGCACAGATGTGAGCCGAGGAACCCTGCGCCACCGGTGACGACGACACGTTGCATGAGATGCATCGTACGCCGGTGATGCCCGAGGCTCCCAGCGATGTCTTGAGCCCGGTCGCCTGCCGGGGGCGTGCCTACACTGCACTGCGTGTGGGGCAGCAAGGTGTCGATGCGATGGCGCCCGCCCACCTTCGAGCTTCGTGGTGGAGAGTTCCGCGACCTGGTGCGACGATCTCGCGAGGTCGTGCTCCTGGCAGCCATCACGGGAGCGGTCACCGGGCTCTTCGTTCGCTTCTTCGAGTACATCGTGGTCGAGGTGGCCTTCGACCGGATCGTGAGCGGGCCGTTGTGGGTCGGAGCGATCGCCCCGGGCATCGGTTTGGTGCTGTCAGCGGTCCTGCTGCGGACGGTCGGCAACGGTGCGTCGTCGGCGACGTCCGATGAGTACCTCCGTGCGTTCCACGACCCGGAGTATCCGCTGCGGGGGCGGGCGTTCATAGGTCGGATGGCAGCTGCAGTCACCACGCTCGGCTCGGGTGGTGCCATGGGCTTGGAGGGTCCGTCGATGTACGGCGGGTCCGCGCTGGGGGCCATGATCCAGCGCCGGGTGCCCAAGGCGTTCCGAGGCGTCGACCACCGAACGCTGCTCGTCGCGGGCGCCGCTGCGGGAGTCGCAGCGATCTTCAAAGCGCCGGCCACCGGTGCGATCTTCGCGCTGGAGGTGCCGTTTCGCGACCAGATGGCTCGCCGCATGCTGCTTCCGGCCTTGGTGGCGAGCGCATCGGGCTATCTGGTGTTCGTGGCGCTGAGCAGCACCGACCCGATCTTCGCGTTCCAGTCCGACCGAGTGGCCGGGTTCCAGTACCGCGACCTCGCCGGTGCGGTGTTGATCGGGATCTGCTGTGCGATCGGTGCGCGTTCGTTCTCGCGTGTGATTCGCCAGGCGAAGGCACTGGCGTTCGGACCCCAGGCGGTGAGGGTCGCCCTCGCAGGTCTCACCATGGCTGGGCTGTTCGTGATCAGCCGGATTCTCACGGGGGAGAGCCTCACGATCGGTACCGGCTACGAGGTGATCCGGTGGCTGGCCGACGAACATGCCCTGTGGCTGCTCGCTGCGGTGTTCGCGCTCCGTTGTCTCGCCACAGCAGCCACGGTCGCCGGTGGCGGCGTCGGCGGCGTGTTCGTGCCGCTCGTGGTCGGCGGGGCGATCGTGGGTCGTTTCGTGGGCGAGCTCGTGAACCCGCTCGACCCCACCCTGTTCGTGCTGTTGGGAATCGCTGCATTCCTGGGTGCCGGGTATCGGGTACCGCTCGCCGCAGTGATGTTCGTCGCCGAGACCACGGGGCAACCCGGTTTCATCGTGCCGGCCCTCTTCGCCGCCGTGGCGGCCGAGCTGGTGATGGGTGATCAGTCGATCACCTCGTTCCAACGCTCGCCCGACCGAGCGATCTGACGCATGATCGTGCGATGTCGATGAGCGAGCACGTCACCGTTTCCTCGGAACTCACCGGAGTGATCGTCGGGCTGTTCGTCGAGGTCGGTGTCTCGGTTCGTGCCGGCGAGGTGCTCGCCCTCGTCGAGTCGATGAAAATGCATCACGAAGTGCTGGCGCCTGTGGCCGGCGTGGTCGACTCGGTGGCCGTCGAGCAAGGCACCGCGGTGACCATCGGTCAGGAACTCGTGCGAATCGCCGAAGACGTTCGAGATGTGCTCGGGACCGTTGACGCCGAGTCCCCAGGCACATCTCGAACAGACACCGTCCGACCCGGTCCGATCGGCCTCGAACGCGGCGACCTGCGCGAGGTGGTCGAGCGACATGCCGTGGGGCTCGACGATCGGCGGCCGGACGCTATCGAGCGTCGACGGTCACGAGGTCACCGGACGACGCGCGAGAACATCGCCGATCTCGTCGACGAGGGCACCTTCGTCGAATACGGCCCGCTCGTGATCGCCGCGCAGCGCCGCCGGCGCAGCGTCGACGATCTGATTGCGTCCACTCCTGCCGACGGACTGGTGGGCGGGATCGGCGAGGTCAATGGTGAGCTGTTCGGTTCAGGGTCTGCGGGTCGGGCATCGAAGGTGGTCGCAGTGTCCTACGACTACACGGTCCTCGCCGGGACCCAGGGCACACAGAACCACCGCAAGAAGGACCGCCTGTTCATGGTGGCAGAGCAGTTGCGTCTCCCGATCGTGTTCTTCACCGAGGGCGGCGGGGGCCGCCCGGGTGACACCGATGGCATCGGTGTGAGCGGTCTCGATTGCCTGGCCTTTCGCTGGTTCGCCGAACTCTCGGGCACGGTGCCGCTCGTCGGCGTCAACGCCGGCTACTGCTTCGCCGGCAACGCGGCGATCCTCGGCTGCTGCGACGTGGTCATCGCCACCGAGAACTCCAACATCGGCATGGGCGGCCCGGCGATGATCGAGGGCGGCGGCCTCGGGGTCTTCCAACCGACCGAGATCGGCCCGATCGACGTGCAGCGCAGCAACGGTGTCATCGACATCGTGGTGGCCGACGAGGCCGAAGCGGTGCGGGTGGCCAAGCAGTACCTGTCGTATTTCCAGGGTCGTACGGCAACGTGGTCTTCGCCCGATCAGTCGGCGCTGCGCGACGTGGTGCCGGTCGACCGGTTGCGCGCCTACGACATTCGGCGAGCGATCGACGGGCTCTTCGACGACGATTCGGTGCTCGAACTGCGACGCGAGTTCGGCATCGGCATGGTCACGTCGTTGGCGCGGATCGAGGGTCGGCCCGTCGGCGTGATCGCGAACGATCCCGGCTATCTCGCCGGAGCGATCGATTCCGACGGCGCCGACAAGGCCGCCCGGTTCATGCAGTTGTGTGACGCATTCGGGCTCCCGATCGTCACCCTCGTCGACACGCCGGGGATGATGGTTGGTCCTGACATCGAAGCCACTGCACTCGTTCGTCACTGCAGTCGACTCTTCGTCACCGGAGCGAACCTGTCGGTGCCGATGGTGTCGGTGGTGACGCGCAAGGCGTACGGATTGGGTGCCCAGGCGATGATGGGCGGAACCACGAAAGCTCCTGTCGCCTGTCTGGCATGGCCGACGGGCGAGTTCGGTGGGATGGGCCTCGAAGGCGCCGTACGACTCGGCTATCGCAAGGAACTGGAAGCGGTGGCCGACGACGCCGAACGCGAAGTGCTGTTCCGCGAGATGGTCGACCGGATGTACGCCCATGGCAAGGCGGTGAGCGTCGCGTCGTTCTTCGAGATCGACGACGTGATCGACCCGATCGACACCCGGCGCTGGATCACGACGATCTTCGACTCCTCCCCCGAGACCCACCGCGCTGCGATCGACCCGCTCGCGCCGCCACGCCGCCCGAACATCGACACCTGGTGACCAGATGAAACTGAGGGGTCAGACCCCACGGTTTCATTTCAGGAGCCGCAGCCGGCGGAGAGCACTTCGGTGAGTTCGGTGCCGTCGTACGTGTACGCGATCACAGCGGCGCCCTCGTAATACCACGCATGCACGAGGATCTCCATCTGACCGTCGCCGTTCAGGTCGGCGACGTCGAGCACTCGGTACCGCTCGATGATCCCGCCGGGGATATCCGGGGCGTCGGCGGGGTTTGCTTGTGGAACCGCCGTGAGGATGACCGTCTCGGACGCTCGAGTCGCCACGTCGACCAGCAGCAACGCTGCAAGGTCCCCCGAGGCGCCGGGACCGGCTCCGGGCTGGACGAACTCGAATGCCACGAGTGCCTCGTCGTCACCGTCGCCGTCGAGGTCGGCGACGACGAGCTGTTCCACGGCACCTTGCGCAGCGTCGACGGGCTGTGTGGTGAACGCGTCGACGCCGAGCGTGCGGTAGGCGTCGGGAGCGGTGGCAGTGGTCGCCACTGGACGCGGCTTGAGCTGCCACGGTTGCGGCGGGAGTGCAATGCCGCCGTAGCCGAACCCGGGTGGATCCGGAATGGCGATGTCGACGACGATGTCCGGTCCGACCCGCTCGTCGAAGCACGCGTCTACAGTCTCGCCGGCGACGACCGGAGTTTCACCGTCGAGATTGCTGACCACGAGCTCGCTACCCGGGTCGATGCCAGGACGAATGTCGCCGCCGTCCGGATTCGTGGCACCTTGCCAGCGATCTTGTTGCCAGGCGCCGAGGAACAGCCATCCCGTCGTCTCGCTGCTGCCGATGAACACGGGGATGACTGCGTCGACCGGACCGGCCGGGATCGTCGTCGTCGAGGTGCTCGTGGCCGTCGTCGCCGGCGCCTCGGTGGTGGCCGGTGGAGCCGTGGTCGTCGTCGTGGATGACGGGATCGACGTCGTGGACGTGAGCGTCGGGCCAGGGTTCGAGGCTTCCTCGGTCGTGCACGCAGCGATCAGCAGGGTGAGTGCGAGTGCGAGTGGTGCGGCGCTTCGGCAGCGGATGAACCCCGGTCGGGACGTCACTGCAGGCTCACCGATGCGCCGGGCTGCAGGAGATGGAGGCGCTCGGAGAGCCCGGCATCGGCGAGCGCAGCCTCGAACTGTTCCGGGGCTGAATCGAACCAGTGCGGGAGACTTCGACGACCATCCTCCGGAGCGTAGGTGCCCCAGTGGATCGGCACGACGATGCCCGGGCGGATCAACTCCGTGGATGTTGCGGCGCGGGTGGGATCCATTCGGGCTCTGGCTGTCCGGCGCGGTGAGCGATACACGCAGTGTATGCGTTCATCGCTCACAACACGTGCGCGCCGGTTGTCAGCCGAGGTCGGGCCAGCGGCGCTGCTGGCGGCGGCGCAGGCCGGCCGTACCGAGCTTGCGGCGTTCGGCGAGCGCCCAATCGCGGCGCCATCCGATGTGATCGGGGCCGGTGAGTGCAGGGCTGGTTCCGGCAGCGGCACGCTGGCGGGCAGTCCAGAAGTCGGTGATCGCCTCGTCGCCCAGCGTCGTGACGGCCGTCTCGATCCGGGCGCTGAACCGACGGGTCGATTCGCCCTCTTCGCTCCACAACGGTGCGCCGAACACGACCTTGGTACGCCCGGGCTTCGGACGTGTCATCCCTTTGCCGAAGATGGCGCCGGTGCCGTCGATGAAGACCGGCACCACCGGTGCACCCGATCGGGCCGACAGGTAGGCGGCGCCGCCCTTGAAATCCTGACCCCATCCATCGGGCGAGCGCCCACCCTCTGGGTAGATCACGAGGCTGTAGCCGTCGGCGAGGAGACCCTTGATCAGATCCGACGACGTGCGCCCGGTGATCTCGCGGTCGATCGGAATGGCGTTCAGCGACAGCGCCGACAGCACAGCTTTCCACTTCTTGTCGAAGAAATAGTCCGCCGCCGCAGCGACCACCAGCTTGTGGCGCCACGCGGCGGGCACCGATCGGATCATCAGTCCGGTGTCGAGGTGACTGTGGTGGTTGGGAGCGAAGATCAGCGCCGGCGGGTCGTCCATCGCTGCGAGGTCGGCGAGGCGGTCCGTGCCGACGATGTCCGGTGATGCCATGACTCGAGCGGCGAGCCGCACAGGACCCTCGACCATCACGGTGCGCACCGCCGACGCCAGCGGACGTCTCGCCCACTCTGTGTCGTAGTGCGCCCCGAGGCCCGAGACCTCGGGCGGCACCTCGACGCCGCGGGGCACGGTGGGTGCCCGATACGGGAAGCCGAAGTTGCGCAGCGGCATCGTGGCGCGCCGAACGGCGTCTTCGGCAACGCCGGCGGCGCGCTGTGCACGTTGGAGATTGCGGTCGACCATGGTGGCGTCGGCCCTACTTGACGTCGGCGATCATCAGCGGCGGCGTCTTGATGTGGGTGATCGTGGGGGAGCGGCCAACGGTGTCGGAGGCGATCTCGAACGCGTCGTTCATCGTGGATGCCGGAGTGAAGCCGAGCTTGCGGACGGTTGCGGGGTCGCCGCCGACGATGATCACCTTGCCGACGTGCTTCAGCGCGTGGCTGCCCCAGTACCACATGTAGAACGGGTGCACGCCGTGATAGGCGTTGGTCGTGCGGTACAGGTGGCGGTACCAGTCGTCCTCCGCGTACTGCTGCTCCCACTTCTGCGACATCACGTGCGGATCCTTCGTGTCGGCGAGGACCTCCTCGAAGAAGTCGATGTAACTCGGGTGGTGGACGGGGTGGAATTCGTTCGTCGTCGGGTGGGTGAGGATGACCACCCCACCCTCACGTACGAGCGGCTTGCCGCGGTACAGGTTGAAGAAGTAGCCGAGGGCGGTGCACATCACCAGGATCGGGTTCATGATCGAGTGGACGTTGTACGGGCAGATGTAGGGGATCCCCATCGTGAGGATGTCGGTCTGGCCCTCGACCTCGACGAGTTGCTGGTCGTAGACGTTCTGCGTTGTCACCTTGTGCACCGCCTCGACCTCGCCGCACTGGATGCTGGTCATCTGATGAGGCGCTTCGATGCCGTGGAAGATCTTGCGGGCGAGGCGTGGGGGCGTCTTCGCGAGTGACTTCGCCGCACCGAGATACAGCGCGCGGTCCTTTGCACTCCACTCCCACTCGCGCTTCGACAGGAACTCGAACGGCTGCGGGAAGGTGTCGGTGTTGAGCGTGGTCTCGATCTGGAAGACCTTGGGGCCATGGTCTCGCATGACCTTGCCCATGCGCCACGTGCTCTTGTGGAGCTCGGAGGCGTGCTGGTCCATGAACGAGTGCGACGCCTCCATCGTGGTGGGGTTGTGGTGGTGGCGCAGCGATCGGTAGCTGGCCAGCCCGACGGCGGTCGACTTCCAGCCGCCGTCCATCGCCACGAGGTTGATGTTGACGTACACGAGCAGGTCGGACTCGGCGGCGCGCTTGTTGATCTCGATCTCCTCGCCCTGATCGGTGGTGCCGAGGAAGGCGAGCTCGTCGGGATCCTCCGCATCGTGCTGATACAGCAGCCCGCGCGGCTCGAACGCGTCGTAGACGCGGTCGCCGAGCGCATGGCGCAGCTCGAACTCGTGCATGCGTCGGTGCAGGGCGAGCGCGGCGATGAGGTGGACGTCGTCGACACCGGCCTCGGCGGCCATCGTGAGCACCTGCTCGATGATCCGCTGGCGCAGGTCGGGGCGACGCATCTTCGGCAGCGGCAAGCTGACGTCGTCGAATGCGATGGTGAGCTTCATCCCGGGGAACAGCAGCGACGGCAGTGGGTCCATGTCGATCGGGTTTAGCAGCGAGGTGCGGATCGCGCCGTCGACGTCGTCGATCGCGTCGTGGGGCTCGGGCGCATAGATCACCCGGCTGCGATCGGCGGGCAGCTTCTCCAACCGAAACCCCTCGCCGTGCCAGAACAGGGTGGGCGGCGTCGACTTGTCGACGTCCAGTACGAATCCAGGTCGTGGCATCAGCGGTCTTCCTTGCGCATGTCGAAGGCGATCTTGACGGCGCCACGGCGGCCGGCGGTTGCGGCGTGGGCGATGGCGTCGACGTGGTCGGACAGGGGATAGGTGGCCGACAGCAGGCGTTCGGCGCGGAGTTCGTTGGCGGTTTCGATCGCCAGGTCGAAGGTTCGCGCCGTCCGGCCGTCGGGGAGATGTTCGGTTCCGTAGGTGTACGCGCCCTTGAGTTCGGTCTCGCGGTGCCAGAGCCCGGTGAGATCCAGCGTGACGTCGGCGGGCATGCCGAGCAGCACCACACGACCGCGAGGGCGAGTGATCCGCAGGCAGCCGGCGACGGTGTCGCTCGTGCCGACCGCGTCGATGGTGACGTGAGCGCCCGACGACAGGTGGTCGCCGACCATGTGGCAGCCAGCAGCGCGACGCACCGCCCGGGGCAATTCGTCGGGGGCGACGACGACGTCGGCACCGAACTCCTTGGCGAACTGGCGTTGGTGCGGGTAGCGGGCACCGACGATGATGCGTACGTCAGGCACATAGCGACGCAGCCCGGCGATCGCGGCAAGCCCCATGGTGCCGGCGCCGAGCACGGCGACGATTGCCGGGGTCGAGGTGTCTTGGCGTGCGGCAACCGTCGGCGCAGCGAGGAGGGCGGCGTGGATGCCTCCGGCAAAGGGCTCGACCAGCACGGCGCGCTCGTCGGGCATGTCGTCGGCGATCCGATGGAGCTGGGTCTCGTGGGCGACGAACTCGGGCGCCCAACCGCCACCGGTCGAGCAGCAGAACCCGGTCTGAATGCCCGGTTCGAGATGGCCGGTTGCGAGATGGGCGTAGTCGTCACCGTCGCCCGGTGCCGCGCCATCGAAGGGAGGAGCGAAGCCGCGGGCCTCGTGGCCGAGGACCGGTTCGAGGATCACTCGGGTGCCGTCGTCGAGTTCACCGACCACCTCGTGGCCGGGAACGAACGGGAACGACACCCAGTCCTCGAAGTACAGCGAGGCGTGGCCCTCGACGAGCGACAGGTCGGACCCGCAGATGCCCGCGAGTCGGGTGCGCACGCGCTGCCACCCCGGACCGGGGAGCTCGGGCTCGTCGACGGATCCGTAGCGCAGGGGTCCGAGCTTCGTGGCGGTGATCGGCGAGATCGCCGAGGCAACACGCGCGATGCCCAACCGGGGCACCGACCTCGACACCTTCAGCGCCTTCATCGGGCGACCACGTCGTTTGTGCTCGGATTTGGGTGGGGCGCCCCGCCGAATCTGTCACGCAAACGGGAAGTGGAGCTCATGCCCGTGCTCCGAAACGTTCGCGGCGTTGACGTTCGGACAGCAGAGGACCGATCGGGAGACGGGGACGCGGCCCGCCGGGGGCCTTGCTCCAGTGCTCGACGAGCCAGCCGCGCTTGCGCGCGATCGCAGCGAGGCGAGTCTCGGGGTTGACGGCAACGGGGAAGCCGACGGCTTCGAACAGCGGGAGGTCTGACGACGAGTCGGCGTATGCCACGCACTCGCCGAGGTCGAACCCTTCGGCATCGCAGTAGTCCGAGAGGATCTGGGCGCGAGCCTCACCGGTGGGGGGCACGATGTGCATCTCGCCCGAATAGGTGTTGTCCGACAGGATCGTCATCTCGGAGGCCACGATCTCGTCGAACAGCGGCCGCAGCCCTTCGACGTTGAAGCTCAAGGCGCCGGTGATCAGGACCGTTCGGTGCCCGAGCGCCCGGTGCTGGCGCACCCGTCGCATCCCCTCCGGGAACGACTTGGTCATGATGATCTGACCGAACATTTCGCGTGCGTCCTGCTCGATCTGCTCGACCGGGGCGCCCTCGTAACGTCGATAGAAGTACCGGAGGAAGTCGCTGCGGTCGGTGCGATCGAGCTTCAACAGGCTCGGGCCTTCGAGCAGGGTGCGCAGGACGTAGCGGATGCGCTCGGGGGTGTCGAGGCGGCGGGTGGCCAGCCACGAGTAGCTCTCCACGACGTTCGACGAAATCAGGGTGTTCTCGAGGTCGAACGCCACGACCTGCCGTTTCGGGTCGAGCACCTGCTTGCGGAGCCGGCCCATCCGATCGGCCGTGGGTGACGGCCCGGGTGTCGTCTTGACGCGTGCGTGCTTGACGATCGAGGGCAGGTGGATCGTGGTGATGTAGGTGGGCCAGTCGACCGAGAGCGGATCGAAGTTGAACTTGGCACGGTCGTCGTCGTTGAGCCCCGCCCAGGTGTGCATCAGGTTGTCGACCTGGTAGATCGCTTCGCACTCGGTGTACTGGCCGTACAGCTCGACGTAGGTCTGGGCCCGATCGACCTCGGCGCGCTTGGTCTCGATCTGGGCGGACCACTCGGCTTGGCGGCCGCGCAAGGGCAAGTTCTGCAGCACCTTCTCGCCGACGGTCAGGATCGTCTTGGCCCGGTTGAGCTGGCCCTGGACGCGCCCGCGGCCGGGGAAGCGGAACTCGGGGACCACGATCGGCTGGCCCTTGCTGTCGTAGATCGGGTGCTCGAGGAACCAGCCGCTGACGTTGTCGACGAGCGCTTGGTACTTGAGCGGGTTGATGCCGCCGGATGCGACTTGCGTGATTTCCGGGGCGCGTTCGGGGCCGAGCGCCGCGACGGCGATGATCGCGGCCACGACGATGTCGACCGGGATCACGTCGACGGTGCCTTCGGGCACTCCCGGGAACTCGTCGAGGAGTCCTCGGGCGTAGGAAATCAGCACGGGCTCGGCCATCCGGAAACCGCGGATCCAGCCCGGCTTCGGTTCGGCGAGTGCCGACTCGATGATCGACGGACGCACGATCGAGACCGGCACATCGCCCTTGACGTCGGTGAGCGCCTGCTCGCCCAGCGCCTTGGTGAACGCATACGCATCTGGCCAGCCGACGCTGGCAGCGCGAGCGCGGCCGGCTTCGACGAGTTGGTCGCGCACCCATTTCTCTCGCAGCTGCTCGGTCTTGGATGCGAGTGCCGGAGCACCGGCGGCGCCGAGTTCGTTTCGTGCTTCCTTGCGGAAGCGTTCGAGGTTGTCCGTACTGCGGCTGGCCGCGTCGGCATCGGAACGCAGGCGGCGACTGGAGCTGACTTCTCGGCGCCAGTCGATCCCGATGTCGAACGGGCCGTCACTGACGAGTTTCTCGGGAGCGTTGCCGCGGCGGTTGCCGGCGACGTAACAGGTCGACACCGAGACGAGATGCGGCGTGATGCCGATCTCGTTGCAGAGATCAGCGATTCGTGACGGGCCGAGCAGATTGATTTCCACTGCGGAGTCGAGCGGCGAATCGAACGACACGGCGGCCGCGGAGTGGATCACGGTGTCACAGCTGGCAAAGATCGCTCGGTCGGCATCGTTCAGTCCGAGGCCGTCTCGCGTGACGTCGCCCGCGACGGTGGTGACTCGGGCGGTGATGTCCGCGAAGTCGTCGCCTCGCTCGGCGCACTCGGCGCGGAGCCGATCGAAGGCGTCGTTCTTGAAGATCTCACGGTCGGTCCGTCGCGCGGCGCTGGTGCGTTGGCCGTCGCGTACGAGCAGGACCAGACGACAGTCGGGGACCGATCGCAGGAGCCGCTCGACGAGCGCGGTGCCGACGAATCCGGTGGCGCCAGTGATGGCGATCCGTTTCCCCGCAAGCTCTTCGGCGATCACTGTTGACCTTTCTAGCACGATCGTCTACCAATTGGTAGAGAGATGAACGTCATTGGTGTTCGAGAGAGTGGCGTAATTGGTGTTCTCGAACGGAAGGGCGAGATGGTGGATCGGTCGACGCGAGAACGAATCCTCGAAGTGTCGCTCGACCTGTTCGGCACCCGCGGTGTCGACGCAGTGTCGCTCGACGAGATCGCCCGCGACGTGGGCGTTCGCAAGCAGACCGTCCTCTATTGGTTCGCCTCGAAGGACGATCTGGTCGACGAGGTGCTCGCCGTCGCCGCAGCAGAATTGGTGATCGTGATCGACGCCGCACTGCGCGCTGCACCCGACGATCCCCTCGATCGCATCGACGCCATCGTTCGGGCGGTGTTCCGTCCGGCGGTGCGACGGCCGGCGTTGCTCGGACTGATCCGTGAAGTCAGCCGTCTCGATTCCGTTCCCGCCGAGCGGCTGCGAGCTCGCATGCAGTCGTTGGTCGACCGCGCTGTCGTGTATCTCGCAGCGGAGATGGAAGCGGGTCGACTTCGCCGGGGGGACCCTCGGCTGGTCGCAGCGCTCGGCTACGCGACGCTCACCGGTATCGCCACCGAACCCGAAGCGCTACGCGCCGTCGGCTGGCAAGCGACGGCCTCCGGCCTCCGCGCGCTGCGTGACGAACTGCGAGCGTTCTTGCGCGCCGCGCTCGCGCCGACCGGGTAGCGGCCTGGTGCGGGTCGGCGTCACCGTTTGGTGTTGCGGCGGCGGCGGGTGTGTCGCAGGAGGGCGAGGTCGACCAACTCGTCGATCAGCTCGCTGTAGCTCATCCCGGAGTGCATCCACAGTTTCGGGAACATCGAGATCGGCGTGAAGCCGGGCATCGTGTTGACCTCGTTGCACATGAACCCGCGCCCGTTGCCGGCGTCGTCCATCTCGTAGAAGAAGTCGACCCGCGCGAGACCGTCGCAGCGCAGCGCGCGGAACGTGTCGAGCGCCAACGACCGCACCTGCTCGACCTCGTGCTCCGCGAGCGGCGCCGGGATCATCAGCTGCGCGCCGTCGGTGACGTACTTGTCCTCGTAGCTGTAGAACTCGTCGCTTGGCACGATCTCGCCGGGCAACGATGCCTTCGGTTCGGTGCCGCCGAGCACCGCCACCTCGATCTCGCGCCCGACGATCGCCTCTTCGACCACGATCATCTCGTCGTAGGTGAGTGCATGATCGATCGCTTCGCTCAGCCCTTCGAGGGTGGTCGCCTTCGACACGCCGACCGACGACCCCATGTTGGCCGGCTTCACGAACACCGGGAGCCCGAGTTCGTCGGCGAGTCGAGCGGCGGAACCCGGCGTGATCTCGTGCTCGGCGAACGCCCGGTATCGGGCCTGGGGGATCCCGGCCGCCGTGAGCACCTGCTTGGCCATTGCCTTGTCCATCGCTACGGCGGAGCCGAGCACACCACTGCCGACGTAGGCCACGTTGGCGAGGTCGAGGAGCCCCTGCACCGTGCCGTCCTCACCCATCGGGCCGTGCAGCAGCGGAAGGACGACGGTGACCTCGTCACTCGACGCTGCGTCGGCGAGCATCGGCGTCGGTGACACGTCCGTACCGGCCGGATTCAAGCGTCCGGGGATCGCATGGGGCCCTTCGATCAGTGCGTCGACGGCTTCCTGGGCCAGTGCCCACTGCCCCTCGGTGGAGATGCCGACCGGCGTGATCCGGTACCGCTCGGGGTCGGCGGCTCGCAGCACGTGTGCAGCGGTGGTGCAGGACACGTCGTGTTCGGCCGATTCTCCGCCGAACAGCACCACGAGATGAATGCGCTCGTCGGTCATCGGCCCACGGTACCGTCGGCGCCTGTGAGGATTCGTGCATCCGAAGCGGCTGCAGGCATCGGCGGGCGACTGGTCGGACCCGACGTGGAATTCGATGGCGCATCGTTCGATTCGCGCACCACGACGCCGGGCCAGCTGTTCGTCCCGATCGTGGCCGAACGCAACGGGCACCTGTTCATCGGTACCGCTCGCGACCGGGGTGCTTCGGTGCACCTCACCAGCGAACCCGATCCGTTCCGGCGCGACGGCACCGCGATCGAAGTGGCCGACACGGCGCAGGCGCTGCTCGCCCTCGCGGCGTGGGCGCGGCCACGACTCGATGCCACGGTGGTGGGCATCACCGGCAGTGTCGGCAAGACGTCGACGAAGGATCTGATGGCTGCGGCATGCGGTGCGGGCCGTCGCACCAGGGCCAACGAGCGCAGCTTCAACAACGAGCAGGGTCTCCCGGTCACGATTCTCAATGCTCCCGACGACACCGAGGTGCTGATCCTCGAGATGGGGATGCGCGGATTCGGACACATCAGCCGGCTCTGCGAGATCGCCCGCCCCGACATCGGGGTGGTCACCGTGGTCGGTGAAGCGCACACCGAGCTGGTCGGTGGCCTGGACGGAGTGGCGATGGCAAAGGGCGAACTGGTGGAGGCGCTGCCCGCCGGCGGGACGGCCGTACTGAACGCCGACGACGAGCGCGTGGCGGCGATGAGGTCACGCACCGGCGCCGCGGTCCTCACGTTCGGCTCGATCGGTGACGTGCGTGTGAGTTCGATCGAACTCGACGAGCTGGCACGGGCGCGTTTCACGATCGACACGCCGTGGGGGAGTGGGGCGACCCGGCTCGCCGTACCCGGTACACACATGGTGACCAACGCCGCTGCGGCTGTTGCGGTGGCCGGACTGGTCGGTGTTGACCTCGATGCGGCGCTCGATGCCCTGAGTACGGCCAGCGTGTCGGGCATGCGGATGGAGGTGTCGACTGCAGCGAGCGGCGCAACGATCGTGAACGACGCCTACAACGCCAACCCGACCTCGATGCGTGCGGCACTCGATGCGCTCGCAGCGATGCGGGCGCAACGTCGGGTGGCGGTACTCGGCCTGATGGGTGAGATCGAGGATGCCGAACCCGCACATCGGGCCATCGCCGAGCACGCTTCGGAGCTCGGCCTCGAACTGATCGTGGTCGGCACCGACCTCTACGGGGTCGCGCCCACCGCCGATGTCGCGCTCGAACTCGGCGCGCTCGGGCCGGGTGACGTGGTGTTGGTGAAGGCGAGCCGATCAGCGGGCCTCGAGCGAGTGGTTCGATCACTCACCTCGTAGCGAATCGAACGCCACGGGCTTCTGTGTGAGCGAAGACGTCGCGTTCCGACGTGTCGGATCGCGCTGACGGCGTCATCCCAGGCGCGGATGGTTGGTGAGGGTGAGTGGCTCGCCACCGTCCTCCACGGCGAGGAACGCCGATGCCGGAAGTCGGCGAAGGTCGACCCACCACGCGAGGAACACGGCGAACGCGGCGCCGAACCCGAGCACGGCGCGAGCGCCGATCCACTCGATCACCACCCCGAACAGCAGGTTGCCGATGGGCACCGTGCCGCCGAACACCATGAACCACAGCGGCATCACGGTGGCGCGTTCGGTGTTCTTCATGTTCAGCTGGAACGTGGTGGTGATCGCCGTGGCGGTCATGAAGTAGAAGAAGCCCAGGACGAATCCGACCGGGAACGCGAATTCCGGCCCGCGCAGTTGCGAGAACACGGCGAGCGACACGGCGAACCCGAGGAAACCGCGAACGATCAGCAGTTTCCGGTCGATCGACGCCAGGAAGGTGCCGACCGACAGCGCTCCGAGGAACGCTCCGGTGCCCCAGATCGCGTACAGCCACCGATAGGTCGTGCTCGTCGCCGAGACGTCGAAGTTGAGACGCACGACCGACGGGAAGAGCCCGATGTACACGAGGCTGAACAACGAGAACATGAACATCCCGAGCAACAAGCGGCTCAGCACGAGACGTTCCCTGGCGATCTTCAAGCCAACGGTCAACGACTTGAATCCTCGGGCGGTGTTGCCGCTGCGGACGTCGGGCATTCGCACGATCAGCAGCGCCGCAATGAAGAACAGGTAGGTCGCAGCGTTCACCAGGAAGATGCTCGACACGCTCAATCCAGCGACGGCAAGGATCGCAGCGAGCACCGGTCCGGCGACGCGGGTGCCGTTGATCATGGCCGAGTTCAACGAGATCGCGCCGGGCAGGTCCTGGCGGTGGACCAAGAGCGGCATCGATGCCTGGAACGCCGGCGCATTGAGTGCGTTGGCGATCCCGATGCCCGTCTGTGCGGCGAAGATCGTCCAGAGCGCATGGTCGCCGGACACGAAGTACGCAATCGCGATGGTCAACACCACCGACGAGCTCTGCATCGTGAGCTGCAACTTCTGCTTGGACACCCTGTCGGCGAGTACGCCACCGGGAATCGACAGCACCAGCAGCGGGCCGAGTTGGGCGAACACCATCAGCCCCACCAGGGCGGGGCGACCGGTGCGGTCGTCGATGTAGGCGGGCAGCGTGAAGTTCTGCATCCACGTGCCGATGTTCGACAGCGCCAATCCGATGAAGATGATTCGGAAACTCCGGTACGACAACGCAGCCCGGGCGGTCCCGGGCCGATGCCCATGTTCGGGAGGTGTGTCGATCTGGGTGGAAGCGGTCATCGTGTCGTCGGGTCGCCACTGGTTGCGCGAACGGCTTGACCCGCGGGTCAAGTTACCGGACCGTCCCGCACCTCAGCGGAATTGGCGGAAGCAGTCGCGCAGGTCGGCAACGAACGCGTCCGGCACCTCGAACGCCGCGAAGTGCCCACCCTTTGGTTGCTCGTTCCAGTACCTGATGTCGGTGAACGCGCTTTCGACCCAGCTGCGTACCGGCGGGAAGATCTCCTTCGGATACGCCGTGAAACCGGAGGGGATCGTGACGGTCGACGGTGCGGGTCCTTTGCCGAAGCTCTCCCAGTAGATGCGAGCCGACGAGGCACCGTTGCCGTTGATCCAGTACAGCATGACGTTGTCGAGGAGTTCGTCGCGGCCGAGCACGTTCTCGGGATGACCGTCACAATCGGTCCACGCCCAGAACTTCTCGAGGATCCATGCGGCCTGCGCCGCCGGTGAGTCGACCAAGCCGTAGCCGATCGACTGGGGACGGGTGGCCTGCTGCTTCGAGTACCCCGAGTCCCACTCGGAGTAGTACGCCAACCCGTCGAGCGCTCGCCGTTCCTCGGGGGTGGGGTCGCCGTCGATTTTCGGCAGAGCGCCCATCGCGAGGGTGACGTGGATCGCCGCGCAGTGCTCGGTGTCGGTACCGCCGATCGCCGTGGTGACCGCCGATCCCCAGTCGCCGCCTTGGGCGAGGTAGCGGTCGTAGCCGAGCGACGCCATGAGTTCGGCGAACAGTTCGCCGATCTTCTGCACACCCCAGCCGGTCGCGGTGGGCTTGCCGGAGAACCCGAATCCCGGCAGCGACGGCGCGACGACGTGGAACGCATCCGCTGCGTTGCCGCCATGTGCGGTCGGGTTCGTCAGCGGTTCGATCACCTTGTGGAACTCCACGATCGAGCCCGGCCATCCATGGGTGATCAACAGCGGCATCGCGTCAGGATGCGGTGATCGAACGTGGAGGAAATGCAACCCTGGGTCGGTCAGCCCGTCGACCGGCATCGTGAACTGGTCGAACCGATTGAGGGCGGCTTCGCGCGCCCGCCAGTCGTAGTCGCTCGCCCAGTACTCGCAGACCTCCTGCACGTAGCCGAGCGGAGTTCCCTGCGACCAGTCGGCCACCAGCTCTCGCTCCGGCCAACGAGTGTTGTGCAACCGGGCCCGCAGGTCGTCGAGCACTTCGTCGGGAACAGCAATGGTGAACGGCGTGATCTGTGACATGCCCGCGACCATATTCTCCACCCCGAAATTGCCCCCGATCGTGACGCTCACCGTCACAATCGGGGGTAATTTCGGTTACTGAATGCGGTGGGCGGGGCCGTCGGAGGGTGGGCCGGCGAAGAGCTGGGCCATTTCCATCCACTCGCGTGCCGAGTCGCCGGTGACGACGAGTGCCGTGTCGTCGATGTGGCGCCGCTGGGTGGTGACCAGGCAGAAGTCGAGTGCCGGGCCGACGATCGACTCGTCGGCCTCCTCGGATCCGAACGACAGCACGTCGCCGGCGGGCAAGGTCAGCTCGGCTCGAACCGGCGTGGCGGGCCTCTCCAGGCCTCTGTTCATGTAGGTCCAGCCTCGGGTGATGAAGCCGAGCTGTGCGATGTGGCGCAACCGGTCGGTCGGCTTGCGGCGCGCTGCCACCGTGTCGACGATGTCCTGGCCGTGTGCCCACACCTCCATCAGCCGCGCCGTCAGGAACGACTTCGACCCCATGGACGGGCCGTACCAGGCGACTCGTGTGTCGTTCTCGAGCGTTGCAGCCGCTGCCTCCAGGGTGTTGCGGCCGACTCGCCAAGCAACGAGCAGATCGTTCGGCGACATCGCTCGGTACGGCCCGAGCACGACATCGTCGGCCGACTCGGCGCCGGCACCGCCCGATGACAGCAGTGAAGTCATCGCCTCATGGAAGCTCGCCGGATCGACCACCGCAAGTGCAGCCGTCGTGTCGAAGTAGGTGAGATGGCCGATCTGGTCGGCCACGGTCCAGCCGGGACTCGGGGTCGGCACCTGCCACTGCTCGTCAGCGAGACCGGCGATGATGTCGTCCAGCGTCTGCTGCTCGGCGAGGAGGTCGGCGAGCACATCGGAAACGTCCATCACCGATGGTGTACCCGATCGGGCTGTCGGCCGTCGGCTCGGAGTCGCGGCCCCGAGCCGATCGAGGCCACTCCACTACGGTGACAGCCGTGACCATCGGCACCGTGATCCGCAGCCGGCTCGACACCCGATCGGCGGAGTACCAGGACAATCTCGCCTCGATGCAAGGTCTCTGGGACGGCGTCGCAGCCGAGCTGGCGAGTGTGCCGACGATCGGGGGCCAGCGCTACGTCGACCGCCACCGAACGCGCGGCAAGATGCTCGTGCGCGAACGAATCGAGGCGTTGATCGACCCGGACACGCCGTTCCTCGAGTTGAGCCCCCTCGCCGGGTGGGGCACCCAGGATCCGGTCGGTGTCGGCTCGGCATGCGGCATCGGGATCGTCGAGGGGGTCGAGTGCGCGATCACCGGCTCCGACATGACCTACCGGGGTGGTTCGGCCAACCCGACGTCGTGGAAGAAGACGGCTCGCTTCAACGAGATCGCCCGCGAGAACCGACTGCCGGTGATCAACCTGAACGAGTCGGCCGGTGCCGACCTGCCACGCCAGGCCGACCTGTTCATCCAGGGTGGTGGCAGCTTCAAGGACTTGACGCAGCTTTCCAAGTTGGGGATCCCGTCGATCACGATGGCGTTCGGGCCGAACACGGCCGGTGGTGCGTACACGCCAGGGATGAGTGACTACACGATCTTCGTCAAGGACCGTGGCACGGCCTATCTCGGGGGACCACCGTTGGTGAAGATGGCGATCGACGAGATCGTCGACGAGGAGACCCTCGGTGGCGCCGACATGCACTCGCGCACCAGCGGGCTCTCCGACTACCTGGCAGTCGACGAGATGGATGCGATTCGCATCACTCGCGGCATCGTGCGCCATCTCCGCTGGACCAAGCTCGGGCCCGGCGCCACCGAGCCGGACGATCCACCGCTGTACGACCCGGCCGAGTTGCTCGGCTGCGCGTCGGCCGACGTGCGCATCCCGTTCGACATCCGCGAGGTGCTCGCCCGCCTGCTCGACGGCAGCCGGTTCGAGGAATTCAAACCGCTGTACGGCGACAAGCTCGTGTGCGGCTGGGGTTCGATCCACGGGTTCCCGGTCGGCATCCTCGGCAACAACGGGATCCTGTTCTCCGAGGAGGCTGCGAAGGGTGCCCAGTTCATCCAGCTGTGCAACAAGCGTGACATCCCGCTCGCCTTCCTGCACAACATCACCGGGTTCATGGTGGGCTCGAAGGCAGAGCAGGGCGGCATCATCCGCAATGGCGCCAAGCTGATTAACGCCGTGTCGAACTCGACCGTGCCGCATTTCAACCTGATGGTCGGTGCCAGCTACGGGGCGGGCAACTACGGCATGGCGGGCAAGGCATACGACCCCCGGTTCATCTTCAGTTGGCCCAATCACCGGGTGGCGGTGATGGGTCCGAAGCAGCTCGCCGGAGTCATGGAGATCGTGGCCCGCAATGCTGCGGCGGGTCGTGGGATGGAGGTCGACGAGGACGCGCTTGCGGCGCAGACGTCGGGGCTCGAAGCGCAGATCGAGTACGAATCGACGGCGCTGTACTCGACCGGCCGACTCTGGGACGACGGGATCATCCATCCGGCCGACAGCCGCACGGTGATGGGGATGGCACTGTCGGCGGTGCACAGCAATGTGGTGCAGGGTGCCACCGAGTACGGCGTGTGGCGGCACTGATGGCGATCTCTCGCCTGCTGATCGCCAACCGTGGCGAGATCGCTGTTCGCATCGCTCGTACCGCGCACCGTTTGGGGATGTCGACCGTCGGGGTCTACTCCGAGCCCGACGCCAACTCGCTGCATGTCGACTCGGTCGACGTGGCGATCGCGCTCGGCGGAGCGACTCCGGCCGAGTCGTACCTGCGCGGTGACGCCATCATCGCGGCCGCACTCGCCACCGGCGCCGATGCGATCCATCCCGGCTACGGGTTCCTCGCGGAGAACGCAGCGTTCGCTCAGGCCGTGATCGATGCCGGGCTGGTGTGGGTCGGTCCGACACCCGAACAGGTGACGCTGCTCGGCGACAAAATGTCCGCCAAACGGGCGGCGCTGGCCGCAGGTGTCCCCACGACCTCGATGATCGAGGTCGTCGACGGTCGAGTCGTCGACGGCGCCACCGTGACCTACCCGGCGTTGGTGAAGGCCGCCGCGGGCGGGGGTGGCCGCGGGATGCGGGTGGTGCGTAGCGCCGATGATCTCGACGACGCAGTGACGGCAGCGTCGCGCGAAGCGATGTCGGCCTTCGGCGACGGAGCGGTGTTCATCGAGCCGTACCTCGAACGCGGTCGGCATGTCGAGGTGCAGGTGTTCGGCGATCGCCACGGCAACGTCGTGCATCTCGGCGAGCGGGAGTGTTCGATCCAGCGTCGCAACCAGAAGATCGTCGAGGAGTCGCCGTCGGGAGGCATCTCGGCAGAAGTTCGCGAATCGCTGTGCGCTGGCGCGGTCGCGTTGGCCCGACACGTCGGCTACGAGGGAGCTGGAACCGTCGAGTTCATGGTGGGCGTCGACCCTCACGGTGCAGCGACCATCACGTTCCTCGAGGTGAACACTCGTCTGCAGGTCGAGCACCCGGTGACCGAAGCGGTGACCGGGTTCGACCTGGTCGAGTTGCAGCTGCTCGTGGCGGCGGGTGAGCCGCTGCCGATCACCCAGGATCAGGTGACGTTCACGGGCCATGCGATCGAGGTGCGCATCGTTGCCGAGGATCCGGCTGACGGGTGGATGCCGTCGACCGGACGGATCGGCCGGTTCTCGATCGGCGCTGGACAACACGGGGCAGATCCCAGCAGTCCCGTTCGGGTCGACACCGGTGTGCGTGACGGTGCGGACATCTCGCCGGACTACGACTCGCTCGTGGCGAAGGTCATCTCACATGCTCCGACCCGTATCGAGGCCGCACGACAGCTGGCCCGGGCGTTGCGCGGATCGCAGATCACCGGGATCCGCACCAACGTCGACGCGCTGGTGGCGATCCTCGGCGAGGCCGACTTCCTCGCGGTCGAGACGCCGACGGCGTATCTCGACGAGCATCCGGACGTGCTGGCGGCGATCGGTCCGAAGGGAGACGATCGAGTCGCGTTGCTCGCCGCAGCAGTGTTCGCCCTCGAGGCCGAACGTCGCAGTGCCGACCGGGCGACGCGGTTTGCGCCGTCGGGTTGGCGGAACCTGCGAATGCAAGGGCAGCGTCAGTTGTGGTTGGAGCCGACCGGTGAGCACCTCCACGTCGAGTACGTCATGCGATCCGAGTGGGTGTCCGGTGGAGCAACACGTTGGACGGCATCGATGTGGCTGGGCCCGTGGCCCGAACCCGACGAGACCGGTGCGCTGACGCCGGACGATCGGATCGAACGCAAGATCCGGCTCCTCGATCGACGCGCTGACGGTGTCGCGATCGAGATCGATGGTCGTCGCTGCACCGTGCGCACCGAGATCGTTCACTACTCGCTCGGTCTCGACGACGACGGGGTCGGCGCGGTCACGGTTCACACTCGCAGCACCGCCGGAGCGTTGACCCTCACACGTGCTCCCCGGTTCGTGCTGCACGATGCCCAAGCCGAAGGTGGCGGTCCGATCTGTCCGCTGCCTGGCACCGTGATCGCGGTCCACGTCGCAGCGGGTGACACCGTGACCGACGGCCAGATCCTGATGGTGGTGGAGGCGATGAAGATGGAGCACAAGATCGTGGCGCCCGGCGACGGCGTGGTCAGTGAAGTACGTTTCGCCGTCGGTGATCGCGTCGACCAGGGCGATCTTCTCGTGGCCCTCGATCATGGAGAGTGACCGTCTCGATCGGGGTCTGACCCCAATCGAGACACTGATCGAGACGACGGGAGCGACATGACCGAACCCATTCGGATCGCCAACTGCTCGGGGTTCTTCGGCGACCGGCCGAGTGGTGCACTCGAGATGGTCGAGGGCGGCCCGATCGACGTGCTCACCGGCGACTGGCTGGCCGAACTCACGATGCTGATCCTGAGCCGGATCAGGGCCAAACAGGCCAAGGGGGGCTTCGCTCGCACGTTCGTCAACCAGATGGAGCAGGTGATGGGCACCTGCCTCGACAAGGGAATCAAGGTGGTGTCGAACGCCGGCGGACTCGACCCCGACGGCTGTGCCGACGCCGTGGCCGAGGTCGCCGACCGTCTCGGGCTGTCGCCGACGATCGCGTACATCGACGGCGACGACCTGATGCCGAGGATGGCCAATCTCACCGAGTCGGGATCGCTGCAGCCATTCGGTGCGGCGACCGAGCTGGGAGACCCGGCCAGGTTCCTCACCGCCAACGCCTACCTCGGATGCTTCGGCATCGTCGATGCACTCACCAGGGGTGCCGACATCGTGATCACGGGTCGGGTCACCGACGCCGCCGTCACGTGTGGCCCGGCGGCCTGGCATCACGGCTGGTCGCGTACCGATTTGGATCAACTCGCCGGCGGGGTCGTCGCCGGCCACATCATCGAATGCAGCGCACAGGTGACCGGTGGGAACTATTCGTTCTTCCACGAGATCGACGGCCGCAACGACGTCGGCGCCGGGGCCCGGTTCGGGTTCCCGTGGGCCGAGGTGGCTGTCGACGGTTCCTGCGTGATCGGCAAGCACGATGGCACGGGCGGCGTGGTCAACGTCGAGACCGTGACATCGCAGCTGTTGTACGAGATCGGCGGCCCTGAGTACCTGGGCCCAGACGTCACCGCTCGGTTCGACACGATCCAGGTCGAGCAGATCGAACGTGATCGGGTCCGCGTGTTCGGCACCAGAGGTGAGGCGCCGCCGTCGACGCTCAAGGTCGCGATGAACGAACTCGGAGGGTTCCGGAACTCGTTCACCGTAGCGCTCACGGGTCTCGACATCGACGCCAAGGCAGCGTTTGCGGAAGCCACGTTCTGGGATGCCTGCCCGTATGTCACTGGCGACTTCACATCGATCGAGAGCCGGGTCGTGCACACGAACAAGCCGGACCCCACAACCCAGGAAGAAGCAACGGCGATCTGGAAGGTCACCGTGAAGGACCCCGACGAGCGCAAGGTCGGTCGAGCGTTCGCCGATGCGATGGTGCACACCGTGCTTGCCGGCATTCCCGGCATGTACCCCCTCGGAGGAGGGCCGGGCCCCGGATCGCCGTTCGGCGTGTACCGACCGGCGAGCATTTCCAGCGACCTCGTGCCGCAGTATGTCCACGTCAACGGCACCACGACCCAGATCGACTCGGTGGCCCCTGTCGGCGGTGCGACCCCTGATCTCCCAGAGCCGCACGAGGCTGCCGGTCCGGCGCGACCTGGCCTCGAGGGACCGCGTGTCGACGTGGCGTTGGGGGCGTTCGTCGGAACGCGGTCGGGCGACAAGGGCGGTGACGCGAACCTCGGTGTGTATGCGCGTACCGATGCCGGCTGGGCCTGGATCGACAACGAGCTGACGGTCGCACGATTACAAGAGCTGCTCCCCGAGACGGCGACGCTCGTTGTCGAACGCCACCGGTTCGCGCACCTGCGCTCGCTGAACTTCCTCGTTCGAGGGTTGCTGCAGGAGGGCGTGGCCGCATCGACGCGTCAGGACGCGCAAGCAAAGGCGCTGGGGGAGTGGTTGCGCGCCCGGGTCGTGAGTGTCCCCAGCTCCGTTCTCGACTGATCACCTGGCGGGACATGTTCGGCGGTTCACGGGCGGTGCCGACGCCAGGCTCGCCACACGGGCCCTTCCTCGTCGGTCCGTGCGGAGTCGGCACATTGCAACAGCAGTTCCGGAAGGATCTCGAAGATGTCTGCGACGCCGTCGAGTGCGGCGCCGAACGCCACGTCATCGTGTGCGTATCGGCTCAGCCATCCGGAGACGGTGAGCCCGACGAGGTGGTTGAATCCGGCCGCGAGTTCGTCGACCTCGTCGACCAGGTCGAACATCGACGGATCGTTCACCCAGTAGCCGGCGTGTGAGACGAGTGCCAACGTGACGATCTGGCCGGCATGCGGACCTCTCGTGGCCACGTCGTCGACCTCGTCGACGAGGGCTTCGGGCTCCCAGCCGTCATCGAGCAGTTCGGCGACGAGATCCATGACGTAGACCTCGATCTGGTCGAGCGCCCACTGCGACACGAGTGGTGCTCGTGCCTCGATGGGAACGCCGGTGGTGGTGGTGGCGCGTGTGCGGGTGGTGTCGGTGCGACGGTCCATGAAACGACCTCCGAAGGTCAGTGGGTTTCATCGGGTCGTAGCGAGACGACGAGCCGGCCGCCGCGGGTGCGACCTCGTCGATCAGTCTGACTGCACGGTGTCGCAGAGTTGTCAGATGCCGGTCGGAAGTCGATCGAGCAGCAGCCGTTGGCCCTGCACGATCAGTGAGCGAGCCGCCTCCAACGCGAACCAGCCCGCACGGTCGATCTCGGGGAACGTCTGGACCCGGCCCGACTTCGGCGGCCACTCGAGTTCGAAGCTGTTGCTGACGATCGCAGCTGCATCCAGATCACCGTGCACCGCCCATGCTCGCACGGTCTTGCCGCCAGACTGTCGGATCTCCCCCAGATCGGTGAACTCTCCCGGGGGGACGGGCACCCCGAGTTCCTCGTGGAACTCGCGCTGAGCAACGGCGAGCAGATCCTCGCCCGGCTCGACCTCGCCCTTCGGGATCGTCCAGGCTCCAGCATCTTTGCGCGCCCAGTACGGTCCGCCCATGTGCCCCAGCAGCACCTCGACGTTTCCGACGGCACCGTGCCGGTACAGCACGATGCCGGCGCTCATCCGACTCGTCGCCACGACGTGTGGGCCTATCGGATCAGCGGCGAGAGCGTGTTGCCCAGGAGTTCGACTCGGCCCTCGACGTGGCCGTTGGCGGGCATGTTGATCGTGAAGCCGTCGATGCCGGGTTGCAGCTGGGCAGCGAACTGCTCGCCGACGCTGTCGGGGTTGCCCCAGATGAAGTTGCCGAGCCATCCGTCGCGCTCGTGCTCGGGCATCGATGCCAGATCGATGCCTCGGCGCTGGAAGTAGGCGGCGAGGTCGGCCATGGCCTCTTCGGTGCTGGGGGCGATGCAGGCGGTCTTCTGCCACGACACGGTGATCTCCGAGCGATCCCGACCGAGCTGCTCGCAGTGCTGGGCCAGTGCGTCGAGCTTGCGTTGGAGTTCGGCCGGCGCGCAGATGAGGTTCGATTCGTCGGCGTACTGGGCAACCATCCGCAGGGTCTTCTTCTCGCCGCCACCGCCGATCATCACCGGGATGCGGCTCACGGAGGGCGGCTCGTTCATTGCGTTCCGGGCCGTGTACCGCTCGCCGTCGAGGGTCGGCCGCTCGCCGCGCAGCATCGGGATGATGATCTGCAGCGCTTCCTCCAGCTTCTCGAAACGGTCGGTGAACGTGCCGAACTCGATGCCGAACGCGTCGTGTTCGAGCTCGAACCACCCGGCACCGATCCCGAGCTGGGCGCGACCCTCCGACACGATGTCGAGGGTGGTGACCGTCTTCGCGAGCACGGCCGGGTTGCGGTACGTGTTGCCCGTTACGAGTGCACTCAGGCGAACGTGCTTGGTCTCACGTGCCAGCGCCGACAGCAGCGAATAGCACTCGAGCATGAAGTTGTCCGGATCGCCGAGCATCGGGAGTTGGTAGAAGTGATCCATCACCAGCACCGTGTCGAAGCCTGACGAGTCTGCTTCCTTCGCCTGATACGCAACGGCGTCGAAGAGGTCGGCAGGGCCGACGCCGGGATAGGTGAAGTTGGGGATCTGGTAGCCGAGACGGGTCATGGGGCGATCAGACCACGCCCGGCCGGAGGAGTCAAACCGTGGTCGACCACGAGGTCACTGCGCTCACGTCGTAAGCTCGCAGCACCATGAGTCACGGGTGGGAGTCGAGGCAGCAGCGCACGCGAGCCGAAATCCTGGTCGCCGTCGGTGAGATCATCGCCGTCGACGGACTCGACGGCCTGACCATGCGCAAGCTGGCCGACCGTGCGGGTGTGGCGGTGGCGACGCTGTACAACCAGTTCACCGACCGAGACGGCGTGCTGGTGGCGTTCGTGAGCAGTGGGCTCGACCAGTTGGAGTTCGAACTCGACGAGCAGCCGGCAGCCAGACCGATCGACACCACACGCGTGTTGTTCGCCGCACTCGACGAGACCATCGACGCCCGAACGCACGTCTGGCAGCCCGTGATCGCCACCCTCAAGTCGGTACCGGACTCTCCACGCATGGGCGCCCTGGGTGAGCGCATCGTTGCGGCGATCGAAGTCGATCTCGCCAAGGCGCAGGCCGCTGGCCTGCTCGTCGATCACTGCAATGTCGATCGTCTGGCGTGGCACATCTTCGTGTCATGGATGCGCGGCCTCGAACGCTGGGCGCAGGGAACCATCGACTGGGAGCTGTATCAGTCGAGTTCGCAGGTTGCCCTCGAAGTGGCGCTCGCGGCGGTGCTCGAGGAACCGTTACGGGCTGAGGCGTTGCACCGCGCCGGCATACGCTGATCGATGCAGGTCGTCGCATCCGACCGTCACCGCGGCCATTCGCCGATGGCCGAGATCGAGTCGTCGGGGTTGCAGCCTCCGTTCGAGCACCCCGGTCGTGCCGACGCGATTCGCGACACACTTGCCGACGATGAGCGCTTCCGACTCGTCGAACCCGACGAGTGGGGCACCCCTCCGATCGCCGCGGTCCATGATCGCGGACTCGTCGAGTTCCTGGCTCGTGCGTGGGCCGACTATCAGGTCAGACGCCCCGGCACGCACGACGTGGTCCCCGACGTGTTCGCCATGCCCGGGCTCCTCGACGGTGTCGGACCGTTTCCTTCGCGTTCGCTCGTCGAGCACGAACTCGGTCGCTGGTGCTTCGAGACCACCACGCCGCTCACCGAGGGCACGTTCGATGCCGCTCGATCGGCGGTCGACATCGCATTGACGGCGACGACGGCGGTCCTGGCCGGCGACTCGAATGTGTATGGGCTGTGCCGACCGCCGGGTCACCATGCGCCGACCGCCCTGTATGGCGGGTACTGCTTCTTCAACAATGCCGCGATCGCTGCGCACCACGTCGCGTCCACGACCGGATCGAAGGTGACGGTGCTCGACGTCGACTACCACCACGGAAACGGCACTCAGCAGATCTTCTACCGCCGCGACGACGTCCAGTACGTGTCGTTGCACGGCGATCCGACGCGGGCGTACCCGTACGTGTCGGGCTTCGCCGACGAGATCGGAGCGGGCAGGGGAGCGGGGACGAACCTCAATGTGCCACTTCCCGCCGGGACCGACGACGCCGCCTACCTCGCCGCGCTCGGTACGGCATGCGAGGCGATCGCTGCATTCGGCTCGAGCATCGTGATCGTGTCGCTCGGCGTCGACACGTTCCACAACGACCCGATCTCCGATCTGGCGATCACCACCGACGGTTTCCGTGCACAGGGTCAGCTGGTGGCCCAGCTCGCCCTACCGACGGTGGTGCTGCAGGAAGGTGGCTACGACGTCGACGCCATCGGCGACAACGTGCGAGCCTTCCTCCTGGGGGTGACGCGGTCGATCAGCTGACCAGACCCTCGGCCTCGAGCCACGACAGTGCCACGGCGTCGGCATCCTCGAGTTCGATTCCGACGCGACGGTTCAACTCGGTGAGTTCTGCGGTGTCGAGGCTGGCGCTGATTCGGTTGATCAGCGTCGTGAGCGCGTCGCCGTAGGTGTCGACCAGTTCCTGCGAACCGATCGGAACGATGTTGTCGGCGTTGATGAGGCCCTGGTCGTCGTTCAGCACCACCCAGCCCTTGTCGGCGATGGTGCCGTCGGTGGAGAACAGGATCGCCACATCGATCTCGCCGCCGTCGAGTGCGGCAACGGTCAGTGGGCCGCCGCCGTCGAGGGGAGTGAAGTTGGCCGAGAGATCGAGGTCGTAGGTCGACAACAGACCCGGCAGGCACGACGCGTTGTCGGGGCAGTCGGCCGGTCCGCCGAGACGGAGATCGGCGGTGAGGTCGCTGACGTTCTCGAGGCCGAGCTCCTCTGCGGTTTCGGCTGTGACCACGAACGAGTTCGAGTCGACGGCAGGTGATGGTTCGAAGGCAACCAGACCACGCGAGTCGAGCTGCGTCTGCAGGAGAGCGACGGTGGCAGCAGCGTCGCTGGTGGCCTCACCGGCGAAGTCGTTGAGGAACTCGAGCGCAGAAGCGGCGTACTCGGGCGTGAAGTTGATGTCGCCCGATTCGAACGTCGAGAACACGAGGTCACGAAATCCGCCGAGCGCCTCTTGCGACACCGGATAGCCGGCAGCTTCCAGGGCTTGGCCGTAGATCGCGGCGAGCACAGCGCTCTCGCCGAAGTCCTGGGCACCGATGCTGATCGTCGGCCCATCGGGCACGCTCCCGGTCGGCTCGGCCGTGGTGGCGCCGGTCGGTTCGCCAGCGGTCGCGTCGGTCGAAGTGTCGTCGCTGCCACACGCTGCCAGCGGCGCCGACAGCGCGAGCGCTGCGATGGCGAGAAGAATTGCGCGTCGGATGGTCATCGGGGCCTCGATTCAGGGTGTGCGATCGGATCGGAGTAGAGAACGCCGATCACTCGTCACCTATTCCAGGGCGACACTGCCCGTTCGAGGCGGTCGAGAAACAGATCGACACCGAGCGCGAGCGCGGCTACGAGTACCGCGCCCACCAGCACCTCCGGTCTGCCGCTCTCGCCTCGCCGCAGCCCGGAGACGATGTAGGTGCCCAAACAGTCGTAGCCGACGATCGCACCGAGGGTTGCCGTCGCCACGATCGTCACCGCCGCGATCCGGACCCCGGTGATCAGCAGCGGCAACGAGACCGGGAGCTCCACCTTGCGGAGTACCTGGTGGTCCGTCATGCCGATGCCGGACGCGGCCTCGACCATGTCGCGTGGCGTACTCGAAATGCCGGCGTAGGCGTTGGTGAACATCGGCGGGACGCCGATGATCACGAGGGCGACGCACGTCGGCCAGAAGCCGAGGCCGAATCCGAACCGGATGCTGAACGGGAAGATCAGCACGATGATCGCAAACGACGGGATCGCCCGCCCGAGGTTCACCATCGCCACCGAGAGATTCGGCACTCTGCGCCGATGAGCGAGCCACACCGACCCAGGTATGGCAATCGCTGCTGCGATCGCCATGGCGACCAGCGAGATCCAGATCTGAGCCCAGGTCCGAGCGAAGATTCCACGCGGACCCGTCCAGTTCTCGGCCGTCGACAAGAAGTCGATTGCTCCGCTGATCGTGTTCACGCGTGTCGCCGCCACGGGGTGAGCGCCCAGAGGGCAAGCGCGAGGAGGCCATCGACCAGCAGGGCGAACGCGACCGACAACACCGAACCGATCACGATCGGCGTCGGGAAGCTTCGCTGCAGGCCGTCGTTGATCAGTGCGCCGTACCCACCGTTGCCGATGAGCGCGGCAACGGTGACCAGGCCGATCACGGTCACCGACGCGATTCGCAGACCTGCGATCACGGTGGGGAGCGCGAGCGGGAACTCGACGGTGAGCAGCCGGCGCCACCACGTGTATCCCATGGCGTCGGCAGCGTCCTTCACCGCCGCCGGAACTGCGTCGAGACCGGCCACGGTGTTCGAGACCAAGATGAAGATGGTGTAGCTCACGAGGGCGATCTCGGCGGTCAACAGGCCCAAGCCGGTGAATGGGATCAGGAGGCCGAACAACGCAAGGCTCGGGATGGTGTAGAGGATCGACCCGACTCGCGTGATCGGTTTGAACGTCCATCGGAACCGAACGGCGATCACCGACAGCACGAACGAGAGCAGGCATCCGACCACGATCGCAATGAGCGCGATCTGCACGTGTTCGACGGTGCGCTGCCAGATGTCGTCGAGGTGATCGCCGACCCATGCCCACCAGATCAGCGAGCGGCGTTCGTCGGCGATCACGACTCGAGGCCTCCCGCCACCTCGTCGATCGTGATCATCCCCAGATACCGATCGCGATCGCCGTCACGTTCGATGACCACGGCCATCCGGGAATGGGCATTGACGATCACATCGAGCGCCTCACGCAATGGGGTCGTCGGCGACACGCGTGAACCGAACGGGCGCAGCGGCAGATCGCCGACCGTGGAGCCGGGGTCACCGGGATCGAGGGCACCCTCGACGGTTTCCCGGCTGAGCCAGCCGTGCAGCACCTCGGCCTCGGCGACGGCCACCCACGTCGTGGCGAAGTCGTCCATCACCGAGAGGGCAGCGGACAGCGACGCCCCGGGCGTCACCGACGGCCCGGCGATCGGGGTGACGTCGGCAACCTTGCGCAACGCCAGCCTGCGTAGACCCCGCTCGCGCCCGAGGAACGACGCGACGAACTCGTTGGCAGGAGCATCGAGGAGCTCGTCGGGCGTGGCGAACTGTTCGAGAATCCCGCCGACGTTCATGACCGCCACGCGATCGGCGAGCTTGATCGCCTCGTCGATGTCGTGGGTCACGATGACGATCGTCTTGTGCACGGTGTCCTGCAGCGCCAACAGGTCGTCCTGGAGCCGGGCCCGCACGATCGGATCGACCGCGCTGTACGGCTCGTCCATCAGCAGGATCGGAGGATCGGCTGCAAGCGCCCGCGCCACGCCGGCGCGCTGCTGCTGTCCACCCGACAGCGCCGCCGGATATCGATCGAGCAGGTCGCGCTCGAGCCCCACGAGATCGGCGAGTTCGTCGCAGCGAGCATCGATCCGCTCGCGGTCCCAACCGATCAACTCGGGCACCACCCCGATGTTCCGTCGCACCGTTCGATGGGGGAACAGGCCGATCTGCTGGATCACGTACCCGATGCTCCGCCGGAGTTCATGGGCCGGCAGCGACCCCTGGTCGGCGCCCAGCACCATGATCGTGCCCGACGTCGGCTCCACGAGTCGGTTGATCATCTTGAGCGTGGTGGTCTTGCCGCATCCGGACGGACCGACGAGTGCAACGATCTCCCCGGTCGCGACCTCGAACGACAGGCCATCGACCGCGGTCGTGAGCGAGCCGTCGAAGTGCTTGGTGACATCCACCAGGGAGATTGCGGCACGACCGCTCTCGGCGAGAATCTGTCGGAACCTAGCAGTGGCCGTGCAGATCGGCGTCCTGCCCGTGGATGAATTCACCCACCACGTGTCACCAACCATTCGACACCGTCGGGCGTGTCGCGGACCTCGATCCCTGCTGCGGCCAGCTCGTCACGAATCGCATCGGACACGGCGAACGCCTTCTCGGAGCGTGCCACCACCCGTGCCGCCAGTGCGGCTTCGACGACCGGACCGAGCACCTCGCGCACGTCACGGACACCGTCCGTTGCCGCTGCGCCGAGACGCACGATCATCGACCGCAGCGCCGCACGGGCACGATCGACATCATCGGACTGCAACGTGTCGCGCGACCACTCGGTGATCGCCGACTCGAGTTCCAGGACCGCCGCAACGGCCGCGTCGGCGTCGCGTGCGTCGAGCGCCGAACCGAACGCTGCTTCGTGGATCTTGGCGGCGCTGGCGAGCGAGTCGATGACTTCGGGCGTGGTTGCTCCTCGTCCTTTGCCGCTCACGCTTTGGCCAGGGGTCAGACCGAGGTCTGACCCCGGAGCGCTGGCGCTGGAGACATCGGAACTGCCGATGTCTGACCCCTGCTGACTGGTGCCGGCGGAGCGGAGGGTGTCGATGGGGACGGTCTGGCCGGACTCGAGACGCACCGACACGCCGTTGCGCCGAAGCGTGACGGCGCCCTTGCCGACGATCTCGGCGGTGTCGGCATCGAGATCCATCACCACGCCGGTGTGCTCGTCGATGCCCATGACGAAGCAGCCGTCGGGCAGCGTGGGCTCCAGCATGGCGAGGCGTCGCTCACCCAGATAACAGAAGCGCGTGTCGTGGTTGCCGCCCTCGGCGTTGTCGTAGTGGGGGATCACGGCCACGTCGAGGCCCACTTCGGCCAGCACGTCGAGGCCGTCCAACCAATACGGGTCGACACCGACCTTGTAGATCTCGTACACCGGAACAGTCGCCTTGCCGAGCGTGAGCGCCGCAGCCGACGAGAACACGACCGCACCGCCCGAGCGCAGCTTGTCGGCGAGCGCATCGGGGACCGCGGTGTTCTTCCATTGATCCAGCGCGAACGTGGGGCTGCCAGGCCCGGCGAACACCCAGTTCGCCGCGCGCACCTTTGCGACGCCACGCTCGACTGCCACCGTGTCGCCCGTGTCGGTGCGTGTGAGCCCCGCCGCCTCGACCGGCCGACCGATCGCATCGCGGAAGTACTCGATTGCCTTCGCCGCCAGGATCGGAGCGTTCTCCTGGAACCCGAACGGGGTGTCGAGGAGCACCGCATCGGTATCGGAGCCGAGACGCTCGAAGATCGCACGGTGAGGGGCGTTCATGGTGGGGGCTGTTTCGCCCGAGCCCATGATCGCAAGAAGGCGGGGGGTGGTGGTCACGTGGGCTCCGTCGGCATGGCGGTCGATGGGAAGAATGTCGGATCGGTCGCGGCCTGCAGCAGCAGGTCGCCGACCGCGTCGGGCTGCTGTGCGTGCACGTCGTGGTGGGCGGGGCTGAACCAGACGGCCCGTCCCTGGGGGAGCAGCGTGAGCGCATGATCGACGGCGTCGTGCTTGGACGCGCTCCAGGCGACGTCACCGTTGTCGGCGGCGATCAGCAACGTCGGGATCGCCACTCCTGGGTAACGGCTCGACGGCTGGTGTTCCCACAATCCGCGCAGCACGGTGAGATGCCGGTCGAAGGTGAGCCACGGGGCGATCGTGCCATCGTCACGGACCTCGAAGTTGGCGAGCGTTCCCTGCCGTCCGGCTTCCGGCCAGTCGGCAGCCGACGTCTCGAGCCACCGAGCGATGTCGGTCAACGGTGTGCCGGCGAGACGTGGCGGAGCAAGCGTGGTCGCCGCGTCTTCCCAGTCGGGGAAACGGCCGACGAGGTCGATGAACCCACCGTCGACACAGGCGATCATCGAGACCGAGCCCGGATGGGCCCAGGCGAGTTCGAGCACGACGTTGCCGCCCCACGACTGACCGGCGACGACGGGGTGTTCCCAGCCGAGCACGTCGAGCAGCAGGCGGAGATCGTTGGCGACGGTGGCCATGTCGTATCCGTCATCGGGTTTCGACGAGCGGCCGTGGCCACGCTGGTCGACGGCGACCACCCGATGCCCGCGCTGCGCCAGGTGCTGGGCGACCCCGTCCCACATGCGGGCATTCGACGCGAGGCCGTGTACGAGGAGGAACGGTACGGGTTCGTCGCCGGACGACGCACTCAGGAGGGCCGCTGCGGGAGGGTCCCAGTGCACGCCATGGAGTTCGACTCCCGAAGCCAGTACGTGCCATTCGTGGCGTGGCTCGATGCCCGTGATCTCACCAGTCATCGGTCTGCCTCGTCGCCCCGACTCGCTTTCGCGATCTGCTCGATGAGGCTGAGCAGTTCGAGGGTCGATGTCATGGGTCGCGGCCAGGGTGCGTCGCCCCGGACGGCCCGGGCGAACGCATCGACCATACCCAGATACGGATCCGACCAGGTCACCGGCGTCGTCGAGATCCGACCATCGGATCCGACCACGAGGAACCCACGGGCCTGCTCGCCGCCGGTGTGCGCGTCGGATTCGATGATCAGAGATGCCTGGTCGCCGATGATCTCGATGCGCTGCTCTTCGGCGTCGACGAACGAACACCGGATGCGCGCCTCACGTCCATCGGCCCATGACAGCGTTGCCTCGGTGCGGGCGTCGACGCCCGTGGTGTGCCACAACGCGGTTGCGTCGACCATGTCAGGAGCGGCTCCCCACACGTCGACGATCGGCCCGAGGCAGTAGATGCCGACATCGAGCAGGGCGCCGCCACCCTGATCGGCCGACCACCGGTAGTTCTCGCTCGCCTCCGGGCCGATCGTGAACGTGAACGACGAATCGACGTCGATGACCGTGCCGAGCCGACCCTCACGCACGGCATCCATGGCAGCGCGCCAACGAGCGTCGAACGGCGTCATCCACGCTTCCGCCAGGATCACGCCGGCCGCATCGCACGCAGCAGACATTGCGGCCGCGTCGGCGACCGTCGACGCGATCGGCTTCTCGCAGAGCACGTGCTTGCCCGCGGCAGCGACTCGCTCGACCCACTCGCGGTGCATCCCGTTCGGCAGCGGAATGTAGACCGCCTCGACGTCCGGGTGCGCGAGTACGTCGTCGTACGTGCCCACCGACAGGTGGTCCCACGGGTCGGGCACCGGGCCACCGAGTGACGACACAGCCACCAGTTCGGCGAGATCGGAGGCGTCGACGGCGGGCATCACCGCCCGGGTGGCGACCATCGATCGCCCACCGATGACGCCGATGCGCACCGGTGCCGCGTCGTGGATCATCACCCGATCTCGACGAGTTCGCCGCCGTTCTCGCCCGACCGCTGGCCGGCCTCGAGTACGGCGACGACGTCACGCGATTCCTCGGGACGCACGGCGAGTGGCTCACCGAGCAGGAGGTGGTCGGCGAGATTGAGGTGGAAGCCCCAGCCCGGGTTCGGTGCGGGAGCCACCGTGGTCTGGCGCACGCCGAATGCGCCGTCGTAGATGCCGACGGTGAGGTCGACGGGCACCTCGGCGTGGTGTGAGACGTCGGCCACATGACCACGGCCGGGAACGACCCGGTCGTTCACGAGTGGGTGATAGTGGCCCTCGATCGTGCCCTTGGTGCCCTCGATGTGGAACTTGGGCCGGCGGATCGCACACACGTCGCTCTGGCGGAAGGTGGCTTCGCGGCCGTCGTCCCACTGCATCCACAGGCTGAGTTGGTCGGCGTTGGTGGTGTCGTGCCACACGCGGGTGTGGGCGCTGCACAGCACCCGGGCCGGTGACGATCCGTAGAGCTGCAAGATCCAGTCGACGTGATGCGAACCCCAGTCGTAGATCGCTCCACCCGAGATCGACTCCTCGGAGTGCCAGGCGCGACACGGGTGCTCGAAACCTCCGACGAATGTCTCGGTGTTGAACACCTCGCCGATGTCGCCGCTCCCGATCACATGACGTACGGCCAGCCAGTCGCGATCCCAGCGACGGCTCTGGTGGACGGTGACCACGCGGTCGTGTTCGGCGGCGGTGGCGATGATGGCGTCGGCGTCCTGCTTGCGCAAACACATCGGCTTCTCGATCACGACGTGCTTGCCGGCGCGAAGGAGCTGGAGAGCGAGCTGTGCGTGCAGTACGGGCGGTGTGGCGATGATCGCGATGTCGACCGCAGGGTCGTCGGCGAGGGCGTCGGCGGAATCGTGTGCGACGAGGTCGGGAAAGTCGGCCCGAGCAGCAACCAGGCGCTCGCTCACGGAGTCGGCAGCAGCCACGAGCGCCAACCCGTCGGTCTCGGTGGCGGCGAGACCGTGGAGGTATCCCATTGCACCGAACGGCCCGTATCCCACGACGCCCACTCCGAAATCGGTGCTGCGGGTCGGTGTTGCCGGCATGAGGAGGCGGCCGACGAAGGGACCGAGGGTCGGGTGGCGCTGCAGCGCATCGAGGTCGGCGATGCCGGTGGTGACGATGCGACCGGCGCCGATCTGGCGTACGGCGATGGTCGGATGGTGGACGAAGCGCACGCTGGTCGTGGCAGCAACGGTGATGCCACCGTCGATGGGCGCCAAGGTTCGTAGCTGCGACGTGACCGGTACTTCACCGTCGAGACGGGCCGAAGCAGCGTTGTCGGCCAGGGTGACGAACCATTCGGTGCGGGGGAGATCAGCAGCCACCGCGACGCCGGCGATGGCGGCGGCGATGTCGTCGTCGGGCTCGATGGCGAGGAGCACGCAGCCGCCCGACTCGGCGATTCGCTCGAGTTCGACAGCACGGGCGGCATCGATGCGTCCGGTGACGAGCACGGTGTCGTTCCAGCGATGAGCGGGCATGTTGCGACCCTACCCATGCCGTCGGAGCGACGCCTCGCGCTGCTCGAAGACCCTGATCGAAGGAATTCGGAGCACGACTGTATTTGCGAACAGGTCGCAACTAAGGTCGATCATGATGATGCGGTCAACTTCAACTCGTCGTGTAGTCGCTAGCGCTGCCGCTCTCGCTCTCGTTGCCGGTGCATGCGGGAGCGACGGCGCCGCTTCTGACGACTCCACCGACGGGGGCGAAGCGACCGAATCTGCATCCGGCTTCCAGGTCGTCACGACCGTGGCCCCGATCACGTCGATCGCCGCGAACGTGATCGGAGACTGTGCCGAAATCGTCGGCATCGTGCCCGAAGGAACCAACTCGCACACGTTCGAGCCACCTCCCTCGGCTGCAGAGCTGATGACGACCGCCGATGTGGTGTTCATCAACGGGCTGCAGCTCGAAGAGCCCACCAAAGCGCTTGCCGAGACCAACGTCGCCGACGGCGTGCAGATCATCGAGCTCGGCGACCTGACGATCACACCCGAGTTGTACAAGTACGACTTCTCGTTCCCCGAGGACGGCGGCAAGCCCAATCCGCACCTGTGGACCGATCCCACCTTGGTCAAGGTATACGCCGACATCATCCTCGACACGATGGTGGCCGAGGTGCCTGCATGCACCGAGCAGATGACCGCCAACCACGCGGAGTTCCTCGCGCTCGTCGACGAGTTCGACGTGGCGATCCGTGAAGCGTTCGACACCATTCCCGAGGATCAGCGCAAGCTCGTGACCTATCACGACGCGTACGCCTATTTCGCCGACTCCTACGGCTGGAATGTGATCGGCGCCGTACAACCGGCGGACTTCGGCGACCCGACGCCCGCCGACGTCGTGAACTTGATCGAGCAGATCGAAACCGAGCAGGTTCCCGCCATCTTCGGCTCCGAGGTGTTTCCATCACCGATCCTCGAACAGATCGCCGAGGAGACCGGCGCCGTCTACGTCGACGATCTCCGAGATGACGACCTTCCCGACGCTCCGGGCGACGAGAACCACTCGTGGCTCGGGCTGATGAAGTTCAACTTCGTCACCATGACCGAGGCGCTCGGCGGCGACGCCACGGCGCTCAGCGAGTTCGCAGTGCGCAACGTGGCGATCGACAGGGCTCGGTACCCGCAATGACGCCGCGTGAAGGGGTCGCGGCCAGCGCCGCTGGCGGACTGATCGTCGTCGACGATCTCACCGTCAACTACGGCGGCGGCCCTCCGGTGCTGATCGACGTCGACCTCACCATCGAGCCTGGCGACCTCGTCGGCATCGTCGGACCGTCGGGGTCGGGCAAGTCGACCCTGCTCAAAGCGATGCTCGGTACCGTTGCTCCGGTCTCCGGAAGCGTGCGGCGAGCCCCCGGACTCGCTGTGGGTCTGGTGCCACAGGTCGAGACCATCGACTGGAACTTCCCGGTCACCGTCGCCGAGTGCGTCGGCATGGCGAGGGCGCGTGGCTTGCGGATGCCGTGGATGACGCGCACAGAGCGCACGGAGATCGCCGACGTGCTCGATCGACTGGGCATGCACGGCCTCGGCAACCGCCACATCCGCGAGCTCTCCGGCGGCCAGCAGCAGCGGGTGTTCCTCGCACGGGCATTGTTCACCAACGCGCAGGTGATCTTCCTCGACGAGCCCACGTCCGGTCTCGACGTACGAACCCGCCACGATGTGCTCCACCTGCTCGACGAGCTGAACTCCGACGGCCTCACGATCGTGCTGACCACGCACGACCTCAACGGCATCGCGGCGCACCTGCCGACCGTGGTGTGTCTCAACCGCTCGGTGATCGGTGCGGGCCGTCCGGACCAGGTCCTCGTGCCAGACGTGCTGGAGCGGACGTACGGCTCGCCGATGGAGGTGCTCGAACACGGCGGCATGCGAGTCGTCGTCGACGCACCGCTCGGCTCGAATGTGACCCCGCTGCGTCGCACGGGCACCACAGGTGGGGGAGCAAGCGCATGAGTTGGAGCGAGTTGCTCCGACCGTTCGAGTTCGAGTTCTTCCGCAACGGCATCTACGTCGCCACGATCGCCGGTGCACTCTGCGGGGTCGTCGGCTGTTACGTCGTGCTGCGCAACATGAGTTACATCGGTCATGGCCTGTCGCATTCGATCTTCGGCGGCTACGCCGTGGCCGGACTCGTGGGCGTCAACCTGTTCCTCGGCGCCGGCATCTGGGGCGTGGTCACTGCATTGGCGGTCGGCGGGATCGTGCGGCGTCGCCCGATCGGCTCGGACGCTGCGATCGGGGTGGTGACCACGGCCTCGTTCGCGCTCGGACTCGCGCTCGTGCAGTTGTACGGGTCGCCGGGTCGCAACGCCGACGCGTTGCTGTTCGGCAACGTATTGGGTGTGACCACGGCCGACGTGTGGTTGATCGTCGGTGTCGCGCTGGCCACGGTGGCGGTGGGGTTCTTCTTCTACCGTCAGTTGTTGTTCACCACGTTCGACACGCAGGTTGCGGCCGCCACCGGCGTGCGCACCGCGTGGATCGATGCGCTGTTGATGGTGGTGCTGTCAGCGACGGTGCTGGCCACGATGAACGTGATGGGCGTGACGCTGATCGCCGCGACGCTGGTGGTGCCGGCGGTGGTGGCGCGGATGCTCACCGACAGCTTCTCCAAGATGTTGGGGCTGTCCGGAGTGATCGGAGCGGTCAGCGGGTTCGTCGGCATGAACGCCAGCTACCACCTCGATGTCGCGTCCGGCCCCACGATCGTGTTGACGTCAGCGTGCTTCTTCATCGTGGCGTACATCGGAGGCGGCAGTCTCCGCCGTCGCGCCGCCACCGTCGCCCACGCGCACTGATCTCGCCGGACCGGATCCGGACCGTCAGCGATGAGCGAGACGCCGCTATTTGGGCGGTTGGCTCATCGCTCAGCGGATGTTCACCGCAGCGATGAGCGAGACGCCGCTACTCGGGCGGTTGGCTCATCGCTTCGGGTGGGGGTGTGCGTGGATCAGGCGGCTTGGAGGGCGGCCATCACGGCGGCCCAGCGATCGGGGTCGCTCGCGTACGGGGCGTAGAAGCTGATGCGCTGGATCACGTCGCCGTACCGTTGCGACAGCTCGGGGGCGAGGTCCTCCGGGCTGCCGACGACCGCGAACGTATTGAGGATCTCGTCGTCGATGAGCGTTCCCATCTTCGCCCATTCGCCCTGCTTCGACAGGGTGTTCAGCTCGTCCTGGAGACCGCCCCAGCCGTGGATCTCCAACACGTTGCGGTACGCCGGCGTCGAGCCGTAGAACGCGATCTGCTGACGGGTACCGGTGGCAGCCGCCTCGATCTCTTCATCATCGTTGCCCGTGACGACGAACGACGGGCCGACGATCTCGAAACCCTCCATCGTCTTGCCGACCTTCGCTCGTCCGCGCTCGAGCGCTGGGATCGTGACCTCGCGGAGGTACTTCTCGGTCGTGAAGCCGTGACAGAGGAACCCGTCACAGACCTCGCCGGCGACTTCGGTCATCAGCTCGCCGACACCGGCCAGGAACACCTTGGGCGGGCCGAAGCCGTCGAGGTCGGATGCCGGCGGTGTGAAGAACGGCGTCATCAGGGTGTGGGTGTAGAACTCGCCTCGGAAGTCGAGCTTCTCACCGGTGAGCCACGTGTTCCAGATGGCCCGCATCGCCATGACCATCTCGCGCATCCGTGAGGCCGGATGGCTCCACTCCATCGAGAAGCGTTTGGTGATGTGCGGCTTGATCTGGCTCCCCAGGCCGAGGATGAAGCGGCCCTGTGAGTAGGCCTGCAGGTCCCATGCCGTGTTCGCCAACGTCATCGGATTGCGGGCGAACGCCACGGCGATCGACGTGCCGATCTCGAGCGTCTCGGTGTGCTCGGCCGCCAACAGCAAGGGCAGGAACGGGTCGTGCGACGTCTCCGCCGTCCAGGCGCCCGAATATCCGGCAGCTTCGACCTCGCGAGCCCGGTGCGCCACGCTGCGCAGGTCCATTCCGATGTTTCCGTCGACCTTCATGACGCTCGACCGTAGCCGGGTTGTTGGTGGTCAGTCCTGGTCGCGCAGGAACGCCTGAATTTCATCGGCGAGTTCGTCGCCGGAGCGCATCTCCATCGCCGGACCCGGGGTGACGTCGCCATCGACCGACGCGTCGTAGAGCTCTTCGAGCTGTCGCAGCATGCTGAGATGTTCGGGGTTGCCGTCGATGCTCGCATCTATCCGCTCGCGTTGTTGGCCAACGGCCGTACGCAGGTTGTTGGCGGCAACCTCCATGCCGGTGACCTCGGTGAGACCATCGAGCAGCGCGACCGATGCGGCGGGATACGGCATGGCGACCACGTAGTGCGGCACCTGCACCCAGATCCCGAGGGCGGGGATGCGGCGGGCGTGCAGCGCGTGTTCGAGCGCCGCTGCCATCCCGGCCGGCACATCCACCGAGCTCCGGGCGAACGTGACGTTGGCCAGCACCTCGGTCGATGGCGACGAACACGACAGCCGCGGCGTTCGGGTGTGGGGGGCAGCGAACGGATAGGCGCCGAAGGCCACCATCTTGGTGACGCCGAGCTCGACCGAGATGTCACTGACTGCCCGTGCGAACCGGTGCCAGGCCATGTCGGGTTCGGGTCCTGTCAGCACCAGTACGTCTCGTCCCGAACTCGAACGCCCGGCACGGAGCTCGATGGTGGACCACACCAGGTCGGTGTTGATGCCGTCGCGAAGCTCCATCACCGGTCGACGGGCACGGAAGTCGATGAACGTGTCGTCGTCGAAACGCAGGATCGGACTCGTCTCGCACTCCTTCGACAGGGCGTCGGCCGCAGCGGCAGCTGCGCCGGCGGCGTCGATCCATCCGGTGAGCATCACCACGAGAAGCGGCTCATGGAGCATCGGCTCGTCGACGAGCCATTCGAACGCCCCCTGCGGATCGATCACGTCAAGGCATCCAGGTACTTCTCGGCCGTCGCAGCGGCGTTCTCGACCTGCAGTTTGAACGGAGCCAGCTCGGCAGGTGGGCGTTCGCCGAGGGCACCGCCGAGATAGCGCGAGTAGACGCCCTCGATGATGCACGCCAGCTTCCAGAAAGCGAACGCAACGTAGAAGTCGAGCTGCGAGATGTCCCGTCCCGACACCTCGGCGTAACGCTCGGCGAGCTCGCGTCGATTCCAGAACCCGGGCGCCGATGTCGACGTGCCGCTCCACGCACCGGCGTCGTCGTCGGGCCCGTTCCAGTACACCTGGAGGAGTCCGAGGTCGGCGAGCGGATCGCCGAGCGTGCAGATCTCCCAGTCGAGCACGGCGATCACGTTGCCGTCGCTGTCGACCATCGAGTTGTCGAGTCGGTAGTCGCCGTGCACGATCGTTGCCGGGCCCTGTTCGGGAATGCGCTCCAGCAAGCCTTCGTACACGCGGTCGACGGCGGGCAGCTCGCGGGTCTTGCCCTGATTCCATTGGCCGTACCAGCGCTTGAGCTGACGCTCGATGTAGCCCTCGTGGCGTCCGAGTTCGTCGAGCCCGACAGCCTCGATGTCGACGGCGTGGATGGCAGCCATCGTGTCGACGATCGAACGGCTGGCGTTGCCGCGTGCCTGCTCGGACAGCGTGCGCTCGGCGGTGTCGCGGTCGCGCAGCACATGGCCGTCGACGAATCGCATCACGTAGAACGGTGCGCCGTTCACCGCGACGTCGTCGCAGAAGCCCTCGACGGCCGGAACGGGAACGGCGGTGCCCTGCAGCGACGAGAGGATCCGGTGTTCTCGACCCATGTCGTGTGCGCTGGCGAGCACGTGACCGAGCGGCGGCCGACGGAGCACGAGCCGGTGTCCGCTCGTGCCGATGACGCTGAACGTCAGGTTGGAGTGGCCGCCTGCGATCACGTCGAACCTGAACGGTCCGGCCACATCCTCGACGTTTGCTTCCAGCCACGCCGTGACCGACTCGACGTCGATGCCTGGGATGTCGTTCATGTCGTCGTGCGTCCGGTCATGTTCGTTCCGAGGGTACTCACGACACCGCTTCCGGTCGCCATCATGCGCCGCCGATAGCCTGGTCACCATGGCAGCCATCGACGTCACCGACGCCACATTCCAGAACGAAGTCATCGACAGGTCCAAGGAGGTTGTCGTCGTCATCGACCTCTGGGCGCCGTGGTGCGGCCCCTGCAAGACGCTCGGTCCGATCATCGAGAAGGTGATCGACGCCACCGGTGGCAAGGTCGTGTTGGCGAAGGTCAACGTCGACGAGAACCCCGGTATCGCCCAGGCGTTCCAGGCCCAGTCGATCCCTGCGGTGTACGCAATGCGCGATGGTGCGGTCGTCGACGGGTTCGTCGGGGCGTATCCGGAACACGAAGTGCAACGTTTCGTCGACGCGTTGCAGCCGAGCGAGGAGCAGGTGGCGGTCAAAGAGCTCGTGGAAGCCGGCGACGAAGCCAGTTTGCGGCTCGCTCTGTCGATCGAACCGGCCAACGAAGACGTCATCGTAGCGCTCGCCGAGCTGCTGATCGCGGATCGCAACAACGACGAGGCGCTCGCCCTCTTGGCCCGTATCCCAGAATCCGATCGAACCCGCCATGTTGCCGCGCTCGCCCGTGTCGGCGAGGCGCCTCAGGACGACTACGACGAACAGCTCACGGCGCTGCTTGACCAGGTGAAGAACGACGATGACGCCCGGCAGAAGTACGTCGATCTCCTCGAGTTGATGGGGCCGACCGACCCTCGCACCGGCGACTATCGCCGACAGCTCACGGCGCGGCTGTACTGAACCGGTCGGCGCTGCGCGCGCCGAAGAACTGGCCCAGTCGGGTCTCGAACATCTCGACTACCTCGCCATAACGCACCCGAAGCTCGTCACCGGTGGACTGCGGGGTCAAGCCACTGGGGAGTTGTGGTTCGACGCGGAGGAACTGCTGCGCACCCGCGAGCGCAGTGAAGGCGTCGGCCAGCGATCGATCGTCTGCATCACGTAGCCGGGTTGCTGCTGCATCGAGGGCGCGGCGATGCAGTGTCGACCGTGCTCGGAGCCCGTCGAGATCCCAGAGCTGCGCGACCAGCTCCTGTGCGGCTCCGGTGACGACCGAGCCGCGTGTGATGAGCACATCGGCTACGTCAGTGGGGATGGCGAGGTTCGCCGGCCGCAGCCACAGGTCCGGACGTACCTCACCCAACCTCGCTCCGACGGCCCACGCCCTGAAGTTGCGCCGTTCGGCCATCGTTCGACGTTCCGACAGCACCGCCACGGTCCACCAGGTGTGGTCCCAGTCGCTGGGCGGGTGATGGCGGCCGGCATCTTGCTGCGCCTGGCGTTCCACGAGCCGTCCGGCGAGTCGGTAGATCCCGTCGTCGTTGAGCAACTCGCCCGCAGCGACCATGCGGGACAGTGCTGTGCGGACGGCGCCGTCGGCCAGGTCGAACAGCGACGTGAATTCCAGGATCCGGCCGACCGGCATGCGTGGCGGATGTGATCCGAGCAGCACGGACAGCACGATCGAGCGTGTGTTCAACGGTTCCAGCGTTGAGTCCAGGGTCAACGCTCGGTGACGATTGTTGACACGAGAATTGTTCGCCACGAACGCGCACTGTAACATCATCGGATGGCCTCGACAATTGCGTCATCCGCTGATCGATCACGCACGCTCCCGCTGGTGGCCGGATCGATGGTGCCCGATCCATCGGTTCTTGCCGATGTGCTGCCGACCGATCGCCTGAACGAGCGCGCCAAGCCGACCCGCATGCTGCGCGACGACCTGCGCCACTTCTCCAATGTGCGAAACGCGATCACCGTGCTGGGCGCACTCGTCCAGTCGTTCGGTGTCGTCGCCGCTGCTGCGTGGATCAACACCTGGTGGTCGTATCTGCTGGCGCTCGTGCTGATGACGCGCGGCCACGTGTGTCTGAACATCCTGGCCCACGAGGCAGCGCACCGGCTGCTATTCACGAATCGTCGGATGAATGACGGCGTCGGGCGCTGGCTGCTGGGTTACCCGACGTATCAGGCGATGCTCGCCTATCGCCGGGTCCATTTCGCTCACCACCGCGACGAGATGGGACCGGACGAACCGGATGTCGGGCTGTACGCGGGGTACCCGATCCCACGCGACTCGTGGCGGCGCAAGCTTCGTCGTGACGCCACCGGCAACAGTGCGTCGAAGAACTTCCGAGGGCTGTTCAACGCGCTGCGCCGTGGGCAGGCCGAGGCCAAGCAGATCCTGGCTGTTCACGTGGTGATGCTCGGTGCATCGATCGTGTTCATGCGGCCGCTCGCGTACGTGGTGTGGATCCTGTCGTGGTCGACGTTGTGGAAGGTGTCGAATCGGCTCCGCTCGATCGCCGAACACGGCGGCATGGTTCGCTCGAAGGATCGGCGTCTCACGACCCACGTCATCCGTCAGAGTCTGCTCGCCCGGTACTGGATGGTGCCGTACAACACGGGCTGGCATCTCGCCCACCACGTCGACATGGGCGTGCCGTGGCGCAACCTTCCCAGACTGCACGACGAACTGGTGCGCTCGGGTTGGGTCACCGAGGCGATCGAGTATCCGAGCTACCGCGCCTTCTGGCGCGCAGCTTCCTCCGGCTGAAACGTCGAGGCCGACACGGGCCAGCACCGCAGCGATGAGCGAGACGCCCGGATGCCGGCTTTTCGCTCATCGCTCGCTCTGGGTTCCTGCAGGCGATGAGCCAAGCGCCCGGATGCTGGCTTTTCGCTCATCGCCCAGCGGGCGCCGCCTTGGTGCTGGTGGTGTGATCGGGGGCCTGCGGTAGCGTTTCGAGCACCGACTCCCTTCTGGTGATGATGCGCGCGTTGCGCCGAATCGAGGAGGTCGATCGTTGGAATCCCTGTCGAGGCCCGTCCCGCCCCGTTCGGTCGCCGAACGCGCCCGCGCATGGGTCGAGTGGTTCGGCGTCGCACGCCTGGTCGCCGCCTCCGTGGCGACGATCATCGTCTGTGCCGGTGCGGTGTGGCTGGTCCGCACTCCGCCGCCGGCGACGGAGGCATTGCTCCCGCGGGCCACCACCACCACGACGATCGCAGCGGACACCGCGTCGTCGAGCGCACCACTCTCGACCGCCCCCGTCGTCGTGCAGGTACACGTGGCTGGCGCCGTCGTCGAGCCCGGTGTCTACGAACTCACCGGTGACGTCCGCGTCCGTGATGCGATTCTCGCCGCCGGCGGGCCGACCGAGACCGCCGATTGGAACGTGCTGAACCTTGCCGCAGTCGTCGGCGACGGTGTCAAGGTGTACGTGCCCAACGTCGGAGAGGAGGTTCCACCCTCGCTGACGGTTGTTTCCCCGTCGACCAGCGGTCAGCCGGTGGGACCGATCGACGTGAACGTGGCCACAGCGGTCGAACTCGAGGCACTTCCGGGTGTCGGCCCGGCGACTGCAAACGCCATCGTCACCGAACGCGACCGCAACGGACCGTTCGTGAGCGTCGATGATCTCGATCGCGTGCCGGGCATCGGCCCGGCGAAACTCGACGGGTTGCGAGACCTGGTGACCACGTGAATTCGACGTGCAGCCTCAGAACAGCGAGTCGGAAATCGACAGTGCGGCCACCACGAGCGCAATCGCTGCACCCGCCCAGATGCCGGCACACATCCATGCGTAGTGACGCCAGTAGTCGGACCACACCGCCATCGGGTTCCGGGTCGCTCGACGTGCGGCCAGCAATCCCACGAGCAGCCACAGGACGGCTGACGCACCGATCGCGATCGGGTACGCCCCGCGGTCGCCGAACGGCGCGCCTGCAGCCAGCAGCGCTGGGGCGGCGAACACTCCGCCGATCAGGCCGACGGCGCCACTCCAGGCGGTGTCGAACAGCCGCAGCGAGAAGTAGGCGACCGCCCCGACGATCGTCGGCACGATCAGAGCGGCAAGCGGCCCCCACGTGCGCAGGCGCGAGCGGTACCAGCGGGGTCCGTCGATGAGTGGCGCGCCTGACGGAGGCTCGGACGGCGACGGTCGGGCGCCTGGCGGAATGGGGGTGAACGAAGTCACGAGATCCCGAGGTTATGGCACCGACGCCCGCTGGTGGTGGCGATCCGACCAGACGGTGACGGTGGTCACCGATGGTGGTGTCGTCGTGCTGGCGATCGTGATCGCATTCTCGGTGCGCGGGGGCTCGTTGACGGTCGGGATCCTGGTGGGTCTGGTCGTCGGTGTGGCGCTGGGTGCGTTTGCCGGATCTCCGTGGGTTGCGCTCGTCGTTGTGCTGCTGGCCCCGCTCGGCGCTGTTCGCTCGCAGGACGCATGGGCCGAGCTCGCACCCGACGTACTCGGGCCGTTCGAGGGTTCGGTGCGCCTGATCGACGATCCGCAGCCGTATCCGTCGAGCACGCGCGTGATCGTCGAGATCGAGAGCGAACGCTTCGAGGTGTGGTCTCGGGGCCGCGCCCAACAGCAACGGGTGCGATCGTGGCGGGGAGGCGAGTGGATCCTGGTCGCAGGTGAACGTCGCCCGCTCGACGTCGAACGTGCGCGCCGAGTGGCCTGGCAGCACGTGGTCGGCGAATTCGATCTCGACTGGGCGAGCGATGTCGATGGTGGCGGTCCGGTCGCTCGGGCATCGAACCGTGTGCGCGCCACGATCGAACGGGCCGCGGACGCGCTTCCCGAACCCGATGGTGCGCTCTATCGCGGACTGGTGATCGGCGACGACCGTGACCAGCCGCGCGACATGATCGATCGCTTCCGGGCGAGCGGTTTGTCGCATTTGACTGCGGTTTCCGGACAGAACGTGGCGTTCGTGTTGGCGGCATGTGGGCCGCTGCTGATGCGGATGCGACCGCTGCTGCGTTGGGTGCTGACCGTGGCGGTGATCGCCTGGTTCGTCGCTCTCACCCGATTCGAACCGTCGATCTTGCGCGCCGGGGTGATGGCAGGGCTTTCGGCCACGGCGTACGCGACGGGACGAGAACGCAGTCCGGTGCGCCTGCTCGCGCTCGCCGTGACTGCCCTGTTGCTGATCGACCCGATGCTGGCGTGGTCGATCGGATTCTGGTTGTCGGTCGGAGCGACGGCCGGCGTGTGCATCGCTGGGCCGTGGCTGGCGCAGCGATTGACGATGTTCGGGCCGCTTGCGCTGCCGCTCGGAATCACGCTGGGGGCGCAGCTCGGCGTCGTGATCCCGAGCGTGTCGGTGTTCGGTCGGTTGCCGTTGGTGAGCGTGGTCGCCAACCTGCTCGCTGTGCCCGTCGCCGGGTTCGTGATGCTGTACGGGTTGCCGGCAGGTCTGGTGGCGGGTGTGGTTCCGGCGGTCGCACCGTTGGTGATGTTCCCGGCGCGCCTCGGCACCCGATGGGTCGACACCGTTGCTGCACTGGGTGCCCGTCTCGAACCCGAGGCCCCATGGTCGTGGGTGGGCTGGGGAGTCGTGGCCATCGCTGTCGCGATCTGTGTGCTCGTTTGTCGCCGACCTCCTGGGCCGCGATAAGAATCGAGGTCTCATGACCACCCACCTCCTCAGCGGTAATGACGAGTCGGTTCTGCGCTCAGCAGTGCACGAACTCGTCGCCGAGCTCGTCGGCGACGGCGACCGGGCGATGATGGTCGACGAGTTCGACGGTGACGACTACGAGCTCCGGATGGTCGCCGACGCTGCGCAGACACCCTCGTTCCTCACCGACAAGCGAGTGGTGGTGGCACGCGGTGTCGACCGCTTCACTGCCGATGAGTTGAGCCCGCTGATCGCCTATCTCGGCAATCCGCTCGACACGTGCGATCTCGTGATCGAGATCAACAGCGGAAGTGTTCCCAAGAAGTTGGCCGATGGCGTGAAGGCCGTCGGAACGGTCACCAACACCTCACCGCCGTCGGGTCCCAAGGATCGCCAGAGCTGGATCGTCGACCGAATCGCAGATGCCGAGTTGCGGATCAAGCCCGATGCGGCCTTTCAGCTCGGAGCATGGCTCGGCGAGGACGCCGGACGCCTCGACGGCATCCTCGCCACGTTGACGAGCACCTTCGGCGCCGAGCAGACATTGACGTTCGATCAGATCCAACCGTTCCTCGGTGACGCCGGGGGAGTGCCACCGTGGGATTTCACCGACGCCATCGATGCCGGCGACACCACCAGGGCGTTGACGTTGCTCGGCCGGATGATGCATGCAGGTGAACGTCATCCGCTGCAGATCATGGCGATCTTGCACAATCACTACTCCAGCATCGCCAAGCTCGACGGCGTGTCGGCCCGCACCGAGCAGGAGGCGATGGCGGCCACGGGGATCAAGTCGCCGTACCCCGCCAAGAAGGCGCTCGCGAACTACCGCCGCCTCGGTCCGACATCGACTCGACGAGCAATCGAGTTGCTGGCCCAAGCCGACCTCGACCTGCGCGGCGCCAAGGATCTCGACTCGGAACTGGTGATGGAATTGCTTGTCGCCCGTCTGTCCAAGCTGCGCCGCTGAGCGGGACAAACAGCGGCCTGGAACGCGAACGAGCGCTGCGACTCGGCGCAGCGCTCGTTGGAATCGTTCGGGTGTCGACCGTGGTGACGGTCGGCGAGGTCAGCCGGCGGCGTTGACCTTCTTCATCAGGCGGCTCTTCTTGCGAGCGGCAGCGTTCTTGTGGATGATGCCCTTGGTCGCAGCGGAATCGATGCGCTTGACCGCAGCTTTGACCGCGTCCTCGTTCTCGTCGGTGCCCAGCGTCGTTTCGGCGCGCTTGGTGCGAGTCTTGACCTCGGCCTTCACCGACTTGTTGCGCTCGTGGCGCTTCTCGTTGGTGATGTTGCGCTTCTTCTGGCTCTTGATGTTGGCCATGGCCCTGAAAACCTTGCTCTCGTCGAATGCTGTACGTCGATTGGTCTGCTCATCGGCGTCGAATGCCCACGCTGAACAGCCATGGGACTCTATCGGGAGCCCATCCTGAGCAGCAACGTGCCCAGATAGCCTCGGGTCGGACATGGATCTGTCCCGCATCCGCAACTTCTCGATCATCGCGCACATCGATCACGGCAAATCGACGCTGTCCGATCGCATTCTCGAGATCACCGGGGCGGTCGACGCGCGCGACATGCGCTCGCAGTATCTGGACTCGATGGACCTCGAACGTGAGCGGGGCATCACGATCAAGGCCCAGAACGTCCGCGTCGACTGGAAGGGCCACACGTTTCATTTGATCGACACGCCCGGACACGTCGACTTCGGCTACGAGGTCAGTCGAAGTCTTGCTGCCTGTGAAGGGGTCGTGCTCGTCGTCGATGCCGCACAGGGCATCGAGGCCCAGACGCTGGCCAACTGCTACCTGGCGCTCGAGAACGATCTCGAGATCGTCGCAGCCCTCAACAAGATCGACCTGCCCGCTGCCGATCCGGAGCGCTATGCCGCCGAGATCGAGAAGATCCTCGGAATCCCGGCCGAGGAGATCATCCGCATGTCCGCCAAGACCGGCGAGGGCGTCCCGGACCTGCTCGACGCCGTGATCGAACGGATCCCGGCGCCGGTCGGTGATCCTGACGCACCGCTGCAGGGGCTGATCTTCGACTCGCAGTTCGACCAGTACCGCGGCGTCGTGTCGAGTATCCGGGTCATGCAGGGCACGATGACGTCGGGGTCGAAGCTCACGTTCATCCAAGCGGGCGCCAACCACGAGGCGATCGAGATCGGCACCCGACGACCGGTTCCCACACCGGTGCAGGAGCTCGGACCCGGCGAGGTCGGCTACCTGATCGCCGGGATCAAGGATGTCGGCGACGCCCGTTCGGGTGAGACGGTCACCAGTGCCTCCGGAGGTTCCACCGAGGCGCTGCCCGGCTATCGAGATCCGAAGCCGATGGTGTTCTCGGGGCTGTTCCCGATCGACGGCGACGATTTCGAGAACCTGCGGGAGTCGTTGGAGAAGCTCAAGCTCAACGATGCCTCCATCACATACACGCCCGAGTCGTCGGGTGCGCTCGGGTTCGGCTTTCGCTGCGGTTTCCTCGGGCTGCTGCACATGGAGATCGTGAAGGAGCGTCTCGAGCGCGAGTTCGGTCTGGCGCTGATCGCCACCGCACCGAGCGTGGAGTACCGCCTGACTCGCACCGACGGCACGATCGAGATGGTCGACAATCCGGCCGACATGCCGGAGGCGCAACGAATCGCCACCATCGAGGAGCCGTTCTTCAAGATCTCGATCATCAGTCCGACCGAATACACCGGCGCACTGATGGACCTGTGCCAGACCCGCCGTGGCGAGATGAAGAAGATGGACTACCTGTCGCCCGAACGGGTCGAACTCGTCTACGAGGTACCGCTCGCCGAAGTGGTGATCGATTTCTTCGACCAGATGAAGTCGCGCACGAAGGGCTACGCCAGCCTCGACTACGAACTGTCCGATTATCGGCCGTCGAGCCTGGTCAAGGTCGACCTCCTCCTGAACGGCCTGCCCGCCGATGCGTTCTCCACCATTGTGCATCGCGACTCGGCGTACCAGTACGGATCACGCATGTGCGAGAAGCTCAAGGAACTGATCCCGCGCCAGATGTTCGACGTGCCGATCCAGGCGGCGATCGGCGGCAAGGTGATTGCCCGTGAGACGGTGAAGGCCAAACGCAAGGACGTGCTCGCCAAGTGCTACGGCGGCGACATCACCCGCAAGCGCAAGCTGCTCGAGAAGCAGAAAGAGGGCAAGAAGAAGATGAAGTCGATCGGTCGGGTCGAGGTGCCCGGCGACGTCTTCATCAACGCCCTCAAACTCGACGACTGAAATGAAACCGAGGGGTCTGCTGACCCTTCAGTTCCAACCCCTCAGCTTCATCCGGTGGAGAAGAAATCGGGGGGAAGATCGGGGCAGTTGGAGAGTGCGAATTCCTCGACGTTCTCGCTGGCCTCATCGAGGCCCTCGGTGAATTCAAGGAAGTCGGCCAACTCGTCTTCCGATGCTGCCTCGGGATCGAAGCTCCGAAGGAGCTCGAAGGCCTCGACCAACAGGTCCATTTCGTCGGAGATCTCGCTCGGGGCCGCGTCGGCGACCTGCTGAAGTGTGGCGAGGTCCTCTGCTTCGGTCGTGACGACATCGGTGTCGGCGAGTGCCGGGATCTCCTCGCAGAAGCTCTCGGTGCTTCCCCCGCCGGTGCTCCCGCTGCCGCTGTTCCCACCGCCGCTGTCGTCCGCGCTGCCGCAGGCGACCAACGTGAGGGTTGCGGCAGCAGCGAGGCAGCGAGCGAATCGCGTCGTGTTGGTTCGTCGTCGCACCGTGGTCCTCGCAGTCGTCCGTTTCGTCAACTGTGCCACAGGGTGTGAGCAATCTGCCCCGTTCGATCGTGTTGGGTACGCCGACGCAGGTAACGATGTCCTCGGTGTCATCCACGTTCCGCTCGCTGAAGAATTACAACGCACGGTTGTTCTTCGCGGGACTTGCCGTGTCGAACGTGGGCACCTGGCTGCAGATGACGGCAATGTCACTGCTGGTCTACCGACTGACGGGCGAGGCGACCACCGTCGGCATCACGCTGGCATTGCAGATGCTGCCCACCTTGCTGCTGGGAGCTTGGGCCGGCGTGATCGCGGACGGACGCGACCGCCGAACGATGGCAATCGTCACCCAGAGCGCACTGGCGGTTCAGGCGTTGATCCTCGGTGCGATCGACTTCGCCGGCTGGGCGAATCTGCCGGTCGTGTACTTGCTGTCGGTGGTGCTGGGTGTCGTCAACGCGTTCGACAATCCGGCGCGGCGCGGGTTGGTGACCGAACTGGTCCCCACGGTCGACATTTCGAATGCAACGTCGTTGAACACCGCGGTGATGACCGGTTCGCGCATCTTCGGTCCGGCCCTGGCGGGCGTACTGGTCGCCACGATCGGCACCGCCTGGTGCTTCTTCCTCAACGGGCTCACGTTCTTCGCCATCATCTTCTCGCTCGTTGCGATCAGACGCGACGAGATGTTCCCTGCATTGCGCCGGCCGAAGGGTGGCAAACCGATCCGCGAGGCACTGAGCTTCGTCTCCGGGCACCGCGACATGCTGATCATCTACCTCTTGCTGGTCGTCGTGTCGACGGTGGCGTTCAACCAGGGAACGGTGTTCCCGAAGCTCGCGGATGTGCGCTGGGGTGATGAGAACGCATACGGATTCATCCTCGCGGTGATGTCGGTGGGCTCGTTGACCGGTTCGTTGTTGACGGCGCGCCAACACCTGGTGACGATGAGATGGTTCTTCGGCGCCATCGTGGTGATGGCGCTTGCCGGCTTCGGTCTGGCGTGGGCGCCCAATCTCTGGATTGCGTTCCTGTGGTGTGTCCCGTTCGGGCTGGGCGGTGCCGCGTTCATCGCGGCCGCGAATGCGATCACACAGCAGGAGTGTCCGCCCGACATGCGCAGTCGTCTGTTGGCGTTGCAGGCGGTGGCGTTTCTCGGATCGACGCCGATCGGCGGTCCGATCACCGGGCTGATCGCCGACAACATCTCTGCGGAGTGGGCGCTCGCCTACAGCAGCGTGATCAGCCTGGTCTGCGTCGGAATCGCGGCCGCATATTGGCGCGCCGGAAGTCGCAGCGGCACCCGCGAGCTCACCCCGACGGTTCGGTGATCGTCGCCGCGTCGGCGGTCCGTCAGCGTTCGATGTCGGCCCAGACCCCGGCGACGGTGGCGTGCTTTCAGCTCGCTCGGATGGTGGGTGGTCCGGTGGTTCGGATGGTGCCGTCGGGCAGCCGAAGGGTCAACTGGCGGTTCGGGTCGAGCGTGATGATCCAGCCATCGCTGTGAATCTTGTGGTGGTGGACGCTGCAGAGTGGGATCAGGTTCGACAGGTCCGTGCGGCCGCCGTTGCGCCACCAGATGATGTGGTGGAGTTCGCAGCGGTCGTAGTGCACCGAGCAGCCAGGGATGCCACAGGTTCGGTAGAGCCCCCGAAGCGCTCGACGTTGAGCGCGGTTGGCGAGCCGGGTGGTGCGACCCTGGTCGAGTTGACCTGGGGCGTACAGGACAACACCGTTTCGCACGACCACTGCATGGGTGTCGGCGTCGCCGGCCAGCTCGGCGAGCACGCGGGCAGGCAGTTCGATCGGGATGGCGAAGTCGACCACCGGGCCGCAGCGGTATGGGGCATCGGCGTCGATGACCGCCACGAACTCGGCGCGTCCCGGCTTGGAGCCGCCGGCGCCGTCGAGAAGGCGGGCCAGCGCGTGTGCTCCCAAGAACTGTTGACGTTCGATCGGATCTGACGGAGCATGATCCGGAGTCGCCGCCGCGAAGAGCGTCTCGACCGCAGCGGTGAGTTTGGAAGCGACCTTCAGGCCGGTGACGGGGTCGAGACGGCCGTGAAGACACCACATGCCCTCGGCGTCGGTCCAGGTGCGCAGCCGGGTGTCGCGACGCTGGCGTGTGAGCCGATCGATGCCGTCGTCGGCGAGCAACTTGGTGGTTTCGAGCGCGACGCGGCGTCTGAATTCGTCGACGGTGGCGGCCTCGGCGACCGCAGCCAGTCGGTCGACCCGGTCGAACAGCGAGGCGCGCTGACGCTCGTCGAGTTGCTTGGAGGAGCGGGTGACCACGTCGATGTGACCAACCGTGATGGCACCGTCGTCGAGCCTGTTCGCGAGGGACGGGACGGAGCCGAGCGTCTCGGCACGCTCCCTGGTCGTGGCGGCTTGGCCGATCGATGTCTTCGATGCCGCAGCGATCGTCGCTTCTGGAAACGACACCTGAGAACTCAGCCGGGCCACCAGGCTGGCCTTGCGGGACTCCAACCATCCGGTCAATTGGCGGGCGATCACCAACGCTGATTCCAACTCGGCCGCGCCGGCCGTGGCATCAGCGTCGACCGACGAGAGTCGCTCCACCCGCTCGATGACCCGTGCGACATCCATACGGACAACCATAGAGAGGGGGTGTAACAGGGTTACCTGAGCCGGCACATTCGCACGACCCGGTGGTGGACCGATCGCCCTCCGTCGCTGTTGCGACCAGCAGGTCAGCGACTCGATTGAGCGGCGTCCGCCACGGTGCGACCCCACTCGGTCGCGCGGTCGGCTTCGCCCGCCTCGAGATGGTTGGACTTGTCGACGAAG
>JANPKU010000201.1:0-2260 GCA_031426215.1 Actinomycetes bacterium
GCTGGGCGGCCGACCACCATGGTTCGTTACGGTCGGCACCATGAAGGTCGACGCCACCCTCCCGTTCGGTCTCAGCGACGCCGCATCGGCGGCCCGCGAGCGCGAAGCCGCCGGCTATTCCGGCATCTGGACCGCCGAGACGAACCACGACCCGTTCCTGCCGTTGGTGCTCGCCGCCGAGCACACCGAGACGGTCGAGATCGGCACCTCGATCGCCGTCGCGTTCGCCCGCAACCCCATGCTGCTCGCGAACATCAGCTGGGACCTGCAGTCGTACTCGCACGGACGCTTCATCCTCGGCCTCGGCAGCCAGATCAAGCCGCACATCACGAAACGGTTCTCGATGGAGTGGAGCCACCCTGCGCCGCGGATGCGCGAGATGATCATGGCCGTCCGCGCGATCTGGGACACGTGGCTCAACGGGACACCGCTGGCGTTCCGAGGCGAGTACTACCGGCACACGCTGATGACGCCGTTCTTCCAGCCGCCGGCGAGCGACATCGCCGAATGGGGTCCGCCGAAGATCTTCCTCGCCGGCGTCGGTGAGCTGATGACCGAGGTGGCCGGCGAGGTGTGCGACGGGTTCCTGTGCCACGGCTTCACGACCGAGAAGTATCTGCGCGAGGTCACGCTGCCGGCGCTCGAGCGCGGCCGCGCGAAGGCCGGCAAGACGATGGAGGGCTTCGAGATCGTCGGCCCGTCGTTCGTGGTGACGGGCAACGACGAGGAACAGCTCACCAAGGCTTCGGAGGCCACGCGCCAGCAGATCGCGTTCTACGGGTCGACCCCGGCATACCGCGGCGTCCTCGACGTGCACGGTTGGGGTGGCCTCCAAGAGGAGTTGAACGCGCTGTCGAAGCAGGGCGAGTGGGAGCAGATGGGCCGCCTGATCGACGACGAGATCCTGAACACGTTCGCCGTCGTCGGTGAGCCCGAGTCGATCGCACCCGAGCTGGGCCGCAGGTACGCCGACGTGATCAGCAGGGTCTCGTTCTACGCGCCGTACCAGAGCGATCCTGAGCGTTGGCTCGCCGTCATGGCCGCCGTGAAGTCGCTCTGACTCGAATGAACCCCACTAGATGACCAATTCCAAGGGGTCAGTGGTCGTAGGCGACGAGTGAGCGCAGGACGGGCTGGTCGGTGTGGTGGTTGTGCCAGATCGCGGCGGTGAGCGCGAGCAGGCGTTGCACGATGCGGGTGGCGACGCCTTGTTGGGTGTGTCCGCCGTGGTGTTCCAAGCTGAGCTTGCTCTTCAACGTGTGGTTGATCGACTCGATGATCTGGCGCAGTGAGCGGAGTTCGGGTTCGCCGCGTCGGGGTCGCTCGCGGCGCATCGAGGGTCGCACGAGTTCGACACCGAGACCGGCGAGGCGGCGTTCGAACTCGACCGAGCGGTAGCCCTTGTCGGCGAGCAGGAGCTGGCCGGAGCGGCCGGCGAGGAGCATCGGGTCGGACTCGAACATGTCGAGCGCGACGTCGCGTTCGTCGACTTTCGGGTTGGTGAGCGCGAACGTGATCGGCAGTCCGGCGGGGGTCGCGACCAGGTGCAAGCGCAGTCCCCAGAAGTACCGCGAATGGCTCGCGCAGTAGCCGTAGCCGGCCCACCCGGCAAGATCGGAACGCTTCGCGGTCTCGCGGGAGCGGCCGCACTCGACCGGGGTCGAATCGATCAACCACACGTCATCGTGGACGACGTCGACCTCCACAGCGAGTAACCGGATCAACGCTTGCATCTGCGTGGTCGACTTGCGGAGTCGCTTGTTGTAGCCGGACTGGCCCGGCAGATACGGGAACAACCCGCGCAGATCCTGCTCGGCATGACGGAGCCAGCGAGTCTCCTCGGCGTAGCCCTGCAAGACCTGGATCACGGCCAACGTCAACAGCTCCGCGTCGGACAACTTCGGGGCGATCCCGACCCTCGGGCGCCACGGCACCAGCTCGGGGCGCTCCTTCAACAGGTCATCGATCCGCGCGTAGAGTGCGGTCGCGAGGGTGTCCAGATCGGCGTCCACGAAGACCTCCAAGGTTGACGTTGGGTAGCAACGCCGATCTTGGACGCCCCACTCACCTCACACGCGGACCCCGACCCCTTGGCATAAGCCGTCTAGGACTCGCTGCTCACCTCCGGAATCGCCGTCATTCGCCCGGCCTCGGCCCCCGGCGTTTCGCGGAGCGTGACGATGTCCGTCGGGTCGGATCGACTCACGTCGCCGCGCGATGGCGTCGCACCCGCTCACGGGTCGCGCAGAGGGGGCTGCAG
>JANPKU010000202.1:0-3381 GCA_031426215.1 Actinomycetes bacterium
GTCCGCTGCCCTGTCGGCGCCGCCGTACTTCGTGTCGATGATCCTCACCATCTTCCTGCTGCTGTTCGGCCCGCAGATGATCAACGGGGCACTCGATCAGCTCAGCCCTGCACGTCGCGACCGCTATCGCCCGGCGCTGAATCAGGCTGCTCGTCGGACACAGCTGTACGTCTCGGCGTCCATCGCCCAGGGGCTGCTCAACGGGCTGTGCATCTGGGTGGCGGCGACCGTACTCGACCTCCCCGCAGCGGGTTTGCTCGCACTCTTCGGAGGGATCGCCGCCGTGCTGCCGTACTTCGGCATCGTGGTGGGCTGGTTGCCCGTGCTCATCCTCGGGCTGGGCGTCGCACCTGGCTTCGAGGTGGCACTTGCGGCGGGGGTCGCCGCCACACTGCAGGTCGTCGAGGCGCTCTGGTGGCGTGATCGAGTCGACCAGAGATCGTTGCACGTCGGCCCCGCGGTACCGATCGTGGTCGCTGTGCTCGGTTACGGCATCTACGGCATCGGAGGGGCGCTCTACGGCTGCGTCCTCGCAGTGATCGCATTGGCGATCGCCGACCAGGTCTGGCCTGGAACGGACCTCCCGACACCCGTCGCCGAACCCTCCTGACACGACGAGCCACCCCTGGCGTCACGGTGGCAGACTGGCCGGGTGACTGCTGCTGCTGACGTCGTCGATTCCACCGCCTCCGCCTTGGAGAACCAGTTCGGGTTGGCCGACCGGATCGTCGACGAGGACGCGCTCGCCAACAGTGTCGAACGGTTCCGCCAACAGGGCATCACCCTGCCGACGTTCGCCCAACTCGAGAATCCGGCATCGTTCGACCACGCCACCAAGGTCGGCGACGCCGACCTGCACGGAGCCGACGCCCGCAACCTGTGGCGCGTCCACTGGTACAACGACCTCGCCGGCAACCGGGTCGACGTGCCCGATCACATCGTGTTGCCGTCCAGCCTCACCGGCGTCGCCAGCCCGATCATCGTGGTGTTCGGCGACCGGTTCCCGATGATCACCGCCCACAAGGTGCTCGCCGCCTACTCGTGTCTCGCGCCTCGCGTTGTCACCGGCCAGTTCGACCCCACATATCACCGCGCCATCTGGCCCTCGACCGGCAACTACGCCCGCGGCGGCATCGCCATCAGCCGGATCATGGCCAGCCGCGGCGTCGCCATCCTCCCCGAGGGCATGAGCCAGGAACGTTTCGACTGGCTCGACGAATGGTGCGCCAACCCCGCCGAGGACGTCATCCGCACCCACGGCACCGAGTCGAACGTCAAAGAGATCTACGACGCCTGCAACGAACTTGCGCTCGACCCCGGCAACTTCGTGCTCAACCAGTTTTCCGAGTTCGGCAACCACCTCGGCCACTACCGGGTGACCGGCCGGGCATTCGGCCACGTCTTCGACACGGTCCGCGACGAATTCGCCAAGCAGGGCCGCGACCTCAACCTGGCCGCATTCACGTCGGCGACCGGGTCGGCCGGCACCATCGCCGCCGGCGACCGGTTGAAGGAGGAGTACGGCACGAAGATCGTTGCGGTCGAAGCCCTCGAATGCCCGACGATGCTCGAGAACGGATTCGGCGAGCACAACATCCAGGGCATCGGTGACAAGCACATCCCGCTCATCCACAACATCACCAACACCGACGTCGTCGTGGCGATCTCCGACAAGTCGACCGACGAACTCGACGCCCTCTTCAACACCGACGCCGGCCGCCAGTACCTGGTGCAGTCCAAAGGAGTTCCCGCCGACATCGTCGCTGCGCTCGAACACTTCGGCTTCTCCGCCATCTGCAACGTGCTCGCCGCCATCAAGACCGCCAAACTGCTCGACCTCGGCCCCGACGACGCCATCATCACCGTCGCCACCGACGGCGCAGCGCTGTACCCGAGCGAACGGGCCAAGACGCTCGCCACCCGCTACGGCAACGAATTCACCACCACGGACGCGGCCGAGGTGTTCGGCGAGCACCTCGGTTCGGTCGACACCGACAACATGATCGACTGCACCGAAGCCGACCGCCGCCGCATCTTCAACCTCGGCTACTACACCTGGGTCGAACAGCAAGGCACCCCGTTCGAGCTGTTCGAGGCCCGCCGCCACCAGAGCTTCTGGAAAGGCCTGCGCCGCTACGTCGACGTGTGGGACGACATGATCGACGACTTCAACGCCCGCGTCGCCGGATGAACGGACCTCGACGGTGCAGGTGACCGGCTGGCGTTGCCTGGTCTGCGAAGCCACCGTCGACATCGCGACCCCGTTCCCGTGGCGCTGCCCGAACTCGACACCGGCGGACCGCCACCACGTCCTCTCGATCGTCAACGCCGAGACCGCACGCACCGAGTCGTCAGGCGCCGGGTTCGTCGGCCACGAGATGCCTGCGAAGGACGTGCCCGATCCTGACGCGAACCCGTTCGTGTCGAACGACTCGCGACTCGCCTGGGCCGCCTACGCCGACGCGAACGGCATCGACGCAGCCGCACGTCGCACCATCGTCGAGGAACTCGATGATTCCGTACGCCGAGTCGCCGGGGTCGGGTTCGTGCCCACACCGTTCGGGCGATCCGACGCCCTGTCCGACGCGCTCGGCTTCACCGATGGTGGCGGCGTCTGGGTGAAGGACGAGACCGGGGGAGTGGCCGGCAGTCAAAAAGCGCGCCACCTGTTCTCGATCCTCCTGCACCTGGTCGCCGCGGAACGCCTCGGCATGCTGCCCGAGCGCCCACCGCTCGCGATCGCGTCGTGCGGCAACGCTGCCCTCGCGGCTGCGACGTTGGCCGCCGCTGCGGACTGGCCGATCGACGTGTACGTGCCGACCTGGATGAGCGACGGATTCGGAACGGAACTCGACCGCCTCGGCGCCCGGGTCCACCGATGCGAACGGCGACGCACCGACCCCGCCGGCGATCCCGCCATGTTCCGCTTCCGCGAGGCCGTCGCATCCGGATCTATCCCGTTCACCGTACAAGGACCAGAGAACGCGTTGGCGCTCGACGGCGGGCGCACGCTCGGCTGGGAGATCGACGATCAGGCAGCAGCGCCGGGCGTACACCTCGGCCGGATCTTCGTGCAGGTTGGCGGTGGTGCGTTCGCCGCTTGCCTTGGAGCGGCGCTGCCGTCGGTCAGGCTCATCGCCGTGCAGGCCGAAGGCTGCGCACCACTACGCCGCGCTTGGGATCGTGCCGGCGGCGACATTGAAGCAGGTTCGAGCGACGTGGCCGCGCACTGGGGTGAGCTGATGACGCCGTGGAAGGATCCGCACTCGGCGGCCGACGGGATCCTCGACGACGAGACCTACGACTGGCTCGGCGTGATCGACGCAATCCGCGGCGGCTGGGGTGATCCGCCGGTCGTGGCGTCCGAGCCGGACATCATCG
>JANPKU010000203.1:0-3935 GCA_031426215.1 Actinomycetes bacterium
CTCGGGTGCGTCAACGACCCGATATCCCTGGAGTTCGAGTTCCGGGAACGACTTGGCGTCAATGAGCGCCGGTTCGGAGAACACCGGGTTCACCCTGCCGATCTGCACGGGCAGCTTTCGGCTCACCCACACGTAACCGTCTGTGCTGACCGGCAGCTCATCTTTGGCCGGTTCATCGACGTCGGCTCCATCAATGAAACTGGGCTCGGCGTCATCGATGTTGGTGACCTCAACCTGGACCTTCTTGGTGGCGGCCTGCGGCTTGGCCGCTGCCTTCTTGGTGGTGGCCATGATGGCTCCTTTCGTAGATCAGCGGTAGGCAGGCTCTGCCGAGCAGCCACATGCGTCGTGAGCGTTGAATGCGGCGGAATCCGCTCGGTACACAACTCCCCTGCCGGCGAGCATTGAGCAGAAATCGCAGGCGTTGCCGGACGTGACCCGGCGCCAGCCGAGAGCGTCCCGGTCGGCGGCCAGAGTGCCCGTGATCGTGTCCCGGCCACCGTTGAGCGCGTGACGCATCGCAGCGGCCGCTGAGCGGGCCTCAGCGACCTCCATTGCCTTAACGGACTGCACGCCTCGACTGATCGCTGACTTCACCGACGCTGGACCGGTCACCATCATCGATGTCATCACCGCATCGGCCGGGGCGGTCTCGGCGAGAACGATCGGAGTTGTTCTGGCGCTGGGCCCGAGTTCGAGCGCCTTGAACGTCTGCACGTAGTTCGCTGCCAGCCTGGCCGACACGGTGCGCTGACCGCCGATGATGACCGTGGCGGTTCGCAACCACCGCTCGAATGAGCGGTCCAGGTCGTCGACGTCAAGTAGCGGCCACGCTGCTCGCATCGCCTGGACCACTCTCGCGCCGAGGCGTACCTGCGCGAGCCGATGGGCTTCGGTCAATCTGGCGGCCTCGACCGTGGCGGCCATCAGGCCACCGGGGCGGGAGGCGTCTGACCGCCAGCCAACTCACGCATCAGCGCTTCGAGCCCACCACCCTGCTCAGCGAGCGCCTTGGCGCGGGCGACGTCCTGATCGGTCCAGCCAGGTATTTTCTCCCAGAGCACCTCGACCGGGACCCCGAGCATCGTGGCCATCTTCCCGAGTGCGTCCGCTGCCTGAGCGAGCGAGCGGATCTCGGTGTCCTTCCAACGGACCTGCGCCGAATAGTCGCGGGCGGCCTCGGTGTCACCCATCACCCACGACGAGAGACGAAGCGTCTGCTCCCACGACTCGCCGAACGAATGCTTGCGTTCATCGACCTTCGCGGTCAGCGACGCCCGGGCAGCGGCGAGCGCCTCAGCGGACAGGTTCACCATGTCGCCGAGCAGCTCGTGTGCCGGGGTCTGCGATACGGCGGCCAGAGTTTGAATGTCGGCCTTCGCTGCAGCGATGAAACCGTCGAGCGGCGTGGCGGGAAGGTGCCCGAATTCGACGCCCTCCTCGCCGATGAGGAGATCCTCGACCTTCAGCCTCAGACGTTCGGTCGCGGCCTCTGCTTCGGTCTCCGGCTTGTCCATCCCGGACACGGTTCGCACGATCCACGATGAGAACCGCTGCACGACGAGACGGTCGAACACGGTCTGATCGATGCGGCCAGCGACCGGGATGAATGGCTCCACTTCGCCGTCGGCGCGGCCTTCGAGGTCGAGCATGTTGGCGAACCGCACCACTGGGCAGACGTTCACGTCATGGAGACGAGATTCGATCCACGTGAGGTTCTCGCCGGCTGAGCTGGCCTGGAGGAAGTACACGCTGGTGTCGTCGTACACGCGCAGCGCGTATCCGGGTGAGCCGTTGATCTTGGCCGGCTCCACCTCGAGCGCGAAGTGCGGCCAGTCGTCTCGTTCCGGCTCGTCGTAGAAGGCGATCATCCGGCGCGGCGAATGCCCACGGATCACCGGCATCGGCTCGTTGAAGTCGTCGGCGCCGGGGAGCACGGTCGTGTACGAAAGTCCGTAGGCGAGCGCGGCGCGATGCACGGCGATCTGGCGGCGGTCCATCCCGTTCGTCTGCCACCAGCGCCACGATTTGGCGTCGTCTTTAGCGACGGCGTTGCGGTAGCCCTCGACGTACAAGGACTGCGCAACGGAGGTCACGACAAGGCCGAGCCACGGGGTCTGTGCCCGCTCCGACAGCTGCTTGTACTCGGTGGTCGAATGACGCGGCTGGTGCGGCTGGTCATGGTCCCAGCGGTACCAGTTGTCGATACGGTCCAGCCGATCCTTCTCCAGCTTGAACGTGGGGAGCAGCAGTTTGCGCACGAGGTCGAGCGTTTCGGTTTGCCTCATCGGCATGTGCACTCACCTCGCTCTCGAATCACCAGACGCGTCCAGATTTCTTCTTCTTGCCGCTCTCTGCGGCGAGCACCAGGCTCCGGACCATCCGAGCGCCAACCATCGACACGCAAGCGTCGATCTTCTTCGCCGACGACGGCGACTCCTTGCCGATCGACACACCCCACCGGTTGGGATGCCGGCGAGCGTTCGCAACGTGGCGCGAGAGGATTGCGTTGCCGTCGTGAGCGAAAAGGCCATCCATGATCTCTTGGCCGACCAGCTCGACAGCGCGAGTGAACTCGTACACGTGCGAGCGCATGTCCCACGCAATCGGAGAGGGTTGCTTGCCGGTAGCGGCCGCCTTGACCTGCAGCCGGTCGCCGTGGCGTTCCGGCCAGGCGATCTTGACGAACGATTCCCACTCCTGCACGTCAGCGAAGAACGCGACGACGTTGTGAGAGTCGAACACGAAGTCGACGGCTAGGTCAACGAGGTGAACTGGGACGATGTCCTCTCCATCGTGCGCCGTGTCGGGCTCCCAGATCGTCGGCTCACCGGTGATTTGCTGCGGGACGAACACGTACCCATCCGACACTCGGCAGGCAACCAGTGCCGTGGTGTCGCGAGACTTCGACCCATCGAAGAACAGCACGATCGGCTCGTCGTCCGCCACCGGTTTCGGCGCTGCGAGCTTGCCCCAGACGCCTTCGATCAGCCACGAGTCCGCGGGCGCCGTCGGCTGGTTCAGGTACTTCCGTTTCGAGTCGTCGGGCTTTGCCGACGCACGCCAGATCCTCTGGACGATGTTTTCTAGGTCCACCCACGGCGAACCCTCGTAGCAGTGCTGCAGCGCCGACATCAAGATCGAGCGGTCAGCCATCTCCTCGTCGGTGAGTGGTGGCGCCACGCGGGCGTCGTACAGGATTCGCTGATCGCCACGAAGGCGACCCTCCTCCTGCGCCACCCAGTCGTCCCAAGTCTCCTCGGCGACCGAACTGATACCCGGCTTCCACGCGTTACACGTGTGCACCATTCGGCCGCCGGTCTTCGTCAAGTTGTCGAGGATCGTTGAGTTGAGTTCGTCGCCGTTGTTGGTCGGAGTCCAATGCTCGGGTTCGTCTCCGACGGCGAACGTTGCCTGCGCACCCTCGGCGGCAGTGAACGATGACGTGATGACCTCGAGCGTCCCCTCCGGCAGCTTGTAGAACTGGGTCTTGCCGACGTCGATGTCGTAGGCCTTCGCCAATGGCCCGTTCTTCGGGCAGAACGCCCGCACGTACCGCATCGTGTTCTTCGTCTGCGATTCAGCCGCAGCGACGATCTGCACAAGCGGCATCGGCACCGGCTTGCCGACGCAACCACCCAGCACTCGATCGTCGAACCGGTCCAGACGGGCCGGACCGAGGAACTCGAACAGGGCGAGAGCGGCGGCGAACGGCGACTTGCCCTTGCCCTTCGATTGACGGCGCACGGCCAGGTTGAACAACCAGCGGGCGTCATCGGACAGGCTGTAGAACCAGAGCAGGAACTCGATCTGGTCGGGTGACGGCTGAAACGGCTGGCCGGCCGATGGACCGTCAGGCTGGATCAGGTTCTCGCGCATCCACTCGGCCGCCCCGACGCCGAGCGTTCGGATCGAACCATCGAGCGGGAAGGCTG
>JANPKU010000204.1:0-1816 GCA_031426215.1 Actinomycetes bacterium
AACTCTCTCCCACGGGCGATGAAAGGGAACGCTAGCAGAGCAAAAAACGGCGTGGTGATAAGGAAATCAGCGGGTGGCCCCCCAGGGATTCGAACCCTGAACCAATGGATTAAAAGTCCACTGCTCTACCATTGAGCTAGAGAGGCGGTGTATGGTTGAGACGGATTCTCAGATCCGACAGGTCTAGTCGGATGTCAAGTTTCCGTCACAACATCAGCAAAAGGAGAGGGTAGCCATGCCCCAGAAGATCGCACCGAACGTCCTGTCATGGGCGCACGACATCGACGAGAAGACGACCGAACAGGCGGCACGCTCGGCTGACCTGCCGTTCATCTTCAAGCACGTCGCCCTGATGCCCGACGCCCACTTCGGCTACGGCGCCACGGTCGGATCGGTCATCCCCACGCAGGGAGCCATCATCCCGTCAGCGGTCGGTGTCGACATCGGTTGCGGCATGATCGCTGCCGAGCTCCAACTGACCGCAGCGGACCTACCTGACGACCTCGCCCCGCTTCACAGCGCCATCTCTGCGGCCGTTCCCGCAGGTGTAGGCCAGGGGCACGGCAGCACCGCCACCATCCCAGACCTACCGAGCACGTCGACCGAGAAGTGGTGGACCGACAAGCTGCTCAAGACAGCGGAGACTCAGTTCGGGTCGCTCGGCGCCGGCAACCACTTCGTCGAGGTGTGCCTCGACGAGCGTGACGTCGTGTGGATCGTCCTTCACTCGGGCTCACGCGGCGTCGGCAACCAACTGGCCAACATCCACATCGATGGCGCCAAGGCGCTGATGAAGCGGTACTTCATCGACCTACCAGACCCCGACCTCGCCTACCTCGTGGAGGGCACCGACGAGTTCAGCAACTACATCCGGGACATGCTCTGGTCGCAGGAGTACGCAATGGGTTCCAGGCAGAGGATGATGCGACTCGTACGCGACGAACTCGACCGGTTCATGGGCCGCACCGTTGACCTGGTTGACGTCATCAACTGCCACCACAATTTCACCGAGCGCGAGCATCACATGGGCCAGAACGTCTGGCTCACTCGCAAGGGTGCGATCCGTGCCCGCGAGGGCGATCGGGGTGTGATCCCTGGTTCGATGGGGGCCGCTTCGTTCATCGTGTCGGGTCTTGGCTCCGCTGCATCGTTCCACTCGTGCTCGCACGGAGCCGGACGCCGCATGTCTCGCGGTCAGGCCCGGCGCGAACTGGACGAGCAGACCCTCATTGAGACGATGGCGGGCAAGGCGTGGAACAACGACGCTCACACCCTCATCGACGAGGACCCTCGGGCCTACAAGGACATCGACGAGGTGATGGCCGCGCAGTCCGATCTGGTCACGATCGACCACCGGCTGCATCAGATCCTGAACTACAAGGGCGCCTGACTGAGTGGCCCTTCAGCACGTCAAGGACGACCGATGGCGTGTCCGGGTGTACGTCGGCACCGACCCGGTCACCGGCAAACAGAGGGTCGCCTCCCGCTCGTTTCGTGCCACCGGACCACGTGACGCTGCGAAGCACGCTGCCGAGGTCGAGACCGCTCTGCGCCGCCATCTGAATGAGACCGCCGTCGATCACTCCACGATCGCGGGGTTGCTCGACGACTGGATGGCCGTGAAGCGGCGCAAGCTGTCACCCACCACGATCTACGGCTACGAGCTGAGGGTCGCGAAGATCGTGGCGCAGTTCGGTCGGATGCCCGCCGAGCAGCTCACCGGCCGCCAGATCGACGACTGGTACGGCAAGCTGCTCGCCAAGGGCACATCGGACGCTGAGGTGGTCGCCATCCATCGCGTGCTGCGCGCCGCGCT
>JANPKU010000205.1:0-3585 GCA_031426215.1 Actinomycetes bacterium
CGCGTTCGGCGAGGATGCCTACCCGGACATCTGGACCAAAGCGGCCGCACTGCTGCATTCGATCGTCAAGAACCATGCCCTCGTCGACGGCAACAAGCGCCTCGGATGGTTGGCCACCGCAGTCCTCCTCGAGTGCCTGGACGGTGAAACGCAGCTCACGCCGCCGTCCATTTACGACACCACACAGCAGGGCGCACCCACCGCTGAGGACGCCCTCCGACCCATACTCGACGCTGCCGCCGGGCCCGATCAGCAGGTCGTCCAAGTGTCCGATGCCGAGTACGGCCTGAGAGCACTGACGGCCGCCTCGTCGACATCGTCCGGGCCAGCGAGACCCGGCCCGGAGAGTGGCACTTCGTGGACGAGTACTTCTGCGGGTAGCGGCGTCGTCGGTAGCGCCGATTGCCCGGTATGTGCGCGCGACCCAAGTGGTCGCGCATGTGCCGGGAGACCACCCGATAACAGTCCGGATAATCACCGGCGACCGGGCACGTCCGGCGCCGCACTCCGGCCCATTTGTGTCGCCGCACTTTCACGGGCGTAACCGCACCAAGTGATGCGGTCTACGGCCAGTGGATCAGGTCGAGTTGGTCGAGATCGGTCAACTGGCAGCCATTTCACCGAGCTGTGTGGTCTCGTCGGTGTCGGCGATCCGCACGGTGCTGGGAAGTTCGGTCAGATCGGTGATGTCGGCCGTGATCGCACGCGATAGAGCAAGCCAGGTTTCCCCGTCCTGCCAGACGACGTACTCGATGAATTCGTTGTTCGGTGCGCTGGCGAAGCCGGTAGTGAATGAACCGTCAGCTCGCTGGACTTCGACTTCGATTTCGTTGTCGAGGCTGTAGCGGGCCTCGTTCGCCGGATCCCGCGAGGTGGCGGGCCACGTCGAGAGTGTCACGCCGTCAACGGCAATGATGTCGTCCCAGCTCGGGTCCTCGACAGCGGCGGGGTCGCCGTACAGCGACCGTATACCCGAGATTGGCGCCGACGATCCGGTCGCTCCTGCGACGAACTGCATGATGCTGAGAGTCGTACCGATGTCGACCCATCCGTCCGGCACGAACTCACCATCGAACGCCGCCCGATCCTCGCGCCACGTCGCCGAGGACAACAGGTCGACGGCGACTGGTTCGTCGACGTTGAGTGTGATCATCCCGATTGGTTGGCCGCTCTCGGTGGGGCCCGAATAGATCCGCGTGTTCTCGGCGTCTGAGATCCACCAGAACGGTCGCCCGTCGACGTCGATGTCTGTTCGGGCGAACCGGTCGTCGTCCATTGGTTGACCGTTCGCGTCGAACAACACGGCGCCAACGCGGGCGCCGTCGACGTCGTCGTCGGGTGACCCGACAGGCGCAAAGGCGAACCCATTGAGCAGACCCGCCGGTGGCGCACCCACCTCGGAATCGAGCAACGACCTCGAATTCCCTGGCAACACGAACCAAGCGACCTCGGCGACGGTCTCGTTGGAGACCAGCGTCGTCGGAGACTGGCCTGCCGGATGGTCGCTGCTCGTTGCGCACGCGGAGATCGAGATGGAACCGACGCACAGTCCGACAATCGCGCCTGCCGTGCGCAACGAGACCGCTCCCATCACGCCATGGTGGCACTCACCTCGTCCGCGTATGGGCGTGTTCACCCGATGTTCAGTAGCTGGCAAACTCCGGCTGCACAACCCTGTAGCTCCGGATCCACGCCACCGGACTCCAGTCGTCGAGTGAGAAGTCCTCACAGCCGACTTCTCGGTCTTCGATGGGGGCGACGGACTTCGCCGATCGACGAGGTCTTCCCGACGTGCGGGTCGAGGCACTCGATAACACCGCCTCAGTGTCAGGCTGGTGGCGCCACGCCAACTCGCCCCGCATCGCGGTCTTTGCGAGGCGTCACACTTTCACGGTCATAACCGTCCGAGCAGTGCACCCGGCTTGGACAGGGACCATCAGCCGACGGTGACGGCGATGACGGTGCCGTCGCGATGGTGGATGGTCGCTCGGCCGAGGCTGAACTCGGCGGTGACTGTTTGGGTCGGGTCGTCGGGCCTGACGGTCCGAACGGTCCACCCGGCGTCGATCAGACGCGCCGACGCGTCATCGATGGGAAGGCCGAGGAGTACGGCGGTGAGTGCCTGCTCGTATGTCTGTGCTCCGGCGTCGTAAAACTGTTCGAAGTCGGGGGAACCGGCAAGGTGCCGATCCACGGGGTTGTGGCCTCCATTGGTGGGTTGGCGATGGTGGCGTTCGGGTCTGCGAGCGTTGGCGCGTTCGATGTGGAAGCGGGAGCCATGGTCGGCAGCGGCATCGGTGGTGTCAGCGGTGGTCCGGTGCGGACCGGTGCGGCGGCCGACGCTGCGTCGACGATGCGTACGAACTCGGCGCTGATGATGGGCACGGTGGTCACGAACCCTCCGTCGCCGCGCACGGTCAGTGCTGGCACCAGCCACTTGACGTTCGAGATGTCCCACACCGACGCCAATGCCGGCTCGACCGAGGTGATCGTCGGCAGCGTGAACGGGACCGCCGCAACGGGCGCGGGTGCGACGGTGCTCGGGACGATTGCGGGATCTGCGTTGGCGCTGTCGGGTGCGACGGTGACGGCGATGGTTGATGCCGGGGGAACCTGGCTCGGTGCTGGAAGGCTCTGTGCGATGCGGCCGAGTCGCAGCATCGCTTCGTCGAGGGCGACCGTCGTCACCTCGCCGGCGAGCACCGGAGCGCGCAGCGGTCCCGACCCGGCGGTGATCTGGCCGGTGTTAGCGATCCCGATGCGCCATTGAACATCAGACCGCAATTCGTTCGGGCTGAACACCGCAACGACCTCGGTGAAATCGGCGTACACGTTCTTGTCGGCCTCGTAGGTACCCACCCCGATGGTCGACATCACGTCGAGCACCTTCGAATCGACTTCGTCGGCGCCAGCAGGCGCCATCGCACCCGGGACTGCTCCGTTGGCGCATCGCCCTGCGTTCGGAGCATCGAAGGCAACCGTTGGACACGGGATCGCACCAGACTCGATGAGCGACGCCTCCGAGCGTTGCAGGTCCCAGTACGGCTCGACGGCGTCGATCACCCGCAACTCGCCATCTCCGGATTCCGCCGAGCCGACCACCAGTCCGGGCACTTCATCGAGCGGGCGCACCTCGCCGGTGACGCCGATCACCTCGGCCAGGCGCCGCACTTCGTCGGGGGTGGACGGCTCCGGCGACATCTTCCGCATCGGGGCGGCCCCTGCCGGGAACGCGAGACCATCAAGGGTGCTGACCGGTTGGGGCGGCGCCACCGGTTCGAGCATCCTTGCCAGCTCGGAATCCGACGACACGGTGATCATGTCCGTCGCAGTAGGCACCGCTCCGGGAAGCGTCCCTGGCGGACCGGTGACCGACTCAGGCGTCTCGCCGCACGCCGACAACGCGACCACCGCAAGCACCAACGTCACCCATCGCATCGCCACCCACGATCCCACCGAACGACGCGAACCCAAAGCAAACTCCCGATGAACAGTTCACAACTGGCCAGCTCGGGGCGAACTACACACATAACTCCCGCTCAGTGACCCGCTCGGCCGAAAAGGCCACGCGCAGCATCGCGGCCC
>JANPKU010000206.1:0-3604 GCA_031426215.1 Actinomycetes bacterium
ATCCGAACCCCAAGGTGGGCGACGTCATCGTGTTCCGCATCCCTGAGGGCCAACCGGCAGCGGGTCTGTTGATCATCCATCGCATCATCGCCGTGTGGCCGGATGGCACGTACAAGACCCAGGGCGACAACCGCACGACACCTGACCCATTCCACATCGCCAGCAGTGACATCGTCGGGACCCCCGTCCTCACGCTTCCCCGGTTCGGCCGATTCATCGGACTGGCGAGTTCACCCGCGGTGATCGGGGCCTGCACCGGCCTGATCGCCACGCTCATGCTGTGGCCCACCAAGGCGAAGAACCAACGGGAAAAGCACCAGACCGACACACCGGGCGTCTGCGAGGAGCCGCTCGATCAAGATCGCATCGATGCCGAAGCTCGCGCACCGCTGGACACCGAGCTCGAGTTCGTTTGACTGCCTGCCCGAGCCCCGGCTCACACCGACGTCGAAATCGCTCCATCATTCACGGCGGAGCGCGCGGTCGTCGACGTCAGAAGAGGTCGGGTTGGTCGGCGAGGAAGGGAGCGATCCCGTCCTTGCCGGACAGGGTGGGACCATTCGATGGGAGCGTCCAGCTGATCGCGAGGTCGGGGTCGTCCCAGCGAATGGAGCGTTCGCATTCGGGCGAGTACACAGCGCTCACCTTGTAGGCGACGCGAACGTCGGCTTCGAGTGTGCAGAACCCGTGGGCGAACCCGGCGGGCACCAGCAGTTGGTTGCCGTCGTCAGCGGTCAAGGCGACAGCAACATGTCGCCCGAAGGTGGGGGATTCGCGGCGAATGTCGACGGCGATGTCGAGGATCGACCCTTGGATGACGCGAATGAGCTTGTCCTGCGCGTGCGGTGCCAGCTGATAGTGCAGTCCGCGCAGCGTGCCCGCGGGCGCGGAGAACGATTCGTTGTCCTGCACGAAATCGATGTCGATGCCGGCGTCGCGCAACGTGTGCCGTTTGTAGGTTTCGCTGAACCAGCCGCGATCGTCGCCGTGGCGTGGTGGGCGGATCTCGACGACGCCGTCGAGATCGGTGGTGATGATCTCCATCGCTACTTCTTCAATCCGACGCGCTCGGTGGCCTGTTTGTCTCGTAGCGGTTGCCACCAGGCCTGGTTGTCGAGGTACCACCGGACGGTCTCGCGCAGCCCGGTGTCGAAGGTGTGCTTCGGTTCCCAGCCCAACTCTCGCTGGATCTTGGTCTGGTCGATGGCGTATCGGTGGTCGTGACCCGGCCGGTCGGTGACGAACGTGATGAGTGAGCGGCGCGACTCGCCGGAGGGGAGGGGTCCGGCGAGTTCGTCGACGAGGTCGCAGAGCGTCTCCACGACGTCGAGGTTGGTGCGTTCGGCCTTGCCGCCGATGTTGTACGTCTCGCCCGGTGTGCCGCGTTCCACGACGGTCACCAACGCGGCGGCGTGGTCCTCCACGTGTAGCCAGTCGCGGATGTTGTCGCCCTTGCCGTACACGGGAAGCGGTTCGCCGTGCATCGCACGAATGGTGACGAGTGGGATGAGCTTTTCGGGGAAGTGGAACGGCCCGTAGTTGTTCGAGCAGTTGGTGAGCAGCACCGGGAGTTCGTAGGTCTCGCCCCAGGCACGAACGAGATGGTCGGAGCCGGCCTTCGACGCCGAGTACGGCGACCGTGGGTCGTACGGCGTGGTCTCGGTGAATGCGGGATCGTCGAGGCCGAGCGATCCGAACACCTCGTCGGTCGAGATGTGGTGGAAGCGTGTCACCCCGGCGGCGCGTGCAGCTTCCAGCATGGTGAACGTGCCGATGATGTTGGTGTGCACGAACGCTGCGGGTCCGTCGATCGAGCGGTCGACGTGGCTCTCGGCGGCAAGGTGCATGACGGCGTCGGGGGAGTGCTCGACGAAGATCTCCGTGATCCGGTCGATGTCGCAGATGTCGGCTCGCTCAAACGTGAGTCGTGGGCTGTCGGCGACCGACTGGGTCGAGCCCTCGGTCGCGGCGTAGGTCATCTTGTCGACGTTGACGACCTCGTGGTCGGTCTCGTTGATCAGGTGACGGACCACTGCCGAGCCGATGAAGCCCTTGCCGCCGGTGACGAGAATCTTCATCGGTTTCCTCCGTCGAGCAGGTCGAGTAGGTACTGGCCGTAGGTGTTCTTCTCCATCGACTGGCCGGCGGCGCGGAGCGTGTCGTCATCGATCCAGCCCTGCACCCAGGCGATCTCTTCGAGGCAGGCGATCTGGTTGTTCTGGCGGTGTTGGATGACACGGACGAACTCGGACGCTTCGACCATCGAGTCGAACGTTCCGGTGTCGAGCCAGGCGAAGCCGCGGTTGAGCCGCTCCACGTACAGCTCGCCGCGCTCGAGGTAGTAGTCGATGACCGAGGTGATCTCGAGTTCGCCTCGCGGCGACGGCTTGACCTGTTCGGCGGCTTCGACGACTCGTTCGTCGAAGTAGTAGAGCCCGGTGACCGCCCAGTTGCTCGTTGGGTGGGCGGGCTTCTCTTCGATCTTGGTGGGGCGGCCGTCGCCGTCGAGGTCGACGATGCCGTATCGCTGCGGGTCCTTCACGTGGTACCCGAACACCGTGGCACCAGATGGGCGTGCGGCTGCGGTGGCGACGAGGGTCGAGAGGCCGGCACCGTAGAACAGGTTGTCGCCGAGCACGAGCGAGGCGCCCTGCCCGTCGAGGAAGTCGGCCCCGATCAGGAACGCTTGTGCGAGCCCATCGGGTGATGGCTGCGTCGCGTAGTCGAGTTGCATGCCCCACTGCGAGCCGTCGCCGAGGAGGCGCTCGAATCCGGCGCGGTCGTCGGCGGTGGTGATCACCAACACCTCGCGGATCCCCGCCAGCATGTGGACCGAGAGCGGGTAGTAGATCATCGGCTTGTCGTAGACCGGCAGCAGTTGCTTCGACGTGCCGAGGGTGACCGGGTGGAGACGCGAGCCGGTGCCGCCCGCGAGGATGATGCCCTTCATGGCGGCTGAGGCTATGCGACAGGAGTCGCAGCTCTGGTCTTTGCGGTCTCTGGATCGTGTCGAAACTCCCCAGCCGGTCATGCGTGACGAGCAGACAGGGACAACTCGCGAACAAAAAACACCGATAGTCCGGTGTTCTGCGAGAAATGCCCGCAGTTCATTCTCAAGATTTCCACAATTGTGTCGATCACTCTCACATCGCTGCACGACAGCGGACACCCGGTGAGCGTTGGGCCCATCGGATTCGAGAAAGGATCGGCACCCCCGATGGAAGACACCATGATCATCACCCACACTCCGAACAAGCGTCGCAAGGTCACCAAGTTTGCGTTGGCCGGCGTCGCCGTGTTCGGTCTGACCGCTGCGGCCACGTCGGCCGCCTGGTCGGACAACGTGTTCTTCGGCGCCGACGCTGCGGCCGCCGAGTTCGAACTGCAGGGTTACAACCCGACGACCGGAGGATGGGAGGACGCCGACAGCGGCGTCACCCAGATCGTGCTGCCCGCCGGCATCCTCGATGCGGTCGGGCCCGGCATTGCGGATACCTACACCCTCTACGTCCGTAACGACGGCGTTCTGCCGATCTACCTGAATGACACCCCGACCGCCATCACCACTGGTGCTCTGTTCGCCGGCGCAGCCGGCGCCGACGTG
>JANPKU010000207.1:0-2407 GCA_031426215.1 Actinomycetes bacterium
ACCGGGACCGGGAGGACCGCCGTCGGCAGAGGCGGACGATCTCGCCCTGGCAAACCGGCTGGTCGAGATGGGGATTCTGACGCCCTATCAAGCCGCGCAGATCAAAGGTGGCCGGACGAAGTTCAATCTGGGGCCGTACATCGTCATCGACTTCCACTTCCGGTCTGTGCTGGTTTCCCTTACGGTTCGCAACATCGGCCAAACCGCCGCCCGCGATGTTCGAGTGAGGCTTGCGCAGCCGTTGACTAGCGCGGCCGCAACGGACCAATCGCTGCCGTGGCAAAATCAGGGGCTCTTTGGGCCCGAAGGCGTGTCACTGTTCGCGCCAGGCAGAGAGATGCGGTTCCTGATCGACGCGTTCCACAAGCGGTACGAGGCCGAGCTTCCGACTTCGATCTCTGGCACGGTTGAGTACAAGCGGCCGCGCGGTGACGAGGTGCTGAGCGAGCCATTCACGATCGACATGGGGCCCTACGCACTGGCGATGATGGCGCCCAAGGACGTCGCCGACATCGGCGACGAGCTCGAGAAGATCCGCAAAGTGTTCGAGAAGCTGGCAAAGCAGCTAGCAACGTAGGCTCTGCAGCTGCCTGCTCCCGGCGGACAGACCGAACTGCGAACCGCCCAGGAGGAGTCCTCCTGCTCTACGTGACAGAAGTTCAAGACGCCAATGACTTGGCGTGAGTCACGACCGCAGCACCGACCTCGTAGAGTGGCCGACGAGCCAGCAGCTTCTGTTCGGCCGAGCGTGACCGCGCGAGCACTGGTGCCGTATTTCGCCGGCTGTGTGCGGCGTCGAACACCAAAGTCCAACCGACGTGAAGCGCCCCGCCTTTGGTGACTGCTCGGGCTATTGGGTGACGGCCTCGATGGCCGGGTTGGTTTGACGGTAGTAGGTGGTCTCGGCTTCTGCCGGGGTCGTGTAGCTGTTGTCGTCGGTGATCTCGCCGTGGAGGCGGCGGTGGTTGAACCAGTCGACGTAGGTCATCGTCGCGAACTCGACGTCATCGAGCCCTCGCCACGGGCCTTGCCGGTAGATCAGCTCCCATTTGTAGAGCCCGTTGAACGACTCGGCCATCGCGTTGTCGAACGAGTCGCCCTTGGATCCGACCGACGCAACGATTGCGTTCTCGGCGAGGCGTTCGGAGTACCGAATCGACAGATATTGCACGCCTCTGTCCGAGTGATGAATCAGCTGCTCGAGGTCGTGGCCGGCACGTCGACGATTCCACACGGCCATCTCCAACGCGTCGATCGCCAGGTCGCTGCGAAGTGATCGGGAGGCTTGCCAACCAACGATGAACCGCGAGTAGACGTCGATGATGAACGCCACGTACACCCACCCGGCATGGGTCTTCACATACGTCAGATCGGCGACCCACAGCCGGTTCGGGGCCGGCGCCCTGAATTTGCGTTCGACCAGATCGGCGGGACGCTGGAGGCGGTCATCGGAACGGGTCGTGACCACGAAAGCCGTGCCCCGCCTGACTCCGGTGAGCCCATGGGAGCGCATCAGCCGCTCCACGGTGCAGCGGGCAACGCGGATGTGCTCACGGTTCAGCTGGGCCCAGACCTTGTCCGCGCCATAGACGAACATGTTCGACTCATAGACCCGGACGATCTCCGGCACCAGCACGGCGTCGCGTGCAGCGCGTGCCGACAGCGGTCGCTTGCGGGCCACCCAATACGTGTTCGGGGCGATCTTGCAGCCGTGCTCGGTGAGCACCCTGCAGATCGGCTCGACCCCGAACCGGTGACGGTGTTCGTCGATGAACGCGACTATCTCCACGACTGGCGGTCGAGCTCCGCCCCGAAGAAAGCCGACGCCGCTTTCAGAATCTCGTTCGCCCGGCGCAACTCACGGTTCTCGCGCTCGAGCTCACGGATCCGCGACCGTTCCTCGGTCGTCACACCCGGCCGCTGACCACCATCGACTTCGGCCTTGCGGACCCACAGCCGCAACGTCTCATGGTTGATGTTCAGTTTCTTGGCGATCGACTCGATCGCTTTCCACTGCGACGGATACTCGGCCTGATGCTCGAACAGCATCCGCACCGCCCGCACACGCATCTCATCGGGATACCTCCCGACCCGCTTGCTCTCTGACATGACTCCATCCTCTCAAGGGTTGGAGCAGTCACCGACTACGGGGCGCTTCAACGAGCGCGCTACACCCTTCTGTGATGATGCGATCGTGGAAACAATCCCGATCACGACAAGCCTTCGAGCGCCCGGCAGGTTCTGGACGTTCAACCGCGAGGAACGCAATGCCGTCGCCGTTCTCGTCGGATTGCTGACGAGGCCTGGGAACCTCGAGGCGTTCAGCCGACTCCTGTCTTGGACACCGCCCGATCTCGATGATGCGGAGTTCAGTGTTGAGTGGAGCTTCCTGCGGGACCTCTGGAGC
>JANPKU010000208.1:0-13610 GCA_031426215.1 Actinomycetes bacterium
GACCGCCACTGCCAACACCGCAGCGGCTGCGACATCCCCGCCGACCAATGCGACATCGACCACATCAACCCCCACGCCAACGGCGGCCCCACCAGCCAATTCAACGGCAAAGCCGAATGCCACCCCCACAACCGCGACAGCCACCGCCACGCCCCCGCCGCAACACCACACACACCACGACCCCACGTCCGCCTCGACGAAATCCGATGCCGACTCCGATGGCAGATGCAACGCGAAAACCCCGACGACGACGCCGAGGATGCTGATTCAGCGAACGACGCCGACGTGTTGTCGAAGTGATGCGTCAACGCACGTTACGGTGCGTTCATGCCCAAGTCGGTGCAGATTCGTGACCTCGACGACGACGTGTACACATCGCTCGCCCTGCGCGCTGCCGAGGCGGGACTGACCGTGCCCGACCTACTCCGTCGTGAGGCTGCGCGCCTCGCGAGTCGTCCGACGATGAACGAGTGGTTTGCGCGAACTCGGCGACGGCCGTCGGAGATCACCACCGCCGAGGTGCTGAGCACCCTCGACGATCTCCGCGGTCCGTGGCCCGATGCTGGTCGTTGACGCGTGCGTTCTGTTCGAGGTCGTCGCAGATACCCCGCGCGCTGAATCGCTGCGCACCTACCTCCTGACAGACGACGACCAGCTTGCACCGCATCTGATCGATGCCGAAGTGCTCTTGGTGATCCAGACGAAGCATCGGGTCGGTGCTCTCGAGGCGATGGGAGCAACGCTCGTCACCCTCGACACTCGGCTGGCAAAGGCGCCGGGCATCGCCTGCCCCGTTCACGTTCCCGCGTGAGTCATCTCAGCGCATCGAGTCGGTACGGATGCGCTTCTTCGAAGCTGCCCAACTGCAGATCGGACACGTCGCCAGATCGTGGCGGCGGGCCGGGCAGTACTCGCGTCCGAAGAAGATGATCTGCAGGTGACGGTCGTTCCAGGTCTCGATCGGGAACACCGCCTTGAGGTCTGCTTCGGTGCGCTCGACGGTCGTGCCGTTCGACAGGCCCCACCGGTCGGCGAGGCGGTGAACGTGGGTGTCGACGGCGAACGCCGGCACACCGAAGCCCTGCGACATCACGACGCTCGCAGTCTTGTGGCCGATCCCGGGGAGCGATTCGAGGAACTCCCAGTCGCCGATCACTTCTCCACCGGCGTCGACGATCTTGTTGGCTGCCATCCAGAGATTCTTCGCCTTGGTCGGCGCCAGGCCGACCTCACGGATCAGCGCCAGGATCCGGTCGGGATCGAGCGCCGCCATCTGCTGGGGCGTCCCAGCAACCTCGAAGAGTGCAGGGGTGATCTGGTTGACCTTCTTGTCCGTCGTCTGGGCCGAGAGCGCAACGGCGACGAGCAACGTGTAGGCGTCGGTGTGGTCGAGCGGGATCGGTGTTTCCGGATACAGCTCGTCGAGGATGACAGCGATTCGATTCGCCTTCTCTGCCCGGTTCATGCAGGCACGTTACGGCGCGAAGGCTCGGGCCGACGGCGGTGGGTGAGCAGTTCGTCGAGCAGCGCGGTCGTGGTCGCAGCGACCGGGGTTCGGCGAGCCGAATGGTCGAGCACGGCGAGATCGCGGCCGAGCGCGTCAGCCACCACTCCCCCGGCCTCCTCGACGACGAGCACCGCACCGAGGTAGTCCCACACGCCGTGGGCATCGGCGCTCATGTCGACGAAGCCGTCGAACGATCCGCTGGCGACAGCGCAGATGTCCAGTGCCGATGCGCCCATCGCCCTGAACTGACCCCACCCGTAGTGATGGTCGGGCAGGCCACTGATGGCGATGACCGCATCGCTGAGCGGCGAAGCGGCGGCGATCGACAGCGTCTGTCCGTCGAGCGTGGCCCCGCCGCCGCGGGAGGCCACGTACCGCGCCCCCGTTGCGAGATTCGAGACCATCGCCACCACGGGCACACCATCGACCACGAGGCACAGCGATGTTGCACACCATGGCAGGCCCATGCTCGCGTTGGTCGAGCCGTCGAGCGGGTCGACCACCACCGTGCCCAACGCAGACGGGCCGTCGGACGGGTGCTGGAGCCCGCTCTCCTCCGACAGCACCGAATAGCCGGAGGCGAGCAGCGGACCCACACACACCTCGTCGACGTCGAGGTCGACCAGATATTGGCCCGGGCGCTGACCGGACTCACCCCACTCGGTCGTGGCCCGGAGCACAGCGGCTGTCGAGTCGCAGATCGAAGCGAACAGATCTCGGACCTGATGGGCGCGGGCATTGGGCGAGGTCATCCTCTGGGACGGTAGTGTCCGGACTGCATGGCAGTGATTGACGTTGCAGGATTCGTCGCCGATGTGAAGAGCCAGGCGATCGACCACGGCTTCCACGTCCACGACGAACGGCATTTCGTGGAGACGTACTCGCTTCGTCAGCTTTGGGAGGTCGACCTGCACCCCGAGGAGGCGTGCGCCGGCCCGATCGATCTACACCTCTCGCTCGATGTGGATCCGCGGGCGATGCTCGGGTTCGAGGACGAAGTGATGAAGCTCGACGAGATCGACGATCCGCCACCCACCGGCTTCTCGTTCCCACTGATCTTCACGTGGACGTTGCCACCGCTCCCGGAGCCGCCCGATCTGCTCATCCTGGCCACCGAACTCGCCGGCATCGGTGGGATCGACCTGCCGGTCGAAGTGTCGGCGATCGACTCGTTCCCGAGTGTCACCGATGCCCCCGAGCGGAGCCTGTCGATCGTGGCGAAGATGACCGTCGACCTCGCCGACGTGTACATGAATGTCGACGATGCGATCGAAGCCGCGCTCGACCGATGCAAAGATGTCAGTCTGTACCTACTCGAAGCAGCCCCGAAGTGGCTGGACGAGTACTGAACACCAGCAGTTGCATCATCCGAACCCCCACCCTGGGAGAGCCATGCGAGTCCACGAACTGATCGACATCCTCAGCGACCAGCCGGCTGACGCCGAGGTGGAACTCGCAGTGATCGCACCGGTCGAGGACGGCTCGGACGACATCACCGTCGACCGCTACTTCGTGGATGGTGTGCTGCCGTGGGAAGACGACGAGGACGACGAGGACTCGGACGGCGAACTCACCATCTGGCTGGTGGGCGGTGAAGAGGCGGACGTGAGCGCCTTCCTCGACGCCATCGAACAACCTGACGACTGAGCCGGCTCCGCCTCACGGCGACAATCCCGCGGCAATGCCACTCAAGCGCCGCACCGTCTGTTACATTCCCATGTCGGAACGATGACAAACGTCATGATTCCGTGTTCATTCCCACCGCGGGCGCGACTGGAGCATCATGAGCAATTCCCCCTTTCAACGCCTGTCCCGCTGGAGTATCCGCAACATGGGTGCGTTCGGCATGACTGCGGCCCTCGGCGTGGTGGGTCTGGGCACGGTTGCCCAGCAATGTGCACCCCCGCCGCCGCCGATCGTCCAGGTCGAGGGAGTCCAGACTGGCGCAGTGAATGCGGCGAACGGGCACCGCTCTGCGGCCGGACGTGCACCGCTCGTCGTCGACTCACGCCTGACCAGCGCCGCACAGCGCCACGCCAACGACATGGCGAGCCGCCAACTGATGACGCACACCGGCTCCGATGGCAGCAACGCCGGCCAGCGTGTCGCGATGTACGGGTACGGCGCCACGATGTGGGCCGAGAACGTCGCCGCTGGCTATGCGACGGCCACCGATGTCGTGAACGCCTGGATGAACAGCAGCGGGCACCGCGCCAACATTCTCAACCCACAGTTGGTCAACATCGGTGTTGCAGCGGCCACCGGCTCGAACGGCGTCGTCTACTGGTCGATGGTGTTCGCCGCGTAGCACGATCGTTGGTTCGGTCGATCCCGACGCACTGATCTGGCGGTTGCAACGCTGCGAACGGTTGACATGAACTTCGACATCGATCGATACCTCGCTGTCGTCGAGCCTCTCGACGACAGCGACATCGACTACGACGCCTTCCTCACCGATCCGCTGGACGAGGACACGTTGCGATGCCTGCGCTACATGCACGACGTCGAATTCCACACCACCTGCTACCTGCGCGACCTCCTGGTCACATCCGCCCACGATGACCCCGAGATCACTGCGTTCCTCGCAATGTGGAGCTTCGAGGAGTACTGGCATGGTGCCGCAATCGCCAAGGTGCTCGAACGTCACCGGGAACCGAACGGTCGCCAAAGAATCGCCTCCACTCGCCGCCGCGTCGGCAGGGAGCGCCTCGCCACGCTCACCATGATGTTCGGCTCGGCCCTGACAGACCACTTCGTCACCGTTGCTCTCACCTGGGGAGCGGTCAACGAGTGGACCACCCAGGCCGGATACCTCCAGTTGGCGAAACGTTCGGGGCACCCCGTGCTCAGCGACCTCCTCCGGCGCATCGCCAAACAGGAGGGTCGGCACATCGATTTCTACGTGAGCCATGCGTCGAAGCGTCTGGATGCTTCGAAGGGTGCTCGACGTATGACGCGGTTGGCGTTGCGGCTCAAGTGGCGGCCCGTCGGGTCAGGCGTGATGCCGGAAGCCGAAACCGACTACCTCATCGCGTACCTCTTCGGAGGCGACGACGGCCTGTCGATGGCCGATCGCATCGACAGGCGCCTGTCGCGGCTACCAGGACTCGACAGCCTCGGCCTCATCACCGCAGCCCGCACGGCTGCAGTCGGTCAGGTCTGATCCGTCAATCGACGGTGACAGGCGAGCGAGTAGCCGCCTCCAATTGGACGCGACGGAACATTCGGGCGACGTGTCGGCCGAAAGACCGACTCCGATTTGGCCGATCAGCCGATGTGTCGACGATTCCGCCTCGTCATCATGGGCACCGTGCAGCGATCGCCCGCCCGGACCGACAACTCATGATCAGCGTCTCGTCGCTCACCAAGCACTACGGCGACCGGGTCGCCGTGGACTACATGTCCTTCGACGTGGCCGCCGGCCGCGTCACCGGGTTCGTCGGTCCGAACGGAGCCGGCAAGTCCACCACGATGCGGATGATGGTCGGGCTCACCCGGCCCGACCGCAACGGCGTCCGGTATCGGGGCATCGCGGTGTGGAGCGAGTGGATGGGTGACCGTTGCCGCCAAGACCTCCATCGCAGCGGGCTTCGGTCTGACGATGGGTGCGTTCGGAATGATCGGCGGCTTGAGCGGCACGCTCCTCGGCGGGCTCGAAGGCGGCGACACCTCCGAGATGCCAGCCAAGGTCTTGTGGGGGCTCTTTGTCGCCACACTCGCACCAATTCTCGGTCTCGGGATCGGGATGATCCTGCGCCACAGCGCAGCGGCGGTCTCGATCCTGCTCGTCTGGGTGTTCGTCGTGGAGAGCCTCCTCCGAACCCTGGCTACGTCGTCGCGGCACTGACCGTCGGGACAGCGCTGCTGTATCGACGCGACACGGCCTGAGTTCGCTCGGCCCCCCCGCCATCTTCCCACTCCCCACCCCCATTTCCGAAGGACAACCATGAAACGCCACCATCGCGACCGACTCGTCGCCACCATCTGCGGCCTCGCAGTCATCGCTGCTACCGGGTGCGCATCAACGCAACCCTCCACCACCCCGTCGACGGTGAAGACGTCGACGCCTTCGCTCACCTATGCGGGGCGAGGCACGCACGCGGTCGGCTATCGCGAATTCACCACCACCGGCGCAGAGCAGCAACCACTTGCGTTGCGAGCGTGGTACCCCGCTGTTCGCACCGTCGGCGGCAAGCCGACCGAGCCGATCACCTATGTTGCGCCCAACAAGTTCGGCGAACAGATCACGCCCGGCAAAGAGATCACCAGCGTCGGCCAAGCGCTCCCCGACGCTCAACCGGAAAAGACCGTCGAGCCATACCCGCTCGTGGTCTTCTCCCATGGCTATGCGCTGAGCCCGATCGTTTACAGCACGCTGGCGGAACACTTTGCATCACAGGGCTTTGTCGTTCTCGCTCCCGAACACAACGAGAGCTTCGACGGATCACTCACCGAATTCTGGAAGGAGTTGATCGACAGGCCCGTCGACATCCATCACACCATCGACTTTGCGGAACAACTGACCAAATCCGGAGAACCGCTGGCCGGAATGATCGACCTGGCCAACGTGGCCGTCGTCGGCCACTCCTACGGTGGCTACACAGCGCTCGCCGCTGCCGGCGCTCGGTTCGACTTCACCGCCTACAAGACCCGCTGCGCGGCCCTGACGGCAGATGATCCCCTCAACTTCTTCTGCGCTCCCGTTCCCAGCGAGTCGGACATGGCCACGCGGGCTGGTCTCGACGAGGTGCCCTCCGGTCTGTGGCCATCCTTCGGAGACCCGCGAGTCACGGCCGCGATCTCGATGGCCGGCGACGCCTATCCCTTCGATCAGCGCGGTCTCGCAGAGCTCGACGTTCCCATCATGGCGATGGGCGGAACGATCGACGAAGGCACCCCATACACCTGGGGCACCAAACTCACCTACGACCATGTAGGGAGCGCGAACAAGACGCTCGTCAGCTTTCCTGGCGCAGGCCACTTTCTCTTCGTCGACCCGTGCGAGAGCCTTCCGTGGGTCGAGAACTCCGTCTACCGCGACGCGATCTGCACCGACGCCATCTGGGACACACGACCCATCGACATCGTCACGCACTACACCACCGCGTTCCTTCGCGACACACTCAACGCCGACCCCGAAGCTCGGGCCACCCTCACCGGCCAGCAGCCCGACCTCGACAACGTCGAGTACACGACTACGAATCAGCCCTGAGGTGAAATCAGCCACGACAGAACGAGCTTCTTCATGAAACCACGAAGTGTATGTCGCTGGTCCTGGGGGTGATCATCGCGCCGGTCGGATTCGGACTTCTGGCGGCCGGGGTCAGCCTCGGTTGGGCGTGCGGTACCCAGAGCGATGATGCCGAGGTGTTCGATCTCGTCGCAGAGAATGACCGGTTCGTGGTCCGATACATGGAGCGCGGCACTCAGACAGGCGACTTCATGGGCCTTCCACCCACGGGCCGGAGCTACGAGAAGCATGGGTTCGCGCTGTACCGAGTCGCGAACGGTCGGCTCGCCGAATGTTGGCTGCAGGAAGACGACCAGGGGTACCAACAACAACTGTTCAGCTGAGGAAGCACTTGTCGTCGGCGCAGTGTGAGGCGGTCCGTGGGTTCAGGCGCACTCGGCCGCGTCGGCGAGGTGTGGGTAGAGACGGCACGTCACCCAGGTGACTTGGTCATCAAGCACGCTCACGCCCGAAGCCACGACGTTTCTCGTCAGGTCGAAGGCGTGCACGTTGGCGTTCTTCGTGTAGAACTCGTGATCGAGGCCCACGGCTGACGCCTGCGTGGCGATGTCGCTCGACAGCGAGTAGGGCACGGCCGTGTCCCCGGTGGCGTGGGCGAGGTAGGCGGGCGGCTCCGTATATGGAGCATCGGCGGACGGCACGGGGTTGTCCACGAACGTCGCGGCGGTGCCGGCGAATGGGAGTCCGCCCCAGTTCGACACGACGGCGGCGACCGCTGGCCGCTCGATACCGAAGTCGTCGAGGGCGTACGCCACATAGTCGACCGTGACGGCGCCGGCCGAGCCTCCCACCAGCGTCGTCATCGTGTCGACAGTGTCTGGACGAGCGATCAGGTAGTCGAGCGCGCTCAACGTGTCGTCGATGGCAGCCACCGCCGCGAGCTCTTGGGCGGAGCCGTCCAGAGCGAGGAATGCCTCGTAGATGGGCTGGACCCGCGCCGAGGGCACCGGGTTCATCCCCATCACTCGGTAGTCGATCGACGCCACCAGGTATCCCCGCGCCGCGAAGCCCTGCGCCCAGTCGACCGCGTTGCCCTGCGACTTCGACCCGCCGGAGAAGCCGCCACCGTGCACCACGACCACCAAGGGGAGTGTCGTTTGTCCAGTGTCTTGGGGTTCGTAGAAGTCGAGGCGCAGGTCGATGAACGACCCGCCCCCGTCAACCTCGCCTTGCCCGTACACGATGTCCTCGGTGACGACGACGTCGTAGGTCCCTGCAGGGAACGAGGGCCAGAGCGGGATTTCTTCCGTGTCAGATGTCGAGTCGGCCGGGTCGGTCGACTCGGGAAGTGCATCGATCACTACCGTCGGGGCGGGCGCCTTGGTGTCGTCGGTGGCAGCCGCCACCGATGAGACAGCCGTCGTCGGCGTGGACGCCGCGTCATCGGTGATGGAGTCGCCACCGCTACACGAGGCCACGAGAAGGACCCCCACGCAGAGGACGAGCGCGGTGCGGTCGCGGCGGCGGTTCACCCGTTCACCGACCCCCGCATTCGCGCTGCGGGCTCGCGCAGCAACTGATCGAGCTTGGCCGATCGTGCGATTGACGATCGTGACGCACAAGTCGTTGCCCCGATCGACAGAACTCACTCAGCCAAGGCACCCGGAAAGCCTACGACACGTCAAAGTTCTGCTCTCGCCTCACCCGATGAGATACCACGAAGGCCGCGATCGCAGCTCACCGTTCACGGAGGTCGGGCCGGGATTCTTGCGAAGACCTGAAGTGAGAGAGTTGACTGGGGGCCAAGTCGTAACAAGTGAACGGCTCGAGCAGCAGTGTTCGTTGCGCCCTGCTTTGATCGCGGTCATGCTGATTGTGTGAGAGTCGGTCGCTGCTTGGTGCTTGCTCTGCTCGTTACGACGGTGGTCGCCGGCTGCGGCGACTCGGATTCGTCGAGAGTGGAATCGACATCACCTGCAGCATCAAACGTTCCCGTTGAAACTGGTCCGCTGCCCACGCCGCCGTCGATTGCGGCGTCGACCACTGTGAGCGCCTCGCCGTCCAACGAGCCGACGATCGCCACGACGACGCCGGTGTGGGACGGACGCATCGCGGTCGACTTCATGAGCGGAACCATCAGCGCACCAGGATTCAACGACTTCATCGAGACGCAGACGCCGGTCACCGCCCGCACCGCGTTTGATACCGCCTGGATGCTGCTCGGTGGCAACACCACCGAATCAGGCGAAGCGGTCGAGGTGCAGGAGGAGTCGGGTGCCGATGAGATCACCATCGTGACGGTCACACAGTCCAATTTGATGGACGACTCCGTCTATGCGACTCGACACCGGCTGGTGCTGAAGCGGCTGCCTGACGCCTTGTTCCGGTTCATCGAGGGTCAATGGTCGCAGCAATGCCAGCCGGGGCGCGGGCACGCTGAATTCAGCACCGAACTCTGCATCTGACATACACGGTCTACCGCGTCAGGTGTCCGACGAGCCAAGGCCCCGGAGAGCTCGAACGGTGGCGTGAGACGACATCGCGCTCCGAACCCGCCGTCGGGGGTGATGCCGGTGACCCTCAATCTGACCGCCTCGCTGCCGCCGCCGGTGTTGGGTGATGGTGAGGTTGCGGATCTCGCGGTTCAACGCTCCGGCGACTCCTCGGACGGTGGTTTGCGAGGCTGCGTTGGAGCCGGCGGTGATGATGGTGCTGGTCTGAAGCGGCGAGCAGTCGGCCGAGTCGTCACGAGGCCAGCGCGGTGAGCAGATCGCGAACGGTGGCGACGAAGTCTGCTGATCGGAACGGCTTGCGCACGAACGACGCTTCACTGGGGATCTCCTCCGAGGTACCGACGAAGTTCGTGCGCGAGTATCCCGAAATGAAGATCGTGGCACGCAGCGGGTGCCCGAGGCGCTCGACGGTGGCCGGCCCGGAGGTACCTGGGAGCATCACGTCGCAGATGACGAGGTCGAAGCCGGGTGTCGATGCGACGACGGCCGCTGCCTCATCGGCGGATGCAGCCAGCTCGACCAGACACCCTGCACGCATCAGCACCATCGAGATGATTCGCGCCACATCTTGCTGATCGTCGATGACGAGGACGCGCGCTGCCTCCGATTCGTTCACGGCAGATCGCTTCCGGCTGAAGCGGATGGCGACGGGAAGACGGCGAACACGAGCGCGCTCAGCCTGCCAACGCGAGGCGTAGCTGCGCGGCGAGGTCCGGAAGCCGATAGGGCTTGGTGAGCAGGTGGACTCCACCATCGAGTCGGCCGTCGTGGACCAATGCGTTCTCGGCGTAGCCCGAGGTGAACAGCACCGGGAGATTTGGCAGCCGCCCGTTGACCTGTTCAGCGAGCTCGCGACCGTTCATGCCCCCGGGCATTACGACATCGGTGAACAGCAGATCGATCTCGGCGCCGCCGTCGATCAAAGCAAGAGCCGCGCGTGCGTCGGCGGCGACGATCACGTGGTAGCCGAGGCCTTCGAGCAGCGCCCGAGCATGGGTACGGACCATGTCGTCATCCTCGACCAGAAGAATCCTCTCGGTGCCGTGCACGATCGACACGTCTGCAGCGGGCTGGATCTCGGGAGCATCGTCGAGCGACCGAGGCAGGTACAGGCGCACGGTCGTTCCTACCCCGGGTTCGGAGTTCAGCGACACATGGCCTTGTGACTGGCGGGTGAACCCGTACACCATGCTGAGGCCGAGCCCACTGCCGCGACCCATGGACTTGGTGGTGAAGAACGGATCGAACGCATGTTCGAGGACATCGGGCAACATCCCGTCTCCGGTGTCGGAGACGGAGACCATCACATACTCTCCAGCGGCCACCTCGGAGTTCAGGGAGGCGTCGTGCTCGTCGAGGCTCACGTTCGACGTCTCGATCACCAGCCGGCCACCGCGTGGCATCGCGTCGCGTGCGTTGATGCAGAGATTGACCATCGCGGACTCGAGCTGCGATCCGTCGATCAACGCTGCCCACGTATCGGGTCGCCAGATCACATCGATTTCGATCTCGCCGCCGAGAGTGCGCCGCAGCAGAGGGCCGAGTCTGGTGAGGAGCGCGTCGACGTCGACCACCTTGGGGTCGAGCGGCTGTCGGCGTGCGAAGGCCAACAACCGGTCGATCAGTTCGGCGCCTTGCTCGGCAGCGGTGCGCACCATTTCGACGTTCTCTCGACGGCTGTCGTCGACGTCGAGCGTGTCGAGCAGGAGCTCAGCATTTCCCAGGACGACCGTGAGGAGGTTGTTGAAGTCGTGAGCAACGCCGCCGGTCAGTTGGCCGACTGCTTCCAGGCGTTGCGACTGCTCGAGTTGGGCCTCGAGTTGGCGTTCCCGGGTGCGGTCGACGGTCGACCCGACGACACGCGACGCTGAGCCGTCAGGGCGTCGCATGATGTAGCTGTGCTCGGCCACCGTGGCCACGGAGCCGTCGACGCGCACGACTCGGTACTCGGTCGTCCAGTAGTCGTCGCCTGAAGCGAGCATTCGCCTGAAGCTCGCTTCGGCGAGGCCGAGGTCGTCAGGATGCACGAACTTCTGCCACCCTTCGGCCGTCGGATCGAGGGTGCCGTCCAAGCCGAGGAGCTCGGCCATCCCCTCGCTGCGCCACACGGACCCGGTTTCGACGTCGTAATCCCAAACGATGTCGGAAGTGGCCTGCACGGCGAGTCGGAAACGTTCCTCGCTCTCGCGTAGCGCAGATTCGTTGGCTCTCGACTCGGTGATGTCGTGGACGGCCCCGTGGATGGCCACGATGTCCCCCACCCCGTTGCGAAGTGCTTCGCCTTCGGTGCGCACCGATTTCCTCCGCCCGAGCGCGGTGACGATCTCGACCACGAGCGACCACGGTCGACCCTCGCGGCCACACGCGTCGATGGTGGAGCTCATGGTCGACCTGTATTCGGGTGCCACGAACGAGGTTGCCATCTTGAGGTCGACCGGCGTCCCCGGAGCGAGGTCGTGGATCATGTAAACACCATCCGACCAGATGAGTTCCTGGGTGCGGAGGTCCAGGGTCAACCCGCCGACCCGACCGATCCGCGATGCGATCGCGGCAAGTCTCGTCTGGAGCGCAATTGCTTCGTAGGTCCGGACGCGATCGATCGCAAGCGTGACCAACCGGGTCCACTCGTCGCAGGTGCGCAACTCGTCCGGCGACGGAGCTCGCCGGGTGGTGAAGTACTGCGCGAACGTTGCGACGACCTCACCGGTCGCTGCGAACACCGGCGCCGACCAGCAGGCAACGAGCCCATGGGGGAGCACCAGATCGCGGTAGTCCGCCCAGAGCGGGTCGGTCTCGATGTCGGTGACGACCACCGGTTCGCGACGATGCGCAGCAGTGCCGCACGAGCCGGCGGTCGGGCCGATGTGCACCCCGTCGGTCGCAGAAATGATCGCTGCGGGCACCCCCGGCGCGGCGCCGGGTCGGAGCCGGCCACCTTCGACGAGACTGATACACGTCAGCGCACCGGTTGATTCGTCGGCGGCGGTTGCGGTGGCCAACAACACGCCGCTGAGCCCGACCCCGCTGGAGATCATGTCGACGATCGCCGACTGGGCGCTGCGCAGCACCTCTGCGGATCGCCGGTCGTGAATGTCGGTCGCTGAGCCGTACCACCGGACGATCTCACCGGTGTCGTCGACGAACGGTGCGGTGGTGACGGTGTGCCAACGGCGTTCGCCGTCATGGCGTCTGAGCCGGACCTCCACCGTGCAGGCGATACCCGAGTCGACGGCCTGCAGCCACCGGGCCGCGGCAGCCTTGCGCTCCTGCTGGTCGAGAAGGAGCAACCAGCTGCCTTCGGTCAGTTCGTCGATCTTCGATCCGGTGTACTCGGAGAAGCTGTCCGACAGCCACTCGCGTTCGCCATCGGGTGACGTCACCCACAGGATCTGGCCGAGAGTCGCAGCGATTCTCTGCCGTTCGGCATTTGCGGACGTGAAGCTCGGGTGGGCGCCGTCGGACTCGATCGAAGACATCTGGCCCCTCTCATTGCCGACTCGGTTGGTACTCGTCGGCGTCGAAACCCGGACGAGTGCAGGATTCGATCATAACATCAGGTCGAGGATCGCTCCGATGAGGGCGCGGGTGCCAAGGGTGCGCAACACGCTCCAGCGCAACCTGCGTGTTGTCGATGCCGTCGCGACCCTCGATCCTGATGACCGTGACTTGCTGGTCCAGATCGCCTGGGAACAACTCCCCAATCGGTCCGTTTCGTGTTCGAGCACATCGAGGCTGACGAGTTGCGCTACTCGGCGTGTGCTCGTCTCGGCCCGAAGCTGAACGTGAAGCAGTGACGATCTACAACTGGGTGAAACACGCGGCGCCGAAACCGTTGAAGCCCCCTGGGGCAGCTGGGTCGGTCGAGGAGTTGAAGGCCCAGTTGGCTGAGGTTCGCGGGGCGAATCGGGAGCTGGCCAGAGCGAATCAGATCCTGCAGGGCGCAGCGGCTTTCTTCGGGGCGGCGCTCGACCGTCAATCAAAGAAGTGAGCGAGTTCGTGGCTGCTCATCGCCATCACGGGGTCGAGCTGATCTGTCGTGTTCTCTACGCCGATCGGCAACGCCAGCAAGCGACAGCTCAAACACCAACCCTGACCTGACGCAAGTCACCAGACCCGGGGTTCCTCTGTGTTTGTCAAGCCGCGATTTCGTGACGTGCGGTCGTGGCGGGGAGTCGTCGTTCGTCGGCGATCATCATGCGCCAGATGTGGTTGGCGAGTCGTCGCTTGAGGCATCGCATGGCTTCGTTGCGAGTCTTGCCTTCGGCAACCTTCTTGTCGAAGTAGGCGCGCCCGACGCTGTTGCGCATCCGGATTTGGGTCACGGCGATCAGATGGATCGCGGAGTTCAACCGTCGGTCGCCGCTACGCGAGAGGCGATGTCGAGTGTGGTCGCCGCTGG
>JANPKU010000209.1:0-18627 GCA_031426215.1 Actinomycetes bacterium
GACCGCCACTGCCAACACCGCAGCGGCTGCGACATCCCCGCCGACCAATGCGACATCGACCACATCAACCCCCACGCCAACGGCGGCCCCACCAGCCAATTCAACGGCAAAGCCGAATGCCACCCCCACAACCGCGACAGCAACCGCCACGACCACGGCGCCACACCACACCCAACCCGCCCCATCGACCGCCTCGACGAAATCCGATGCCGACTCCGATGGCAGATGCAACGCGAAAACCCCGACGACGAACCGAACGACGATCCCGACGCCGATCGGTCGACCGACCACGCCATCACCGCCACGTAGCCGAAGATGGAGCCTGTTCGGTATCGGTCAGCGTCGGTTCACATCAGCAGCCAAGCCTCGAGCAGGTCGAGCGAAGCGGTCCGGCTGTCGCCGTCGATGGACGCTTGCACCTGATACAGGCTGCCGTTGCCCTCCCAGTACACGGACTCACCTTCGCCGGCGTAGAAGCCATCGGCGCCCTCGAGCGGGACGATGTCAATGTCGAAGTTGGTCTTGACGAATTCGATCTGGCCAGCGATGGTGCCCCCGGGCACCAGTGTGAAGCTGATGCCAGGGAAGTCGTCGGTGGCCCGTAGCAGAGTGCATGTCTGCTGGAAACCAGGATCACCGACGCCCAGCGGGTCCTTCACCGGCACACCGATGGCCGCTTCGATTGCGGCGAGATCCGGAATCGTCGAGCACAGATCTTCGACACCCTCCTCCGGAACATCGGCCGGTGAGCCGACATCGACCGTGGTTCCGGCATCGTCGGTTCCGCTCGAGGTGGCCGGGTCTGCTGGCGCAAGAGTGTCACCGCTGCCCGCCTGCTCGGTCGGGGTAGCGCTGTCGGTCGAGCCGTCGGAACTGCATGCACCGACAAGTGCTGCCGTCATGACCACGACGCCCACCTTGAACATGAAACGGTTCGCCATCAGTGTTCTCCTCTCACCTGCCGAGCAGTGTGCCCGGTCGGCGAACCGTAGCGTTCCCGGTGAGCTGTGGCGAGAGAATGGACGTGACCTTGACACATTCGAGACTCGAGATCTCCAGGTCGGTGTGGTCAGTCAGTTGCGGCATCAGAGTGGCGACGAGTCCAAAAACCAGGAGAGCCGCCCTCCCGAAAACGGAAGAGTGGCTCTGATCTGGTGTTTCCCTGGCAGCCCCAACGGGATTCGAACCCGTGCCGCCACCTTGAGAGGGTGGTGTCCTAGGCCACTAGACGATGGGGCCAAGTAGCGATCGGAACGATATCAGCCGGGCAGGCGATCCCACCCGAGCGGGCGGTCGTTCAGAGCTGGGGTGCAGGGACTCGAACCCCGAACGACAGTACCAGAAACTGCTGTGTTACCAATTACACCACACCCCATGGTGTGACGGTCGACGACGAGTCGACGACCGGTGCGGGTCGGGATTGTATCGGCCTCAGTCCGTGAGGACACTCAGGCGTTCGAACCCGATGATCCGGCCGACCGCCACGCCGGCAGCCTCGGCGATCTCACGGCGGAGCCCGGTACTTCCGCCCACGACCGAATCGGGCGCCGGTGAGACATACGCCGTGAATCCGACCTCTTCGGCGGTGAGCCGGCTGCGCAAGGCATGGTACGGATCGGTGACCACCAGCACGGTGTCGGCCGAGACGAGCGCTCGTGCACGTTCGAGTGACTCCTGGGTGGTCGAACCGGCATCCTCCTGCACGATCACGGACTCGGGCACGCCACGGTCGACGAGGTACTGCGCCGACGCCGACGCCTCGGTGAACCGGTCACCTTCCTGATTCCCGCCGGTGACCACCACCTGCGGTGCGAACCCACCTTCGAAGAGTTGGACGGCGTGATCGAGACGGGCGGCCAACTGCGGCGAGGGCCGACCGTCGTACTGTGCTGCCCCCATCACCACGATGGCGTCGACGTTGCGAGCCTGATCGGACCGGCCCGTCGACCACACCTGCCAGAACGACACTGCATAGTACGCGGCGCCCGCCAGCATCATGACCAAGACCACCCGCAGGATCCTGCGGCCGACGAAACGCGGGGGCGATGCGAGCGGATGCACGGGCGACGAATCGCGAACCAATCCGGCGTTGGCCGACGGACCGATCGACGGTGCTCGGTGCCCTGGGTCGGCCATGGCGGTCAACGTCCGACGTTCGCCGTGTCACCACCGGCAGCTGACGCGGCGTTCACGAGGCGGCGCAACGTCTCGTCGCGGCCGAGCACCTCCAACGATTCGAACAGCGGTGGCCCGACGTCGCGACCGGTCACCGCCACGCGTACGGGAGCCTGCGCCTTTCCGAGCTTGATCGAATACCGCTCCATCACGGCTTCGAGCGCACTCTTGAGATCGTCGGCGCTCCAGGACGAGTCACCGTACGCCTCGATCACGTCACCGAGCAGCGCAATGGCCCACTCGGGCGCGAACGCCTTGGCCCACGCGTCCGGGTCGTACTCCACGTCGGAGCCCTCGGGCCAGAAGAGGAAGTCGACCTTGTCGGGAACTTCACGCAACGTCGTGAGCCGTTCCTGGATGTGGGGAGCGATGGCGACGAACCGCTTCCGGTCCCATTCGACAGGCAGTTCCTGTCCGGCGCGCTCGACGAACTCGTCGGGAGACATCAACCGGATGTAGTCGCCGTTGAAGGCAGCGAGCTTCTTGACGTCGAAGAACGCAGGCGAGTGCGTGACGTCCTCGAGCCGGAAGGCGGCTTCGATCTCGACCCATGGCACGATCTCGCTCCCGGCGGCCTCGGCACCCGGTGGCGTCCAACCGAGCGTCATCAGATAGTTGACCATCGCATCGGCGAGGTAGCCGTCGTCGCGGTACTGCTCGAGCGCCACCTTGTCACGACGCTTCGATAACTTCTTGCGCTGCTCGTTCACGAGCACGGGGACGTGAGCCCACCGCGGCGGAGTGTGCCCCAGCGCCTGCCACAACATCTGTTGCTTGGGCGTATTCGGCAGATGCTCTTCGGCGCGCACCACGTCGGTGATGGCCATTTCGATGTCGTCGACGACGTTGGCCAGCAGGAAGACCGGTGTCCCGTTGCTGCGCAGCAGAACGAAGTCTTCGATCGTGTCGTTGTCGAACGAGACGTCACCGCGCACGAGATCGTTCACGATCGTGGTCCCCGGAGGCACCCGGAACCTCAACACGCGACCTGGAGCCGGCTCGAGTCCGCGATCACGCGAGTAGCCGTCGTAGCCGCTCAGGCCCTGCTCCTTGGCGCGCTGTTGGATCTGCTCGGCCGTGAGATCGCAGTAGTACGCGAGACCGCTGTCGAACAGCGTCCGTGCGGCGGCGACGTGCGCCTCGGCGTACTCGCTCTGGAAGTGCGGACCCTCGAAGTGCGCGTCGTCGGACGAGATCCCGATCCACGCCAACGCATCGATGATCCCCTGGGTCCACTCGGGACGGTTGCGCGCCTCGTCGGTGTCCTCGATGCGCAGCACGAACGTCCCACCGAGCCGTCGCGCCAGCGCCCAGTTCTGCAATGCGGTTCGGGCACCGCCCACATGGAACGAACCCGTCGGCGAGGGTGCGAATCGGAAGCGTGGTCCGGTGGTCATGGCAACGTCGACGCTACCCGTCAACGGCGTCGCGCCAGTCCGGCTTCGTTGTCGGGGCGACGGTGGTGATCGTCAGATTTCGGAGTTGTCGGAGCGCGACGGACAGCGTGGTCAGGTCGAAACTCTCGGCACGCCGGATTTCGGTGTGCATGGCGAGGGCCCGGCCGACGGATCGTTCGTTGGCCCGGATCCACGATGTCGCCGAGCCGTTCGCCGACCGCATCACGGTGCGTGTGAGGTCGGCGATCACCGTCATCAGGTCGTCGCGGATCGCCGATCGGGCTTGCTCCTGCCAGCGATCGGAACGCGGGAGGTTGCTCACCCCGTCCCACAGCCAACCGAGATCGAACGCGTCGAACGTCGACCAGTAGGCCGTGGCGGAGTCAGCGACGTTGCGCGCCTCCGTGTGCGCGATCTCGACGATGTCGAATCCGCTGTGCAGCCACGGCCAACGAGCGGAATGGGATGCAAGGTCGAGCGGGACCCCGGCGGCGATGCGCTCGTTGCGGAGCCGTGCGACATCACCTGCCACCCGTCCGCTCACGACGCTGTCGAGTGATTCCGACAGGAACGCCAACCCCGCCGAGAAGGTGTCGACGGCGTCGGCGATGTCGAGCGGCGGGCGGCGGTGCCGCAACAGCCACACCGTGCCGCGCTCGGTCATGCGCCGAACTTCGAGGAAGAGCGCAATCTGGGTGTCGAGACCGATCGAGCTGCCGAGCGCATCGATGCGATGCCAGATGTCGGCGAATCCGAAGATCTCGCGTGATGCGAGGAACGCCCGGGCCACGTCGGACACCGAAGCTCCCGAGTCCTCGGTCATGCGATGGTCGAAGGAGATTCCGGCCAGATTGACCATGTTGTTGACAACGCTCATGGCGATGATCTCGCGGCGCAAGCGATGCGAGCGGATCGCCTCGGGGAAGCGCTCGCGTACTTCGACGGGGAAATACTCCATCAGGTCGCGTTCGAGCGCCGGGTCGTCGGGAAGGTCGGACTCGAGCATCTCGGTGACGTTCGCGTTCTTCGTGTAGGCGATCATCACGGCGAACTCGGGCGCGCGCAGCCCACTTCCGGCGCTCTGGCGCTCGGCGATCTGCTTGTCGGACGGCAGGAATTCGAGATCACGATCGAGGTATCCCTCCGCCTCCAACGTGTTCAGATAGCGGGCGTGCACGTTGACCATGGATAGCGACTGGGTCCGCGCGATCATCAGTGCCAAGGTCTGGGCCCGATTGTCCTCGAGCACCAACCGTGCGACTTCATCGGTCATCTCGACGAGCAGTGCGTTGCGCCCCTTCACGGTCAACTCGCCGTCGCGGACGAGTTGGTCGAGCAGGATTTTGAGGTTGACCTCGTGGTCGCTGCAATCGACGCCGGCGGAGTTGTCGATCGCGTCGGTGTAGATCAGCCCGCCGTTGATCGCATATTCGACACGCGCCAACTGAGTGAGACCGAGGTTGCCGCCCTCGCCGACGATGCGGGCGCGAAGGTCGAGCCCGTCGACGCGTAGCGCGTCGTTCGCACGGTCGCCGACGTCGGCGTGACTCTCGGTCGACGACTTCACGTAGGTACCGATCCCGCCGTTCCAGAGCAGATCGACCGGCGCGCACAGGATCGCCGAGATCAGGTCGTCGGGTCGGAGCGCATCGATCGACGCGTCGAGGCCCAGGACGTGGCGCACCTCGGGCGTGACCGTGATCGCCTTGAGCTCACGCGAGTACACGCCACCGCCGGCGGAGATCAGCTCGCTGTCGTAGTCGGCCCAACTCGATCGGGGGAGGTCGAACAGGCGTCGGCGTTCGGCGTGCGCCGACACCGGCTCGGGATGAGGATCGAGGAACACGTGGCGGTGATCGAATGCAGCCACCAGCAGGAGGTGCCGTGACAGCAACATCCCGTTGCCGAACACGTCGCCCGACATGTCGCCGATACCGACGACGGTGAGCTCGTCGGTGTCGACGTCCTTGCCGATCACCCGCGCATGACGCCGCACACTCTCCCAGGCCCCTCGGGCGGTGATTCCCATCACCTTGTGGTCGTATCCGTGACTTCCCCCGGAGGCGAACGCGTCTCCCAACCAGAAGTCGTACTCGGCGGCAATGTCGTTGGCGATGTCGCTGAAGGTGGCCGTGCCCTTGTCAGCCGCAACGACCAGGTACGGGTCGTCGTGGTCGTAGATGACCACGTCGGGCGGATGAACGATGCGGTCGCCCACCACGTTGTCGGTGAGGTCGAGCAGGCCACGCACGAACCGTTGATAGCGATCGACTCCTTCGGCGCGCACGGCCTCGCGGTCGGCAGGGTCGGCCGACGACGACTTGATGACGAAACCGCCCTTCGCTCCGGTGGGAACGATGACGGCGTTCTTCACCATCTGCGCCTTGACGAGCCCGAGTACCTCGGTGCGGAAATCTTCGGGACGGTCGCTCCACCGCAGTCCACCGCGAGCGATGCGGCCGCCTCGGAGGTGCACGCCCTCGACCATCGGTGAGCACACGAAGATCTCGAACTCCGGCCGAGGTTCAGGAAGAAACCCGACATCGTGAGGACGCAGCTTCACCGAGATCTCGGACCGCCCGACGAACGCATTGGTCCGATCGGTCGCGTCGATCAAGGTGAGGAAGGCCCGACAGATCCGGTCGTCGTCGAGCGACGGGATTGCATCGAGCAGCTGGTGCAGGCCGGCTCGGCAGCGCTCGACGGCCGCCGCCCGATCGGGCGACGCAGCCGTGTCGAAACGTCGGGGGTGGAACTTGGTGTCGAACAAGTCGACGAGTCCGCGGGCGATCTCGGGATGGCGCACCATCGCCTGCTCGACGTAATCGGAGCTGAACGGGATCGAGGCCTGACGCAGGTAGCGCTTGTAGAGCCGCAGCACCGCGATCTGGCGGCGATCGAGCCCGGCCGACAGCACCAAACGGTTGAGGCCGTCGGGTTCGAGCGCACCGGTCATCAGGTCGACGAACGACAGCTGCACCTCAGCGTGCTGGTCGTCGGTGATCGTGTTCGCAGACATCCGCACACCGATGTCGTTGAGATGGACGGTGGCGGACCGGCCAACGAAGATCGACGGGTGTTCGTCGAGCGGGGGCAGCCCGAGGTACTCGAGCGTCGGCACGAGCTCGGCGATCGTCGTCGGCCGGTTGCGCACGAACACTCGGAATCGCCACTCGCCGTTGACCGCATCGACCGACCGTCCGAACGACGTGGTGATGTCGTTCGACCCCGTCAGCATCGCCTCGACGTTGACGAGGTCGCCGATCGCGGCCTCGGGTCGAACCCGTGCCTTGTAGTCAGCCGGGACGGTCGGGCCGACGATCGACCACACGCGGTGACCTTCGACCTCGCCGAGCAGGTCGACCAAGGCGTCGCTCGCCCGTTCGGACCATGTGCGCGACGCACTGTCGATCGACGCCACCAACCCGCTGGTGTCGTCCAGCGTTGCGGACCGAACGGTCATCGAGATGCGTGCGAGCGAACTCGTTCCCACGAGCGTCTGGAGATCGCGGATCTCGCCACCGTAGTACTCCTCCACCAGTGCTGCGACGAGTTCCGGCAGCGCCGCCGTGAATCGCGACTGCGGCACGTACGTCAGCACGGTGGTCCACGGACCAACGGGTTCGGTGACGTCGAAGACTCTGACAATGCGACGCTCCTGCAGCCCGCTGATCGCCGACACGAGTTCGGTCAATTCGTCGACACCGGTCTCGAAGACCACATCGCGCGGCAACGTCTCGATCACATTGCGCACCACCCGCCCGGTGTGGCTGTCGACGGCGGCACCGACGCGAGCCACGATCTCGTCTGCCCGATCGCCGATGGCGGGGATGGCGAACACGCTCTGGCGATACGCGGCGCTGCCGAGCAGCCCGACGAAACGCACTTCGCAGCCCGACGCTGCGTCTCGCACTGCGATCGACGTCATGCGCGCCGACCTGTGGACCGTCGCAACCGCATCGGTGCGCGCGATCGCGACCCGCTCCTCGCCATCGTGAGCCGGCGGGTCCAGGCGCTCGGGATCGAGGCGCCCTGATCGGTAGCCACCGAGCAGGCTGTCTGGCCGCACGCACCATCCGTCCGGCGACGAGTCATAGACCGCCGAGCCGAGGAACACGAAGTTCTGGTTCGCCAGCCACGCCAGCAATGCGTCGTCGCCGCCGACCTCACCGAGACGATTGCGCATCGCTGCGAAGTCGCGAACCACGGACTGCACGTCGTCGATTGCTGCGCGCACCTCTCTCTCGAGTCGCTCACGGTGATCGGACGGGCACCGGTCCAACTCGATCAACGTCCATGCCTCGACGCGGCCATCGGACGCGTCGACATCGGTGAGTTCGTGGAGTTCGTTGCGGGCGACGGTCAGCATCGGGTGCACGAGCAGGTGGATACCGAGGCCATGGGAGTCGAGCACCATGCGGACGGTGTCGACCAGGAAGGGGCCGTCGTCGGTGACGAACATCAAGATCGTTCGTTCCGTCTCCCAGCCGTCGCGTTCGAGATCGGGCGACAACACCTCGACGAGCGTCTCGCCGGACCGACGAACCCGGCCGAGATGCAGGTGGGCCACTGCTGCGGCGTACGCGGCGTTGAGCCGCCGGCTGTCGGCATCCTCGTTCGGAATGTCGTGGTAGTAAACGCTGAGGAACGTTTGGAGCAGCAGGTCGTCGGGACGCCGCGCACCAGCGATCCTTCGCAGGTCGTCGATGATGTCGGCCACGTCGTTGTGAGCACTCATGCGTTGGTGGACCGAGATCGAACGGCCCGCTGCTCACGGTAGTCCCATCAGCTCCACTGATCGGGCACGCCTGGTCGTGTGCCGCACGCGCCGCTAGCGTTCGCCGTGATGACACGTCCTGATCTGTCGCCCAAGGATCTCCCCCGGCCCGAGCTGCACGGCGGTCACCGACCCGTCTCGGGTGGCCTCGCGCGCGCAGCGGTGTTCGGCGTCAACGATGGTTTGGTCTCGAATGTGTCACTCATGCTCGGGTTCGCCGGCTCCGGGGTCGATTCGTCGGTGGTGCGACTCGCAGGTCTCGCCGGAGCGATCGCCGGCGGCATCTCGATGGCGGCCGGAGAATGGATCAGCGTGTCGGCCCAGAACGAGTTGGTCCAGCGCGAGGTCGCCGTCGAGCGCCGCGAACTCGCCAGCAACACGGCTGCCGAGACTGCGGAACTGGCGGCGATGTACGAAGACCATGGCATCTCTCCCGCGACAGCCAGAGCAGCGGCCGAAGATGTGATGTCCACGCCGGAGGTGGCGCTGCGAGTGCACACCCGCGAGGAGCTCGGCGTCGATCACGATGATCTACCGTCCGCGTTCAACGCAGCTGCGATCTCGCTCGTTTGCTTCCTGTTCGGTGCCCTGTTACCCGTGATCCCGTGGTTCACCGGTGCCTCCGGTTTCGCCCCCGCCGCCATCACGGTGACGATCGGTGTGGTTGCAGCAGCGTTCGTAGGCGCGGCGATCGGGCGGTTCGCCGAACGGTCGATCCTGGCGTCGATCGTCAGACAAGTGGCGATCGTGCTGGTGGCATGTGCCGTCACCTACAGCATCGGCGAACTGGTCGGCGTCAATGTCTGAGCATCCGACATCGACGCAGCGCAACGTGCTGGGCACCGAGCTGCAACCGTGTTCGTACGACCCGATGACCGGTTACTACCGAACCGGCTGTTGTGAGAACCGGGGCGACGACCCCGGCATGCACACCGTGTGTTGCCGCCTCACCGCAGAGTTCCTCGAGTTCTCGAAGTCGCAGGGCAATGACCTGACGACCCCGATGCCCGAGTACGGATTCGCCGGATTGTCACCCGGCCAACAGTGGTGCGTGTGTGCTGCGCGCTGGAAGGAAGCCTTCGATGCCGGCCATGCGTGTGGCGTGGTCCTCGAATCCACTCACATGTCGACGCTGGAGTACATCGACCTGGCCGACCTCCAGACGCACGCCATCACGGGCTGACGCCCCGACCATGGGCGTCTCGGCCAGCGACTCTCCGTCGACACTGCCAACCTCACCTCCAGACCCCGTGCCGACCCACCCGCAGACCCGGCTGCCCACCTGGTTGGCGGTCGCTCTCGTCGTCGGGACGTCAGCCGCGGTGCTCGTGCTCGAGATTCTCGCGGGGCGGCTGCTCGCTCCGTATGTGGGTGTGAGCCTGGAGACGTACACCGCGATCATCGGCACGGTGCTGGCCGGTATCGCCGTCGGAGCATGGCTGGGAGGCATCGGTGCCGATCGGATCGATCCCCGACGGTTGATCCCCGTCCTCCTCGTGACCGGCGGGGCGTTGGCCATTGCGACCGTCCCCATCGTGCAGGCGTTCGGAAGCGCCGCGGCATCGACGAGCATCGGCGGCACCTTGACGCTCACCGCCGTCGGATTCCTCCCGTCAGCCACCGTGCTGAGTGCCGTGCCTCCTGCAGTGGTCAAGTTGCAGCTGCGCGACCTCGCCGACACCGGCGCCACGGTCGGCCGTTTGTCTGCCTACGGAACCGCTGGTGCCATCGTCGCGACGTTCCTCACCGGCTTCGTGTTGGTCGCCATCGCGGCGGTGACCACGATCATCATCTCGGTCGGCGTCGTGCTCGTGGTCAGCGGTCTCGCACTCTGGCTGATGCTGCCGCGCATCGTTCAGCAGTCGGCTCGTACGGAGATCACCTCGGCATCCGTGGTTGCCGGGATGGCCCTGCTCGCCGCGGTCGCGATCGGGGGTCCGTGTGACAGCGAAACCACCTACTACTGCGTGAGAATCGACCTCGACGCCGATCGCACCAGCGGACGGGTGCTCGTGCTCGACGATCTGCGCCATAGCTACGTCGACCTCGACGATCCGACGTACCTCGACTTCTGGTACACCCGCCGTTTCGCCGAAGTGGTCGAAGGAGCGACCGAGGGGCTGGACGACCCGATCGAGGTGCTCCACATCGGCGGTGGAGCGCTCTCGGTGCCGTCGTGGGTGCGAGCAACCCGCCCGGACAGCGATCAGACGGTGTTCGAACTCGACGGCGAACTGGTCGATCTCGTGGTCGACGAATTCGATCGGTCGGTGGGTCCGGGCACCGGCGTCGACGTGCTCGTCGGCGATGCGCGCCAGTCGCTTCGGGAGGTGCCCGACGACAGCCTCGACATGGTGATCGGTGATGCGTTCGGGAGCCGGGCCGTGCCGTGGCATCTGGCCACCCGAGAGTTCATCGCCGAAGTCGAGCGCGTGCTGCGACCGGGCGGGGTGTATGCGCTGAACGTGATCGACGGCGCTCAGCTGTCGTTCCTGCGCGCCGAGACAGCGACGGCCGCATCGGTGTTCGCGTACGTCGAGGTGGTGCTCAGCGAGGGTGCGGCCGCCGGTCGGAGCGGCAACGCGGTGATGGTCGCGTCGGACAGCCCCATCGACACCGGACGGCTCGACCCAGAGGACGGGCAACTCGTGGACGACATCGACGCGCTCGTCGACGGGGCGACCCTTCTCACCGACGAATTTGCTCCGGTCGACCAACTCCTGACTGGAGCGACCTGACGGGTGTGCCAATCGACCGCCGTCTCGACGTGGATCTCGGCCACGAGTGCGCTCCAATGGAGTCCATGACGCCGACCATCGACCTCACCGGCACGTTGCTGGAACCGGACGAACTCCGACGACGGGCAGAAGACGAACGCACCCGCCCGCGACGGTCGTACGGCATTGCCGCGCGACTGCTGTTCATCGTGCTCGACGCGTTGTACGGCAAGGCGTCGTCACTCGAGAAGTTCCGGGTTCTCGAAGTCGTTGCGCGAGTCCCCTACCAGGCGTGGGAGCAAGTGTCGTTCGTCGCGGTCACGCACACCCACAGCGATCCGGCGTTCGCCCGTGGCATCTACGACCGCACCGCCGAGGCGCGCGCGCAGCAGGACAACGAGATGATGCATCTGCTGATGATCGAGGAACTCCTCGGCCAACAACGATTCCGGCGATCGATCCTGAAGGGGATCGTGCTTCCCCAAGCGATGGCGTTCGTCTACTACCAGTTGTCTTGGCTGCTGTACGTCGTGCGCCCGGGATGGTCCTACGGGCTGAACGCCGACTTCGAGGATCACGCAACGCACACCTACCTCGACTACGTCCGCGATCACCCCGGACTCGACGAAGCACCATGGACCAGCACGTTCGTCGACGACTACGGCCCCAGCGACACCGTCGGTGAACTGTTCCGACGGATCGCGCTGGATGAGGCAGCGCACCGAGCCGATTCCGAACGTCGGATCCACGCCGCCCGATTCGGTGACGACCCCGACTGATCCGACGCCGCTACGCCCGAGCGCGAAGCGAATGCCTGCAACAGCCGGCCAGTTCGGCGCTCGGATACCGTCGCACCATGCAACGACCGATTCCGCTGACCATGGTGGCCCTCGCCGTGGCGATGAGCGTGGCCGCCGTCTCCTGCTCCTCCGAGCCCACCATGACCGACAACTCGTCGGCACCTGCCACGACAATCGATGCGGTGATCACGCAGCCGTCCGCAGCCACCACGTCGACCCCGGGCACGTCCACGACTTCCACGACATCCACCTCCTCCACCTCCTCGACCACCTCGACCACGTCGACCACGTCGACCACGTTGGCGATCCCGGCGAGCGTCCCGGCGAACCCCGGACCCCTTGATCTGTCCGCCGAACAGGTCGGACTGGGGTCGTCCGTCGGCGGCCGTCCGATCATCGCCGAGAAGTACGGCACGCCCGGCGGTCGACGGGTGCTGGTGATCGGAGTGATCCACGGCGACGAGGCCGACGGTGTCGCCATCGTCGACGAACTGCGCGCCGAGCCGGTGCCCGATGGGGTCGAACTGTGGATCGTCGAGTCGATGAACCCCGACGGCCAGACGAAGCAGGTCCGTACGAATGACAACGGCGTCGATCTCAACCGGAACTTCCCCTACCGGTGGGGACCGATCGGGGTGCCCGGCGATTCGCAGTTCGCCGGCACGGGTGCGGCGAGCGAACCCGAGACGCAGGCGATGACGAACTTCATGACCCAGCTGCGCCCCGACATCACGATCTGGTACCACCAGGACTTGTTCGTAGTGAACCCGTCGGAGGGGCGCGAGGGTCGGGTACGTCAGCGCTACGCAGAACTCACCGGACTCCCGATGGGTCAGATCACCGGCGGCACCTACACCGGCATCGCAGCCACCTGGGCCCGCAACGAGTTCCGCCCCGACGACGGGGTGGCCTTCATCGTCGAACTCGGTCCGACGCTGTCGCCGATCGAAGCGATCACCCACGCCGACGCGGTGCGCACCATCGCCATCGAAGGCTGAGGAGTACAACACGGGTCAAACCCGCGATGTCATCGCTTCGCGAGCCAGGCAACGACGGCCGCAGCCACGTCCTCACCGCAGTCGTCCTGCAGGAAATGGCCACCGGGTTCGAAGGTCTGGTGCGGCTGATCTGCAGCGCCGGGGATCCGCTCGACGAAGGTCGATTGCAGGTGGCCGAGCACGAAGTCGCCTGGGGTCCAGAGCGTGAGCACGGGTTTCGTCCACTGTTCCCACACCGCCCAGGCCGCTCGGTTCGCTGGGACGGCGGGATCCTCAGGCGCTGTCGGCACCAACATCGGGAACTGGCGTGCACCGGCCAGGTACGACTCATCGGGAAACGGGGACCGGTAGGCGTCGAGCTCGGCATCGGTGAGTTGGCGCGCCACGCACGCGCGGCCGAGCAATGCACCGCAGTCCATCGGGTCCATCGACTGCGACACCTGCTGCCACATCATGAAGCCGTCACCCATCGGCCCACCGTCGGGGAGCGCAGTGTTGCCGATCACGACGCGGTCGAACCAGTCAGGATGCTCGGCAATCATCCGCAATCCGAGAAGACCACCCCAGTCCTGCACGAACGCGTGGAAACCATCCACCGGCCGGTCGAGCCCGCCGACGAACTCGGTCAACCAAGCAACGTGCTTCGCGTAGGTGTAGGTCGCCCGGTCGGTCGGCTTGTCCGAACGGCCGAACCCGATCAGGTCGGGAGCGATGATCCGATATCCCGCATCGACGAGCGGCGGAATCATTCGGCGGTACAGGTAGCCCCAGGTCGGCTCACCGTGCAGGAGCAAGAACGTTCCCGCATCGCCGGATCCCTCCTCGACGTACGCCATTCGGAGACCGTCGACCTCGACGTACTTCGGTTCGTACGCAAAGCCGGGCAACGAATCGAATCTGTCGTCAGGTGTACGTACGTAGTCGACCGTCATGGGGCGCATCTTCGCAGAAACCGAGCCGGATGGTGTCCGACACGGCCCATCACGGTTGCAGGACCACTGCTTCGTCGGGTGCGAGCTCGCCGCCGGATGTGCGGCGGTCGCGATCGGTCGACAACAGCACGCGGGCATCGTCGAGATCGCTCGGCCAGTCGACGCCGGAATCAGTCACGTTCACGAGCACCACGACGCGCTCGTCGTCGAGCCACCGCTCGAATCGGATCACCCCACCCTCGGCGGGGGCGAACTCGATCGAGCCACGTCGCAGCACATCGAGGCCGTGTCGCAGGGCGAGCAACTCACGGTACAGCGAGTGCATCGATGCAGGGTCGGCGACCTGGACCTCGGCGGCGTGAGTCGTCGCGTTCGCCGGGAACGGCAACCACGGCCGAGTCGGCCAGCCGTGGCCAGTGGTGTCGTCGCCCGCCGCCGTCCACGGAATCGGCGAGCGGCATCCGTCGCGACCATCGGGGTCGACCTCGCGATCGGGCGGCACGACGCCGTCCTCCAGCCCGAGCTCCTCCCCGGCGTAGAGGAACGGCGTGCCCCGAACGGTGAGCGCCAACACGGCCGCTGCACGTGCCCGCGCTTCTGTGCCGTACCTGGTGCGATGACGTGGTCGATCGTGATTCGACAACACGAACGTCGGCCAGCCGGGCTCGGCGAAGTCGGCTTCCATCGCCGACAGAGCGGCCTGCATTCGCGACGCGTCCCATGGCGTGTGGATCGGGCGGAAGTCGAACGACAGGTGGAGCTCGGGCGCTCCCCCTTCGATGTCACCGAGGTATGACGCGCTCTCGCCGTCTCGGAGCAGATAGACCTCGCCCACCATCATCGGTTGGTGTTCGTAGCTGTCGAGCAGCGTCCGGATCCGGCGGAGCAACTCGTGGCCGAACGGCCGATCGGTTGCGAGGAGCGGCACCGTCACGAGGTGCTCGGGCAGGTCCTCGACGTCGGTGCCCTTTCCGATCAGGTTGACGACATCGGCACGAAATCCATCGACTCCGCGGTCGAGCCAGTACCGCAGCGACTCGTTCATCGCTGCTTCGACGCCGGGATTCGCCCAGTTCAGGTCGGGCTGCTCGGCGAGGAACACGTGAAGGTACGACTGATCGGTCGCATCGTCGTGGGTCCAGGCAGGTACACCCTTGAACAGCGACATCCAGTTGGTCGGCGGCGACCCGTCGGCTCCACGGTCGCGCCAGACATACCAATCGCGCCTCGGGTTGTCGAGCGACGACCGGGATTCGACGAACCAGGGATGGTCGCTGGAGCTGTGGTTCGGCACCCAGTCGAGCAGCAATCGGATTCCGCGATCGTGCACGCCCCTGATCAGTTCGTCGAAGTCGTCGTCGGTGCCGAACACCGGATCGATGCCGCAGTAATCGGCGACGTCGTAACCGAAGTCGCGCATCGGCGAGGTGAAGATCGGCGACAGCCAGAGCGCGTCGACGCCGAGGTCGGCGAGGTAGTCGAGCCGGCTGGTGATGCCGGCCAGATCACCGATGCCGTCGCGGTTCGAGTCGGCGAACGAGCGCGGATAGATCTGGTACACCACCGCGTCTCGCCACCACGGTGTGGTGTGGATCGTCGGTGGCTGGCTCATGCGGCAGCGTATCGTCAGACGAATCGGGCGAAGACCTCGAGGGGTTCGCGGTCGGTGGAGAGGGAGTTGATCGGAGCGTCGTTGTCGACGTGACCGAGGGCGACGCCACAGAAGATCCGCTGTTCGGCGGGGGCGCCGACGAACTCGGAGACGGCGTTCTCGTAGACGGCCCACGCTTCCTGCGGGCACGTACCGAGGCCCGCTTCCTGAGCGAGCAGCATGAAGGTCTGCAGGAACATGCCGAGGTCCGACCACTGCGGGGGACCCATGATCCGCTCGACGAAACAGAAGATGGCCGCAGGTGCGCCGAAGAAGTCCATGTTCTTCGCGAACTGTCCCAAACGGCCGGCCTTGTCGTCACGTTCGATGCCGAGCGTGGCGTACATGTCCTCACCGACCTTGAACCGTGAGCTGCGGTAGGGCTCGTGCAGCGGCGACGGGTAGATGTCGTACGCGGGGGACTCGATCGGCCGGTCGGTGAGGAACTTGCGAAAGCGCGTCATCGAGTCGCCGTTCACGACGTAGATGCGCCACGGCTGGACGTTGCCACCCGACGGTGCGCGTGACGCCGTGGTGAGCAGGTGGGCGATCGCGTCATCAGAGACGGCGTCCGGAAGGAATGCCCGTACGGACTTGCGGGCAACGACGGCATCGGTCACGTTCACGTCGGCAGTCTGGCAGTGCCGTGACGGCTGATCCAACCGAGTGAGTTCAATGATTGGACTTTTAGTTCGTGTCGTGCCAGAGTGCCCCGATGAGCACCACGGGCCCGACCCCAGCGCCGCCTACCGAGATTTCTCGCGAGGCGCGTCTCACGCTCGCTGTTGCGTCACTCGCGGTGCTCGCCGTGTTCCTCGACACAACGGTGTTGTTCGTTGCGTTCCCCGACATCGTCGCCACGTTCGACTCGGTCGCGCCGGCGCAGTTGTCGTGGGTCCTCAACGCCTACACGATCGTGTTCGCCGCGCTGTTGGTACCGGCCGGGAAGTTCGCAGGCCGGCTCGGCCACAAGCGGGCGTTCCTGTTCGGCTCGGCATTGTTCACGGTGGCGTCGATGGCCTGCGGGCTCGCACCATCGCCGGGCGTACTGATCGCGTTCCGCATCGTCCAAGCGATCGGCGCCGCCACGCTGATCCCATCATCGCTCGCCCTCCTGTTGCGCGCCTTCCCTCCCGCGAAGGTGCCGTTCGCCGTGGCCATCTGGGGTGCGAGCGGTGCGGTGGCCGGTGCACTCGGCCCGACGCTCGGAGCAGTCCTGGTCGAGGCGGCAAGCTGGCGGTGGGTCTTCTTCGTCAACCTGCCGATCGGTCTGTTCACCGTGTTCGCCGGGCGCCGAATCCTCGACGAGTCGAAGGACCACACCGCAATCCTTCCCTCCCCCCTCGGCGTCGTCCTGATCGCTGCCGCCGCAGGCCTCGTGTCGCTCGGGTTGGTGCAGAGCGGATCGTGGGGCTGGGCCGACGCCAGGACGATCGGCACGAGCGTCGGGGGCCTCGTCGTGCTCGGACTGTTCGTCGCCCACCAACGATCGACGTCTGCTCCGGCACTCAACATGGAACTCTTTGCCATTCGAAACTTCTCGTGGGGAAATGCGGCGACATTCGCGTTCGGAACAGCATTCACGGCCATGTTCTTCTCGTCGATCCTGTTCCTCACCCAGGTCTGGGACTACTCGATCCTGCGCGCCGGATTCGGTGTGGCGCCCGGACCCGCCCTCGTTGCGGTCCTGGCGCCCAACATGGGCAACCTCGCCGGGCGCATCGGTCAACGGCCGCTGCTGCTCGTTGGTGGAATCGCATTCGCGACCGGTGGGTTGTGGCGACTCGTGTTCCTGGACGGCACCCCCAGCTACGCGGCGGAGTACCTGCCATCGATGCTGTTCACCGGAATCGGAGTCGCGATGTGCCTGCCACAGCTGTCGAGCGTCGTGGCGCAGTCGCTGCCGCCCAACCGGCTCGGGGTCGGCGGTGGCGCGAACCAGGCCATCCGACAGTTCGGGGGCACGCTCGGTGTCGCCTTGACGATCGCCTTCGTCGCCACACCGACCACGGTCGCCGAAGCACTCTCGCACTTCGATCTCGTGTGGTGGCTGCTGATCGGCGGCGGTCTCCTCACCAGCGTGCTGTCGTTGCCGTTGATGACGCGGCGCACGGCGCAGGGCGCAGCAGGTCGGGGCCGGTCGTGAGGACGACACGATGAAGCGAACTTCGCTCGGCCACATGAATTGCTCGATCGCGCAGACACTCGAGGTCCTCGGCGACCCGTGGACGTTGCTCATCGTGCGCGACGCCTTCTTCGGCGTCACCCGTTTCGAGGACTTCCGGCGGAGTCTCGACATCCCTCGCGCGACCTTGACGTCCCGGCTCGACTCCCTCGTCGAACACGACGTGATGGAACGCCGGCAGTACCAGCAGCGTCCCGAGCGCCACCAGTACCTGCTAACCGAGAAAGGCCGAGGTCTCCGGGGGGTGATGGTGTCGATGCTGCTGTGGGGCGACAAGTGGTCCGACCTGGCCGAGCCACCGGTCACGCTGATCGACGCCAGCACCGGCGGCGAGATCGAACCCGTCTACGTCGACCGTCGGTCCGCAACGCCGCTGTCAGAACTGAAGGTCACGCACCGTTTCAACACGTGATGTAGTGCTACGACCTTGGCGTCGATGATTTCGTTGACTTGGAACAACTCCGGCAGGTTGTAGAACATCCGTCTTTCGACGCGGGCCCGTTGGCGTCGCCACCCTTGCAGCCACCACCGCTCGGCGTAGACGGGCATACGACGAGCACGTACTGCTTCAGGCGGGTGTGAGCGTTCGAATCGCCGACAACGGCTTGCGTAGGGTGCCGATGTCGTTGACGAGCTGGAGCGTCTCTGGCGAGCTTGCTCCGGCTTGGGCCGCCTCGCCGAGCAATATCAGGTCCGGGAGATCGGCCTCCGGGAAGTCGCCGGTGCAGTCTGGATGTGCAAAGTCGCTCATCGCGGCGAGGATCCACGGCCCGCGCACCCACTCCTCGGCGATCGGGAAGAATTCCATCGCCAGTCCGTCCAGGCCGCGGCCGTCGGCGGCACGACAGGCCAGAAGAGACTGCAGCCCGCGGACTTGGCCGGCTGCTGACGACATGCCTTGGCCATGCGTCGGATTGAAGAAGCACACTGAGTCGCCGATCGGGAGGAGACCGTCAGGGAACCGTTGGACCTGTTCGTAGTGATGGCGGACCGCG
>JANPKU010000210.1:0-2506 GCA_031426215.1 Actinomycetes bacterium
GCGATCGTGATGACGTTCGCTGCAACGTTGCCGGTTCCGAAGGTCTTGGCCGCAGCGATCGCGTCGTCGCGGTTCGCGTACAGCGCGATCGTGAAATCGTCGATCTTGCGAACCCACAGCAGCGTCGTGCTCGCAACGGCACTGTTGCCTCCAGCGTCGTAGACGACCGCGTCGCCGGTCTGGAGCTGGTGACGGCCAACGAACCGGATCATGTCCCGGAAGGAGTCGACACCGTTCGCGGTCGTCAGCGAGTTGGTCAGATCGACCGACGTGCCGGAGAATTCCGCACCGAGCATGATGGTGTTGTCGTCCACCCGGATGACGCGGTACTCACGTCCGCTGCCCAAGTTGTCGGTACCCCGAAGATTGACCGCCGTGTTGCCGTTTCGGTCGTAGAGCACGGTGTCGCCGGTATTCGTGCCGTGCTGGAGGAAGACGATCGTGTCACTGCTGCTGACGTCGTCCACCGGCTGGAAGAAGTCATCCAGCGGGGCTCCGGTGCCGTCGGCACGAGCCAACGCTTCGATGATCACGTCGCCCCCGGCCACGATTGTCGTGCCGGACCCCACGTAGGCGGACACCGTCGGCTTCGTGGTGACGATCGCGTTCGCCGCGCCGACGTCCACGGCCCCACCGCCATAGCTGTTCGCAGTGGCGTTCGCCTCGGCCCGAACCGACTTGGCACGGATCGTGAGGTCGCCAGTCGAGGTGTCGGCGAGGACGACCTTGGCCGAGCTTCCGATGTAGGCAGACGTCGTCGTCGTCGTCTCTGATGTCGCACGCAGGTCGCGGCCCGAAATGGCACCTCCGACGCCGGCAGTGATGTCGGACTTTGCGGTGTCAGTCGACGTGGCTTCGATCGACAAGCTACCCACCCGGCGACCTGACTCGCCGATCGTCACACTGTCGCCGACATACGCCTTCGTGGACGAATCCTTGATCTCGCTCGACGCCTTGAAAATTCCGATCGCAAGGGCACCGCCGGAGCCGCCCTCGCTCTTCGACGTGGCGTTCCTCGAGGTCGTCGCCTCGACCTGGATCGCGGCGCCGACCGCGGTGATCGACGCCGAACCGCCGATTCTGGCCTCGTCGGTGCTCTTGGTGGTGGCAGTCGAACCGGCATCGCCGCCTCCCGCGATCGCGATGACGAGCACGAAGGCCTCAGCCGTCGATCCGTGGTTTCCGGAGGAACGGACGGTCAGCGACAACCCTGACGTCATCGATCCATCGAACTGCGCAATCGTGCTCCCGGAGGACGTCGCATCGGCGCTCATTCCCGCTCCGGCGATTGCGCCGCCCGACCCGCCCTGGGCCTTCGCATATGCCTTGTTCGAACCATCGTCGACCGCAGCCGTGTTCGGATCATCGTGACCTGCGTCGATTGTCACAGCGCCGGAGACTGCGACCGACCCGCCACTCACCTTGGCGACCGTGGTTGCGTTCACGTCAACGGTTGCGTTCGCTTTCGCCCCAGCCCCGGCGCCGATGGCGATCGAGACAACGATCGCTGTTGCGGTGGCTGCATTGTTGCTGCGGGCCTTGACCGACAGCGATGCTGCGTCGACGACACCGTCCACCATGGCGCCAGCGAACTCGGCCTCTACGCCACCCGACACCGTCGCCGTGGGCACCATCTCGGAGATCGAGATACCGCCGCCGCCGCCGCCGTTTGCGGTAGCCGTGGACTTGTTCGAACCCGCCGCCGTCACCGACACTGCCGATCCCGGCACCGTCCAGACGCCTCCGGTGACTTCGGCGATCACGTCAGCCACATCGGTGATCAGCGCCGTCGCACTCCCTGAGCCGACCGCCCCCAAGCCGACACTGATCGCGAGTGCAGTGGCCTGCGCAGTGTTGCTCCCCTTTGCTGCAACCGTTGCGGAACCGGCGCCAGTCGTGGTCACATTCCCCGACGTCGACGCCCGCACTCCACCCCCGATCTCTGCGGTCAGTCCGCCAAAGCCGCCAGCGAGCAGACCGATCGCTGCGATCTTCGACTCCCCAAACGCATCATTGATGCCGTCAGCGTTCACCTCGTAGTTGCCGGCCGTGGTGACATTGCCCGTCACATTCGCCTCAACATCAGCATTCACACCGATCTTCGCGACCGTCGACGACACACTGATCGCGATCGCACCAACACCCACCACCGGCGTCGTCGCATCCGCATCGTTGTTCCCATCAGCCTCCACCAAGAACGACGCCGACGCAGACACGCTGCCACCGAACTCCGCCTTCACCGCCCCATCAATCGTCGCCAACGCCGAGATCACACTGATCGAGATCCCACCAACACTCGTGCCCGTCGCAGTCGCCTTCGCCTTGTTCGTCGTCTGATTCGCCTTCACCGTGATCGCCGTCGACGGAACGTCCCACACCCCACCAGTCACCTGCGCCAACACCGCAGCACCCGACAAGATCTCCGCCGTCGCACCCGCATCACCAACCGCACCCAAACCAACCGCAACCGCCAACGACTGAGCCGTCGCCGTGTTCGTGCCCTCAG
>JANPKU010000211.1:0-19168 GCA_031426215.1 Actinomycetes bacterium
AGCCCGGGGCGATACGGATGGCCCAAGCCCGCGCGCTGAGCCGTTTGAAAGTGATGATGGAGGAGGTGAACCATGGCAACTGATGACGAGATGCTCGAACTGCTCGGCGCAGCCCTCATGGACGACGTGCCGAGCAGCCCGCGCGAACAGGACGTGGCCCGCCTTCGTGACCTCGTGACTGCGCGCCAGGATGAAATGTCCCCCGTCGCGACGTTGTCGTCTCGTCGACCTCGGTTGCACCTTCAGCACTTGGCCACCGCAGCAGCGATCGTCGCAGCGTTTGCCGTCGGCGTGGTCGTCGCACGAGATGGCGGATCGCCGAGCGACGATTCGGCGGGAGTCGTTGAATTCACCGAGGAAATCACCAGCACCGGCGATGGTCGTGTCGACGTGATCGGTCGGCGCCTGGAGATCGGGCGCACCGTCGAGATCCGATCCGACTCATTCCCGATCTTGCCCGTCGGCGAGTTCTACGAAGTGTGGTTCGTCGCTGCGAACGACATGCCGACGAGGCTGAACCGGATATCGGCCGGAACATTCCACCCCGATCTCGAGGGTCGCACGGTCGTCACGATGACCGCCGCCGTCGACCCGACCAAGTTCCCGACATTGGTCATCACCGCCGAAATCGCAGATGGTGACCCGGCACCTTCGACGAACGAAGTGATGCGCGGAAGCCTCACCATCCTCGACTGAGGATCTGGCCCGAGCGGATCAGCGCCGTCTCTCGGTCGTGCGATCACATCTCTCGTCGTCGGGCGCAGGGGATCGCTCCAGGAAGCCGGGCTCCTCGTGTCCGAGCAGATCCGCCTGGAGATCGATGTCGAACTGATCCGAAAGAACACATGACGTTCGAGATCGCAGCAGATCTCGAGGTGCCTGCGCGTCGGTGAGGTGTGACCCCGCAGGACGGGCGAGGTACCGTGACGAGGTGATGGCAATCGAGCGCGGCGGCCTCAACGACCGACGGGGTGTACGTGCCGTCGACTGAGCCTGGTCCGCTCAGCGAATTCGTCGCTCGGGCGTCGGTCATCGAGCCAGACTCGATCGGCGCGCTGGCCGATCTGGCTGCCGAGGTGTTGGGCGCAACCTCGGGCCGACTGTTCATCGCTGACTACGCGTTGCGCGAGGTTCGTGAGTTGCGAGGTGACGGCAAGGTCGGCCGCGAGTTCGTGCTGGAAGGGACGATCGCAGGCCGAGCGTTCGCTTCGGGCGCTGTAATGGAACACGGTGATCGACCGGTGACCGTGTGGGTGCCAGTGACCGAGGGAAGCGAACGGATCGGTCTGGTCGAACTGATCTTCGACGAGTTGTCGTCGAAGGACGCGGCATTGGGCGACGTCGCCGAGGTCGTGACGACGATGATGTTGATGATCGTCAGCAGGCGTCGCTACACCGACGTAGTCCTGCAGGCCCGGCGAGCCGTGCCGATGTCAGGCGCCGCGGAAGCACAATGGGATCTCCTCCCGCCACTGTCCTACGCAGGTGCCCACGTGAAGGTCAGTGGGATCTTGGAGCCCACCTACTCGATCGGTGGCGATTCGTTCGACTACGCCATCAACCCGGGCCGGTTGGATCTCGCGATCGTCGACGCCGTCGGACACGGCTCACCCGCGGTCCTGATGGCCTCTGCGGCGGTCAACACGCTCCGCAACGCTCGCCGAGAGAATCGAAGTTTGGAGGACGCGTACCGACAGGTCGATCGGCGCATTGCCGATCAGTTCGGGCGGTCGTTCTACGTGACCGGGCAGATCGCAACGCTCGAGATGAGCACCGGAGAATTGACGTGGCTCAATGCCGGACACGTCCTGCCATTGCTGGTCCGAAACGGTTCATTGGTCGGAGAACTCCAATGCGCTCCGTCGATGCCGATGGGTCTCGGTGGACCAGTCGTGCAGGTGGCGGTCGAACCCTTGCAGCCCGGCGACCGCGTGCTGTTCCACACCGATGGGGTCAGTGAATCCCGCTCCTACGACGGCGACGTCTTCGGCACGGATCGGCTTGGCGACTTCCTCGTACGAGCAGCGTTGGATGACGTATCGGTGGCAGAGACCGTCCGTCGGCTGTCGTCCGACGTGGTCGCTCATGTCGGTGTCGGGCTGAGAGACGACGCAACGATGTTCCTCGTCGAATACACCGGTCACACCGTTTCCGACGAGTAGAACCCGGCTCACCGCGAAGCCCCTCCGCACCCGTTCCGCCTCGTTCAGCTGCTGACTCAGTCCTCGGTGAGTGTGGACATGTGTACGGGTCGGCGTCGTTGTACGAGAGCGGAGGTCATCAACGCTGCCACCCCGGCGAGGATGGGGATGATGAAGAGGAGTCCGAGTGTGGTGAGCCAGGGGAAGGTGATCCGATTGTCGTCGGGGGCGGCGGTGAGGACGGCTGCAACGGGAAGGAAGCCGGTGGGGACGGAGAGGACGGCGGCGCCTGCGGTGAGCACGATGGCTTTGGTTGCTGCCACGCCGCGCATGGTTCGTGGTGTGGCGCCGACGGCGAGCAGGACGTCGCGTTCGTCTCGGCTTTCGGTGGCGGCGAGCGAGAGGCCGATTGCGACGACCATCAGGGTGAGCAGCAAGGCGGCGGCGAGAGCGGTCGCGTCGAGCAGTGCACGAGGGAACATGATCGGGACCGACTCGTAGGTGACTCGCTGTTCGAGGCTGACGTAGTTCTCCGACGGCTCGATGGCCGGGTCGTCGCCGGGCTCGATGAAGGAGTCGGTGTTCTCCCCTTGCCACAGGTCGTCCTGGATGTCGCCGAGGGCGTCGCGCTGATCACGGGTGAGTTCCGCTGGAGCGCGTAGGACGAGTCCGGCGTCGACGACATCGAGGCCGAGTTCGGCGGCGAGGTCCTCGGTGATCACCCCTCCCCATTCTCCGCCCCTGGACCCGAGTCGATCCTTGGGGAACACGACCTCGACGGTGCGATCGCCCGACGCCGTCGGCACGGTGATGGTGTAGTCCTCGGGTGCGGGCCCGGCGTCCGGACCCGAGTCCCACACGGAGGTGTCGAGCACGCCGGCACGATCGAAGGCCTCGGTGTCGCGATCGGACAGCCCGAGGAGTTCGCGGATGGTGTCATCGGCGACCAGGACTGTTGGCGCCAGTGATGGTGGCGTCGACTGGCGCAGGTCGACCGGCCAGTCGGGTACCACGACACGGCGGGGGTTGATCTCGGCGTCGGGGACGACGCGCGTGACCCGTGCGACGAGTTCGTCGTCGAGCGGAACCACAGCGGCGACCGGTGCCACGTACTCGTCGGGGTCGACGCCCGGTGGTGGCGTCCAGTCGAGTCGGATCGATGTCAGCACGACCGTGTCGCGTGGGACGCTCGGAATGTCGTTCTCATCACCGAAGGCCACCGAGCCGACTGCGGTCGTGATCGCGATCGCGGCCGTGCCGGTGACGGCGATCGCGGTGAGCACACCGGCGCTGCGGGTGCGCGACCGTGCGACGCTGCGGGCAGCGAGACGCCAGCTTCCGCTGAGGCGTGCGCCGACCCGACCGATGAGGTCGACGGCGATCGGGCTTGCGCAGCACATGCCGCCGAGGACCAGCAGCCCGCCGATCACCGCAGCGACGGCATAGATGCTGTCGTCACTGTTCCCGTCACCGCTGGTCGTGGCGGCGGTGACGAGCACGAGCAGGCCGATCCCCGCGGCGAAGCTGGTCAAGCCGATGGGGACCAGCCGTCGGGGGATGGCACCGAGTGGCCGGCGCCCAGCAAGCGCTGCGAGCACCGGGATGCGCGATGCGGATCGGGCGGGAATCATCGCGGCGATTGTCGCGGCGACCACGCCGGTGAGAAAGATCACTGCCAGCGCAGCGATGTCGATGTCCCACGGCCCGAGACGTCGGGCGACGAGCTGTTCGACGAGCGAACGCGACAACGGCAGCGCGAAGAACGCCACGGTGATGCCGACGACCGAGCCGATCAATCCGGTCCATGCCCCTTGGAAAGCGAGTGTGCCTCTCACGAGTCGTTCGGGTGCGCCGTTGGCGGCGAGTTGGCCGATCGTGGTGAGTTGGCGGCGGGCGCTGCTGGCAAACGCGGCAGCGATGATCACGCCGACCGCCGCGAGCGCAAGCGCTCCAGCCACCCACCCCCACGCGAGAGCCTCGCCGGAGACGTCGCTCGGCTCCTGGTCGAAGGCAAACCACCCGGGCAGGTCCCCGGTCTGTGCTCGCATGTCGGGCGCAAGCGTCGCAAAGCCGTTCTCGGATCTGACCTGCGCGAGATCAGCGAGTTGGTCCGAGGTGACGTCGGCGGGAAGGTCGACCAGCAAGGTCACGTTCGCGAACCCCGGTGTGATCCGTCGCTCAGAAAACTCCGACACTGCGAAAAACCGTCGGTTGAAGTCGTCGGTGGCACGCCCGATCCCTACGACGGTCCACGTGCCCGACGGTCGGTCGAGTTCGAACGAGTCGCCGACACCCACACCGAGATCGCGTGCGACGTCGGCATGAAGCAGCACCTCGCCGGACGTTGCCGGCGCACGACCGTCGCGGATCTCGAAGATTCCCTCGACGAGCGGATCGGCGAACGGCACGATCTGGAACTCGGCGTACGGCGTCGTGACGTCGTCGGACACGGTCAGGCGCGTCCAGAGGAACGTCATCGTGGCCGACTGCGAACCGTTCGGGAGCGCGCCCTGTACTGGTTCGACGTCTCCGCCGAAGCTCATTGCGTAGAAGTCGGATTGGCCGGCGACCCGCTCGAATCGTTCCTGCGCAGTGTCGGCCTGCGTGGTGGCAACCGTGACAGCGAACGTCATCGCCAATACCGGCACGGCCACCAAAGCGGCAACGAGCGCCGTTCGCCCGGGTCGGCGGCGAACCTCGCGACGTGCCAGGCGCGCTGCGAATCGCCACGTCGACCATCGAGGTGTCGGCCAAGCCCGCCGTGCAGCTCGCGTCGGTGTGTCCACCTGATCGAGCGGTGGGTCCTCGACGAGCGTCACCGGTCGACTCCGAGGGGGTCGCCGCCGTTGCGAGACGCAGCGGGCGTCGACTCGTCGACCACTCGCCCGTCACGCAGGAACACGACCCGGTCCGCCCACGACGCGAAGCGGGGCTCGTGGGTGACCATCACCACCGAGGTGCCGTGGTCGTCGCACAGCGATCGCAGCAGCTCGACCACCTGGTCACTGTTGGCCGTGTCGAGCGCACCGGTCGGCTCATCGGCGAGCAACAGACGGCGCCGGCCGACCACCGCTCGGGCAATCGCGATGCGTTGCTGCTGGCCGCCGGAGAAGTCATCCGGGTACCGGTCGAGGTGATGATCGAGCCCGACCCGCTGCATCGCGTCGATCGCACTGCGGCGCGCCGCGCCGGTGGACACGCCGTCGAGTTCCAGTGGCAGCATCACGTTCTCGACCGCTGTCAATGCTGGGATCAGGTTGAGTCGCTGGAACACGTAGCCGACGTCGCGGCGTCGAAGCTCGCTTCGATCCCGAGCACCGAGCGTGGCGAGATCCTGCCCGTCGACCAATACGCGACCTGCGCTCGGATCCTCCAACGCGCCTGCGAGATGCAGCAGTGTCGACTTGCCACAACCCGACGGACCCATGATCGCAACGAACTCGCCAGCAGCGATGCGCAAGGAGATGCCGCTCACCGCCCGGACCTCGAGCGGACCCGTCCCGAAGCTCTTGACCACGTCGATGAACTCCAGGCTCGGCGCCGTCGCCGGGCCCGTGTCGTCTCGGACGTATTGCATCACGGTGCTCATTCGGAAGAACCTTTCTGGGTCGAGGTCGCAGCGAGTGCCGTGACACGGGATTCGCACATGTCCAACCAGCGCAGATCGGCCTCGGCGCGCACCACCAACGCATCAGTCACCAACGCCGCAGCGACAGACTCGGTGTCGCGTTGCTCACGTCGCTCGCGACGTCGGAGCTGCAACAGCGCCGTCAACGCACTGCGATGCTTGGTGATCACCTCCATCGCATGATCACGGCCACGTTCGATGGCCATCAACGTCTTCAACATCAACTCGTCGCGCGGCGGCGGATCGTCCGACGGCACCGCGACCCACCATTGGCCCAACTCCTCGCGGCCTGCCGCGGTAATGCTGTAGGTCTTCTGCCCCGGAGCACCATCGGCGTCGCCTGCCACCTCGACATCCACCAGCCCGTCGCGCTGCAACCGATCGAGTGTCGTGTACACCTGCCCGACGTTGAGGGGCCACACCCCACCCGTGGCCCCCTCGAACCTCGTCTTCAACTGATACCCGTGACGCGGTCCCTCGTCGAGCAACGCCAACAAACCCTCCCGAACGGCCATACATAGCCAGTATGCAATACTAAGTATGCATAGTCAAGGGCGGGCGGGCGTTCGTGCGTGCGTGCGGGTGCCAGGGCTCAGGCCGTGAGGCGGAGTTGCGGCACGACCAACCCCTCGGCTGGAACGACCAGCGTGTGAGGCGCCGGCGGCGGCCATGCAGCCACGGTCCGGGTGGCTTGCCGGGCGACTGCCGCTGCGGACAATTGTGCGAGTTCTTCGATGTCGGCCACCCGCACGGGAGTCGCAGCGAGGCAGTTCGCACCCTGCCAATGAGAGAACACGAGCACCTCGCGCGATTCATGCCATGTCACGCGCAAGAACTCGTCCGCCCCGAGAGCCTGCGGTAGGTAGATGCGATGACGGTCGCTCTCGTCTGGTGATCCCACCTGGTTCACCATCGTCGGTTCACGACGCAACGTCAAGAGCGAGAGCGGATGACGGGAATCGAACCCGCGTATTCAGCTTGGGAAGCTGATGTTCTACCATTGAACTACATCCGCAGAGGCGCCCAGACTAGCGGGCGCGAGTGGTGCCGGGTCAGGCGCCGCGGCTGCTGATGACGGCCTGATCGAACGGCTCGATCATGATGCACTCACCGGGGCATTCCTCGGCGGCGTCCACAGCGAGATCGATCAGCGAATCGGGGATTCGCGCCACACCGCGGCCGCTGTCGGGACCGTGCCCGGGGCCGTCGCCACCGTCGAACACGATGGTCGTACCGAAGTGCGACGCTTCCTCCTTGACCACCCAGAGACCGTCGTCGCGTGCGACGAACACGTCCGGACAGATCTCCGAGCAGATGCCGTCGCCGGTGCAGAGGTCCTGATCGATCCACACCATCAGTGCGTTTGCCATGTACATGTCCTTCCAGAGGGGTCCAACCGCCCCATTCTCACCGAGTGGTGGCCGACACCGGACATCCCGCCGGGGATTTCACGGTTCCAGGTGAGTCGTTCGCATTGCGGTGGCAACAGCTTGCCGGCGCGGGTCAAGCGAGCTGTCGAGCCCGTCCGCGACCCCGAGCCGGTCGCCGTCTGTGCGGTTCTGGCTGAGTTTGCGCTTCGCCTCGACCGAAGTGACAGTCATCTCGATACCGACGATTGCTCGGAGTTGGCGAGCGATGAAGTCCGCTGGGGCGTCGTCGACCGACCACGCCGGCGGACTCGGCGAATCGCGCACGCGGTCCGCCTCGAGTGTGTCGGTGAGCGTCCGCACGACGGACTCGACGAACGCCGGGTGGTCGTGGACGTGAACGGTGCCGTGGACGTGGACGACCTCGTAGTTCCACGTTGGCACGACGCGCGGATCGTCGCCTTTGGACACGTACCAGCTCGGCGACACATAGGCATCGGACACGGGAACGACCATGAGCGCCGCAGCCCCGTCGAGCGTCCGCCAGTGCGGGTTGGCCCGTGCGATGTGTGCTCGCAGCGTGGTCATCGAGTCGTCGACGAGGAACGGCAGCACCGTCGCCTCGAATGGGCCCGTCGAGCCACCACTGACCATGTGGCCGACTCCCACTGACCGCAGCAACTCCAAGACCACCGCCGGATCGTCCACCGCGTTCGGGCCAGGCACGTACATGTGGCCGACGGTAGTGGCCGCGCCTGCCGGCTCCGGCAGGGTTTGTGTGGCATTCCGGGCGCCCCGTCCCACCAAGATCCGCACGCAAACGTGGTGGGCTGATGGCATCACTAACGTGGGCGGTCGTGATCCTGTCCGACCGCACCATTCGTGAACAGCTGGCCGCCGGTCGGATCGTGATCGACCCGCTCGACGAGTCGCTGATCCAGCCGTCCTCGATCGACGTGCGGATCTCGAATCTGTTCCGAGTGTTCCGGAACCACACCCGCGGCATCATCGACGTCAAACACGACATGGTCGACCTCACCGAACTGATCGAGCTGCCCGAAGACGCCGATGAGCCGTTCATGCTGCATCCCGGTGAGTTCGTGCTCGGCTCGACGCTCGAACGCATCGCCGTCCCCGACGACCTGGTCGGGCGCGTCGAAGGCAAGTCGTCGCTCGGTCGGCTCGGTTTGCTCATCCACTCGACGGCCGGGTTCATCGACGCCGGCTTCGACGGCCACATCACGCTCGAGCTCGCGAACGTCGCCAGCTTGCCGATCACGCTCTACCCGCGCATGAAGATCGGTCAGGTCAGCTTCATGCAGATGACGACCGCTGCAGAACGCCCGTACGGCAGCGGCGCCAGCGGTTCGAAGTACCAGGGCCAGCGCGGGCCGACGCCCAGCCGGTACTTCGAGAACTTCAGCCGCTGATCGGCGCTCTTGGGAAAATCTTGCGTACGAAGGTTGAGCAACCGTCGACCGGGTACTGAAGATCCCATGACCAGCGACGCATCCCTCAGCGACCACGACATCACGAGCGGCCCCACCGAGGACGACGAGAACCTCGACGCTCCCGGCAAGCACTCAGAGGACACCGGCGACGAGCCCACCGAGGACGACGAGAACGTCGACGCCCCCGGCGAGCACAGCGGCGACACCGGCGACGAAGCCTGACCACGCGTCGCCAATGAACGCGTCGATCGTGAGGCTTCCTCCCGATCCCGATCGATCGACGCCCCTTGGACCGCCACTGCAATCGACACCGACGGTCCCGAAGCGGGCCCGTCCCGTCCCCTCCTCGGGCCCGGATGTCGAGAGCGGTGGCGGTCCTCTGTTTTCTCTGATGCGATGCGTCGGTGATGTCGAGGAGTTCCAGTCGTACTACTGGGGACACCGTCCGCTGGTGGCCAGGTGCAGCGAACGCTCCAGTGGGAGCGGCGCTGACTTGTTCGCCGATGTCCTGTCGCTTCGTGCTGTCGACGAGTTCGTCGCCAACGCAGCCCGACTCCCGGCAGTTCGGATGGTGGCTGACGGTGCACCTCTCGCGCCGACCCGATTCTGTTCACCCACTCGTCTCGGCGGTCGACAACTCGACGACGTCGTCGACCCCGTCAAGGTGGTCGCTCGGCTGGCCGAAGGAGCGACGCTGGTCCTGCAGTCGCTCCACCGCACCGTCCCGTCGGTCGCTGCATTCGTGACGCGGCTCCAGGACGAGATATCCCATCCGGTGCAAGCCAACGCCTACTTGACGCCGCCTGCCGCTGCAGGACTCGCGGAACATGCCGACCTCCACGATGTGCTCGCACTCCAATTGCACGGTTGCAAGACGTGGTGGGTGGAAGGTCTCGGGGAGGTCACTATGCACCCCGGCGACGTGATGTACGTTCCTCGCGGCGTACGACATCGCGCCGAAACTGCGACGGAGACGTCACTGCACCTGACCATCGGGATCATTCGGGTGACACAGCGCCAGGTGATCGAACGGCTGTTGCGCATCGGGCCTGCGTCGTTCGACGAGCCCCTTCCGCTCGGGTACCGCCACCGATTCCGTCGTGATCAACTCGAACACAGTGTGGGCGCTGCGCTCGATGACACACGCGATCTCATCGCCTCCACCGACCTCAGCACGATCGTCGACCACGAACAGTCGCGGCGGATTGCATCTCCGCAGCAGGCAGGTCGACTGAACTCGATCATACGTATCGCCGACCTCGACGCCGATGCAGTGGTGCGGTGGCTCGAGCCTGCGACGGTCGCTCGCGCCGTCGACGAGGCCGATGGTTCGCCGAAGGCCGAACGCTTCACCGTGCCCGTCGGTGACCGAACACTCACGCTGCCGACGACCGCACTCGAGGCGCTCCGCACGCTGAGTTCGGGGCATCCGGTTCGAGTTGGCGACCTCCCCGGACTCGACGAGCCGAGCCGCGTGGTGCTCGCCAAGCGCCTCGTGCGTGAGGCGGCGTGCGTCGTCGAAGCATTCGAATGAATGCTGTCGATTCTCGTTTGGACTGCGCGCCGGTGAGGTAACCCATGACAACGGACTGGACCATCCCAGATCCCGTCACGATCACCAAACGAGAAGGAGCATCCAATGAGTGGAGAAGTCGACAAGGCAGCAGGCCGCATCAAGCAGGCCGCAGGCGACCTGACTGACAACAAGGACCTGAAGAACCAGGGCAAGAAGGATGAAGCCGCCGGCAAGGTGAAGGACGCCGTCGGCGACGTCAAAGACAAGGTCGATGACGCCATCGACAAGATCAAGCGCTGATTCAGCGCTCGTCGGCCCTCACCGACGAGATCACCATTTGGCGCTGGAGCTCCCCGCGGCGCCACGACGAGCCCGCCTCCCCCTCGATGTGGAGGCGGGTTCGTCGCGTCAGAACCGATCCGAGCTCTCAGGGCTATTCGACGAAGCGGCGGACCCGGGCACGCTTGCCGCGCATCGTGGTCGACTGCATCGTCTCGATCACATGGTCGACCGATGCCTCGGGCACGCCGACCACCGAAAACGCCTCGGAGATGCGGATCGGGCCGATTTCTCGCCCGACGAGGCCGGTCTCGTTCGCGATGGCGCCGACGAGATCTCCCGGACGGACACCGGCCTTACGGCCGAGGCTCACGTGCACGAACGCTGTGCCCGCCCCACCGGAACGCTGACCCTTGTTGCCGCCGCGGTCCTTTTCGCCGGAGTTGCGTGGCGCCTGCTTGTCGAACTTCTTCTTGCCATCGTTCGGCTTTCCGCGCAACCGGTCGGACGCGTCGGGGATCTCGAGCTCGTCGATCGTGGCCCCACGAGACTCGTGCACCAACTTGATCGCGGCCAACGCGATGTTGCGGTCGCTGTCCTCTCCGGACAACGCATGCAGGACGCTGTTGAAGTCTTCGAGATCGACAGCGGTCAACGCCTCGCGGACGGCGGCGACCGTCAACTCGATCTGCCGTTCGCGCAAGTCGGCCACCGTCGGAACCGTGGCGATCTCGAACTTCTGCTTCGTCAGGCGCTCGATGTTCTCCAGCCCGCGGCGTTCGCGTGGTTCGGCCAACGTGATCGCCACCCCTTCACGCCCGGCCCGCCCGACGCGCCCGATTCGGTGGACGTAGCTCTCCGCCGCCGCAGGAACGTCGTAGTTGACGACGTGGGTGAGCGTGTCGACGTCGAGCCCGCGGGCGGCGACGTCGGTGGCGACGAGCAGTTCGGCGGTGCCATCGCGAAGGCGAGCCATCACGCGGTCGCGCTGCGCCTGGTCCATGCCGCCGTGCAGCGCCTCGGCGCGGTAACCCCGGCCGTTCATCGTCTCGGTCAACTGGTCGACCTCGGTGCGGGTGCGACAGAATACCAGCGCCGCCTTCGGTGCCTCGATGTCGAGGATCCGGCCGAGCGCCGACGGCTTGTGAGCGCGCTGCACCACGTACACGGTCTGGCGCACCAGTGCTTTGGCTCCCGGCTCGGAGTCGGGGCGACCGATCGTGATGCGCTCTGGGTTGCGTTGGTAGCGCTTCGCGATCGAGGTGATCCGCGACGGCATCGTCGCCGAGAAGAGCACCGTCTGGCGGTCGTCGGGTGTGCTCTGCAGGATCGACTCGATGTCGTCGGTGAAGCCCATGTCGAGCATTTCGTCGGCTTCGTCGAGGATGACGGTCTGGATCGCATCGAGCCCGAGCGAACCGCGCCCGATGTGGTCGAGCGCCCGGCCTGGCGTGGCGACGACGACGTGCACGCCTCGGTCGAGTGCCTGCAGCTGCCGCTGGATCGGCTGTCCGCCGAACACGGGAACCACTTTGACGCCGAGGTCACGGCCGTACTTGAACATCGCTTCGCTCACCTGCACGGCGAGTTCGCGTGTCGGCACCAGTACGAGCACCTGCGGGACGCGGCGTGAGGCGTCGATCATCTGCAACGCCGGCAACGCGAACGCTGCGGTCTTGCCTGTTCCCGTTGCCGCTTGGCCGAGGAGGTCGCGACCGGTGAGGAGGATGGGGATCGTCTCACGCTGAATGGGCGTGGGCTCCTCGTAGCCGAGATCGTCCAGCGCGGTGAGCAACTCGTCGCGCAGCCCGAGTTCGGCGAAGCCGTTGAGTTCGGAGCCTGTCACGTCATCTGCTGTCTGGTCACCTGCCGCGTCGTCGGTGATTTCGTCGTCGATGGCATCATCGGTCGTGTCGTCGTGCTGGCTGTTCGGGTCGTCGTTCATCGCATGCTCCAGATGGGGAATTTCACAACGATACGAACAGACCGTGCCGTATCGAACAGAATGTTCCATGGCCTACATCTCCGACCGGGTGGTCCACGACGCCGACGCACACATCATGGAGCCGCCGAACTGGCTGCGCGACCATGCCGACCCCGACATCCGTGACCGCATCGTTCGTCCCGGCTATGCCAACGAACTCGCCCAGACCGGTGACGGCGGCTCCTACGCCAAATCGGGCGGCGACCAAGAACGCATCGACGAGGTGTTCGCCCGTCTCGCCGAACGTCACCGCAGCGACGAGTTCCTTGCGAACGAAGCCGTCGACGTGATGAACCGGAAGAACTTCGCGGCGACTGGCTCTTTTCTCGCCGAGGACCGGCCGCGAGTGCTCGACTTCATCGGCGTGCAGAGCCAGCTGCTGTTCAACACGTTCCACAACAGCCGCCTGTACCAGTGGGAGCACCAGCCTGACCTCGACCTCGCGTACGGAACGGCCCGGGCGCATAACCGTGGCATGGTCGAGTTCTGCTCGGTCGACCCCCGACTGCTGGCGACCTGTTACGTGCCGCTCGCAGATTTCGAACGCTCGAGCGCGATGGCCGGCGAGGCGATCGAGATGGGAGCTGCAGCGCTGCTCGTCGCCTCGGGGTGTCCAGCAGGACACTCGCCGTCGCACGTCGCCCTCGATCCGGTGTGGCGCCAGGCCGAAGAGGCCGGGATCCCCGTCGTGTTCCACGTGGGCGGGACGGGCGACCTGATCGACCCGGCCTATTTCCACAACGGTCTGCCGATCCCCGCCGACTTCCACGGAGGCGAGGAGAACTTCCGCTCGGTCGACTACATGGCCATTCCGTTCCCCCCGATGCAGACCCTGGCGACGCTGATCTTCGACGGCGTGCTCGACCGGTTCCCGGATCTGCGTATCGGCGTGATCGAGCAGGGCTGCATCTGGCTGCCGAGCTGGCTCAAGCAGATGGAGTCGGCGATGGACGCTTTCGGCCGCCACGAGGAACGCCTCCAGAAGCTGTCGATGCGCCCGGGTGAGTTCGTCGAACGTCAGGTGCGGGTGACTCCGTACCCGACCGAGGACATCGGCTGGGTCACCGACCAGATCGGTCCGAACATCCTGCTGTTCAACACCGACTATCCGCACGTCGAAGGGGGCCGTCGTCCGTTCGAACGGTTCGAGAAGAGCCTCGGCGACCGTTCGGAGGACATTCGCCAGCGCTTCTACCACGACAACTTCGTCGATCTGATGGGCTCCGCCGTCGCGGCCCTCGTCTGATCGCATCTCGTGAACAAGGTGCGCACCTGTGACGCACCTTGTTCACGAGAACGCAGCAGGTTGCCGAGGCACGTCTGGGGGTAGTGGATCACGGTGAGTCGAGCTGACGGGTTTCACGGTGGCGCCCCGATCGTGGCGTCCTACCGAATCCAGCTGACGCCCACCTTCGGGTTCGCCGAGGCGATCGGTCTGCTCGATCATCTGGTGTCGCTCGGCGTCAGTCATCTGTACCTGTCGCCGATCACCGAAGCGGTGCACGGCAGCCTGCACGGCTATGACGTGATCGACCACACGCGTGTGCGTGAAGAGTTCGGTGGCGTGGACGGACTCGTGGCGCTGTTGGATGCCGCCGCGAGCAACGGGCTCGGCGTGGTGATCGATCACGTTCCGAACCACATGTCGGTCGCCGAGGCGGATCTCAACGATCGATGGTGGCAGATGCTGCGCGACGGTCCGTTGTCGCCAGCGGCCAAGTGGTTCGACGTCGATTGGCATTTCGGTGGTGGCCGAGTCATCGTGCCGAAGCTCGGCCATCCACTCGACGACGTCCTCGCCGATGGCGGCCTGGCGATCGGCGAGGGAGATCGCGGACCGGAACTGCGCTACGGCCCGCTCCGGTTCCCGCTGGTACCTGGCACCGAGCAACTCGACGTGATCGACGCCGTCGAACGTCAGCACTACCGGCTCCAGTGGTGGCGCGACCCGGCTCGCAACGCGCGTCGCTTCTTCACGATCGACGACCTTGCCGCCGTGCGTGCCGAAGAGCCCGAGGTCGCGGCTGTGATCGACACGATCCCGGCCCTCCTCGCCGGCCATTTGGCATTCGCCGGCGTCCGTGTCGATCATGTCGACGGCCTGGCCGACCCCGGGACGTACCTGGCGGGCCTGCGCGAGCGCATCGGCGTCGACCGCTGGCTGCTGGTCGAGAAGATCCTGGCGCCTGGCGAGACGCTGCCGCCGTCGTGGCCCGTCGACGGCACGACCGGTTACGAGCACATTCGAGTCAGCGAGCACACGTTCCTCGACCCGACCGCCGAGGAACCACTCTCGCGTTTGTGGGTCGAACTCACCGGCGACGATCGGTCCTTCGCCGAGATCGAGGATCAGGCTCGGCGTGAGGTGCTCGCGGGCGGGCTGCGTCCGGACCTCGACCGCCTGGTGCGGCTCGTCGTGGGCAAGTTGGGCCAGTCCGATGAGGCCGCGTTCGAGGATCGGGTGCGTGATGCGCTCACCGAGCTGACGATCGGCGCGCACCGCTACCGGACGTATCTGCCCGACGACGCAGCCTCGGTGACCGCACTCGACAGGGCGCGCCGTCGCGCTGTGGTCGAGAGAGGTGATCTCGTCGACACGATCGAGTCCGTCGTCGAACTCGCCCGCACCGATCCCGCTATTGCGACACGTTGGGAGCAGCTGACCAGCCCGGTGATGGCCAAGGGCGCCGAGGATCGAGCGTTCTTCCGGTACCTCCGCGCGCCGTCGCTGTGCGAGGTCGGTGGAGCGCCGGGCGAGTTCGATACGTCCGTCGACGACTTCCATCGCCACCAGACCGAGGTGCAGGCATCGATGCCGGTGACCATGCTCGCCGGCACCACGCACGACACGAAGCGATCCGAAGGTGTCCGAGCGAGGTCGTTGGCGCTCGCCGAGATCGCGGAGGACTGGAGCGCAACGGTGCGTCGATGGTTCGACGTACACGACGACCACGGCCTCGACGCAGCCGCCGTACTGCACGCTCTGCACACCGCGGTGGCGGCGTGGCCGCTCGACGGTGACCGACTGCACGAGTACCTCGTGAAGTCGGCGCGTGAAGCCGATCTCCACACCTCGTGGACGAGTCCCGACGACACCTACGAAGCCGCGTTGCGTGCGTTGGCCGACGACCTCGCCGACGAGCTGCTGCACGGTCCTGCCGAACATGGTGTGGGAAACATGGTCGTGCGCACACTGCGGCCAGGGTGGACCAACTCGCTGGGGTTGCTCGCCGTGCGGCTGACCGCCCCGGGCGTGCCCGATCTGTACCAGGGCACGGTGTCGTTCACCTACTCGCTGCTCGACCCGGACAATCGGGTCGAACCTGACTGGGACGAGCGCCGCGAGCTCGTCAGGGCTGCATCGGCGTTGGACGGGCCGGGCGCCTGGCTCGGTGACAGGGTCGATGCTGCCAAGGCGGTGGTGATCACCCGGACGCTCGCAATGCGTCGGCGTCGGGCCGAAGCGTTCGGTCGTGCCGCCGGTTACCTGGCGCTGGAGGTGACCGGAGTCCACGCCGAACGGGTACTTGCGTACGCCCGCACGGCGCCGGGCGACTCGGGACAACAACCTCGCGTGGTGACGCTCACCGCAATGCGTTCGCTGGGATCGTGGGGCGACACCGCGGTACAGCTCCCAGCGGGCATCTGGCGAAACGTGCTGGTCGACGACGACCAAGAGGTTGTCGGCGGAACCACCGTGCCGGTCTCCCGATGGCTCGACGCCTTCCCTGTCGGCATCCTCGACCGCACCGACGCCTGACCCAGCCGACCCGCATCCAGACAACAACAACCCAAACCCCAACCACGTTTGTGTCGGGTTCCCGGTGGCCCGGCCCACCGGAAATGCAACACAAACGGGTTCTGGGTGGGGGGCTTGTTCAGTCGGGGGTGTGAGGGCGCCAGGGGCCGGTGATCAGCCGCGAGCCTCGTTGGAACGTGAGGTAGTTCCAGCCCCAGTTCAGCAGCACCGAGAATCGGCTGCGGAAGTCGATGATGAACACGATGTGCACCGACCACCACGCCATCCAGGCGATCCACCCCGAGAGCTTCAGGCGCCCGATCACGCCGACCGCTGCCGACCGTCCGATCGTGGCCAACTCGCCCTTGTCGCGATAGCGGAACGCGGTTCGAGGCTGCCCGGCGAGGTCGGCGGCGATCATGGCGGCAGCGTGTGCGCCACCTTGGATCGCTCCTTGGGCGACTCCTGGCACGGTGGAGCCCTTCGACGTGGCGTTGGCGATGTCGCCGATCGCGAACACGTGGGGCGACTCGGGAACCGACAGGTCGTCGGCAACTCGGACACGCCCGGCCTGGTCGGTCGGTGCACCGAGGAGCGACGCCAGTGGCGAGGCGGCGTTGCCGGCACCCCAGATGACCGTGCGCGCCGCAATGACCCCAGCGCTGGTCTGCACTTCTCGGTCGTCGAGTCCGGTGACCTTCACCCCGAGTCGGACGTCGACGCCGAGTCCGCGGAGCTGGTCGCTCGCCTTCGCCGACAGCGATGGCGGATACGCCGAGAGCACCCGGTCGAGTCCTTCGAGCAGGATGACGTGCGCCGTCGAAGTGTCCATCGAGCGAAACTCGTTGCTGAGCGTGCGGAACGCGATCTCGGCGATCGCGCCTGCCATCTCCACACCGGTCGGTCCGCCACCGACCACGACGAAGGTGAGGTTCGCCCGCCGCTCGGCGTCGTCGTCGGTTCGTTCGGCGCGCTCGAACGCCGTGAGCACGCGCCGTCGGATCTCGAGGGCGTCCTCCACGGTCTTGAGGCCCGGGGCGTACTGCTCCCACTCGGGGTTGCCGAAGTACGAGTGCGTCGTGCCTGCGGCCACGACGAGGTAATCGAAGTGCACCTCGCCGGCGTGGTCGAGTCGCACGATGCGATCGTCCAGGTCGATATCGAGCACCTCACCGAGCACGACGCCGGCGTTCGCCTGTGACGCGAGGATCGAGCGGATCGGCTGCGCGATGTCGGCAGGAGCGAGCCCGGCGGTGGCCACCTGATACAGCAGCGGTTGGAAGAGGTGATGGTTGCGTCGGTCGATCAGGGTGACGCGCACGTCGGCATCCGCCAACCCTCTCGCCGCGGCGATCCCGCCGAAGCCGCCACCGATGATCACCACGTGCGGTCGAGCACGCACGGATGCCTCAACTGTCACGTCGAACACTCAGACGCGCCGACCAGGCGCCGATCGTCGCAGCGTCGTAGCCATGGCCACCCCAGCGTTGGTCGTCGCTGTCGAACACGACGGTGTCGGCCGAGTCGTTCGCTGGATGATCGACCAGCTCGTCGGAGAAGTTGAAGATCAGCGTTGCGGTGGCAGCGCGTGTGGATCGCACCACGAAAATGGTATCGCCGACGATCGACACGTGTTGCTGTGCGGCGGGATCGGTGAGCACGATGTCGTCACGGCGGACGCGGAGCAGCTCGGTGTACATCGCCAGCCGCGACATGTGCGGCTCACGCTGGGCGAGCGTCGTGTCGAGCACTGCCGCCTCGAACGTCCCCGGATCGGCCGGGTCGGCGAACTCATCGGACCCGTCGACGTCCGCGACCTCACGGCGACGGCCTGCTCGTACGGCCTCGATCAGCTCGGGGTCGGAATGATCGACGAAGTACGGGAACGGTGCGGTCTCGCCGTACTCCTCGCCCATGAACAGCATCGGGGTGAACGGTGACAGCAGGATCGCTGCCGCTGCCAGACGGTGTCGGGGATCGTCGGGTGGTGCGTCGGCGAGCAGCCGGGCACCCCCGCGGGCGTTGCCGATCTGATCGTGATTGGTGGCGAACACGATGAAGCGCTGGTGATCGATGTCGTCGACCGGGGCGCCGTGGCGGCGGTCGAAGTCCGGCGAGTACTGCCCCGAATACACCCACCGCCGTTCCCAGGCCCTCGCGACGTCGGCGGCACCGGTGTAACTGGCGAAGTACTTGTGACGCTCGCCCGTGAGCGCAACGCGCAATGCGTGGTGCATGTCGTCGTTCCACATCGCATCGCAACCCCAGCCGTGGTCGTCGGTCGTCCTGACGATGCGCGGGTCGTTGGCCGAACTCTCGGCCGTCACGATGGCCGTTCTTCCAGCCACAGCAGCGGCGGCATGGACCGCCAAGGTCAGCTCCTGCACGAACGGGATCGGAGTCGAGTCGAAGATCTCGTGTACGGCATCGAGGCGGAGCCCGTCGAGATGGAAGGAGCGGATCCAGCCGACGGCGTTCTCGATGAGATGGCGCCGCACGTGGTCGCTTCCGGCGCCGGCGACGTTCAGCCCGTCCCCCCACGGCGTGCGGTAGGCGTTGGTGAAGTAGGGGCCGAACCGGTCGAACACGTTGCCTTCCGGACCCAGGTGGTTGTAGACCACGTCGAGGATCACGGCGAGTCCGAACCGGTGGGCAGCGTCGACGAAACGGGCGAGGCCGTCGGGGCCCCCGTACGAGTGCTGTGTGGCGGACGGGAACACGCCGTCGTAACCCCAGTTGCGTTCGCCGGGGAACGCCGCAACCGGCATCAGCTCGATGGTGGTGATCCCCAGTTCCTGCAGTCGGGGCAGGTGGCGCGTTGCCGCGTCGAAGGTGCCGTCGGCGGTGAAGGTGCCGACGTGCATCTCGTAGAGCACCGTGTCGGCGAGCGCCACGCCGGTCCAGTCGTCGTCGTGCCAGCGGAACACCGACTCGTCGACCACCGCAGACGGTCCGTGTACACCGTCGGGTTGCCATCGCGACGCCGGGTCCGCGAATTCCTCTCCGTCGACGACGAACACGTACCGGTCGCCGTGTCCGAGACCGTCGACGACTGCGGTCCAG
>JANPKU010000212.1:0-2652 GCA_031426215.1 Actinomycetes bacterium
GCTCCGATAGCCAGCCCCGTCTTTGATGCTGCCGAGTCGAATGGCAGGCGCCGAGTCAGACCCTCCGGCATGAGTCCGTGAACACTACACAAAACACGCGCCCCGAACGACGTCGCCCGGCACTCAGCTGACCCACACCGAACGGCGCTTCGGGCGCGTCCCGTAACGGGCGTTCTGGGACGCCCTGTCTTAGTGTCGGCTGCGCGTTTTGGGACACGAGGACCGTCGCCAAGCCGAGATGGCGTCGGTTGGAGCGAAGGAGGTGGCGCTGTCTTTGCGGCGCAACCCACCCCGTGACGACCATGTCGGCGGCCATGAGATCCTGCCCGTAGGCGGTCACGAAACTGCCCGTTGGTGGCCAACAGTTCTGCCCACTGGCGGTCAGTGGTTCTGCCCTCGTTGAAGTCCTTGCCCTTGGCGCGCATCCGCGTCGGTGGTGTCCCTCCCGGTTCGACTGGTTGTCGCCAGACATGCCAGCCGACCGGAAGGGACAAGTTGAAGTCTTACGAGGAGATCATGGAAATCCTGGAAGCGTTCGCGTTGACGAACAGTTATCGGGCCGCCGGCGAACTCGCCGGTTGCTCTCATCACACCGTCGAGCATTACGTCACGATGCGCGACAACGGCCTGCTGCCGGACGGATCCGCGCCGGTCGAGCGACCGAAGTTGATCGATGGGTTCATGCCCAAGGTCGAGGAATGGGTCGAACGATCCAACGGCAAGGTCCGTGGCGATGTCGTGTTCGAGAAGCTCGTCGCGCTCGGCTTCAGCGGCTCGGACCGGACCACGCGTCGGGCGCTCGCGAGCGTGAAGATGGACTGGCGTGCCGGCCGCCGGCGCGTCTATCGGCCGTGGATCGTTGAGCCCGGAATGTGGGCTCAGTGGGACTGGGGCCACGGCCCGAAGATCGCCGGCCGGCAGACGTATCTGTTCTGCGCATGGCTCGCCTGGTGCCGGTTCCGGGTCGTGTTGCCGGTGTGGGACAAGACGTTGCCGACCGTGATCGCCTGCCTCGACCGGTCGATGCGCGCCTTCGATGGCGTGCCGACCTATTGGCTGACGGACAACGAGAAGACCGTGTCAACCGGGCACGTCGCCGGGATCGCAGTCCGGCATCCGATGGTCGTCGCCGTCGGCCACCACTACGGAGTCACGGTCGCGACGTGCGTCCCCGCGGATCCTGAGTCCAAGGGCGGTGTCGAGCGGACGGTTCAGATCGCGAAGGCCGATCTGGTCCCCACCGACACCAACCTGCGTGACGATTACGCGTACTGGGCTGAGCTCGTCGACGCGTGCGCAGCGTTCATGGACAAGGTCAACGGGCGTGAGCATCGGATCACCCGCCGGGCGCCGCTCGAGATGCTCGTCGAGGAACGAGCCCGTCTGCACCGGCTGCCCGACGCGGCGTTCACCGCAGCGTTCGGTGAGACCCGCAAGGTCTCATGGACATCAACGATCTCGTTCGGTGGCGTCACGTATTCGGTTCCGCACACCCTCGCCGAGCAGATCGTGTGGGTCCGCGTCGACGGCGACGAGATCGTCGCCACACACATCCCAACGACCGGCGCGGTCGAGGTCGCACGCCATGCGCGGTCGACGCCGGGGAACCCGAGCATCGACGACGCCCACTACCCGCCACGCCCAGCCGGCGCTCTGGCCCGTCAACCGAAACCGACGAGCGCAGCCGAAGCCGAGTTCCTCAGCCTCGGTGACGGGGCACGGATGTGGTTGATCGGAGCCGCCGCTGCCGGGGCATCTCGTGTGAAGGTGAAGATGGCAGAAGCCGTCCAGCTCTCCCGGCTGCACGGTGTCGACCGGGTCGATTGGGCGCTCGGTCACGCCGCGACCTACGAACGTTTCGCCGACGGCGACGTTGCATCGATCGTCGCTGCGCATCCGGTCGGCCAACAACGACGCGCAGATGAAGACCACTCGATGCAACCATCCACGCGAGCATGGGACCGCTTCGGTGAGGTCGCGTCATGACCGACACCACCGCACCGATCGATCAGGTCGTCGACTTGTTACGGCAGCTGCATCTGCCGCACATGCGCCGCCAAGCACCCGAGGTGCTGGCCACCGCGAAAGCACAACGCTGGGATCCGGCCGAAGCGGTCCGCTCGCTGTTGACCGAAGAACTCGCCGGCAGGCGGGCGTCGTCGATCAGCATCCGCCGCAAAGCAGCAGGGTTCCCGACCGGCAAGACCTTCGACACATGGGACGAGTCGGTGTCGTCGATCCCGACCCCCACACAACGGTCGTTGACAACGTTGGAATGGATCGATCGGCACGAGAACCTCGTCGTCTGCGGACCATCCGGCACCGGCAAATCGCATCTCCTCGAAGCGCTCGGCCACGCCGCGATCGGACACGGCTGCCACGTCCAATGGTTCTCCCTCGAGACCCTCGGCGCGCTCATCAACCGGCACCGCGTCGACGACAGCACCAGCCGAGCGATCCGCAAGATCATGCGAGCCGACCTGATCTGCATCGACGACATCGGACTCCTCCCCGTCACCACCGAGACCGCCGAAGCGCTCTACCGCGTTGTCGATGCCGCCTACGAGAAACGCTCCATCGCGCTGTCGTCAAACCTGCACCCGGCCGGGTTCGACGAGCTGATGCCCAAAACCATCGCCAACGCCACCGTCG
>JANPKU010000213.1:0-3712 GCA_031426215.1 Actinomycetes bacterium
GAGCGCAACGACGACAGCGTCGTGGGGTGGCGACTCGTTGCGAAGCCGTCCCGACTGTTCGACGCGCCCGATCACGCCGCAGCCTCCCGGTTGTGTCGGCGCTGATGGCAGGGAGCGCAGCGGAGTTGCAGCTCCTCCACCACGGTATGGGCGGTCGTGGCGAAGTCGGGGACGTGGTCGTACTCGAGCAGGGTCGTCGCCCCGCAGTCAACGCAAGTCCGGTCGCGTTCCTTCACCACTCGCTTCTGGCAGGTGCTCGGGTGGCGGCGTTTGGCGCTGGCGTTGATCGGGCGGTTGTCGGCGTCGTGGATCAACGCCCGGATGAATGCCTCCGGAGCGATGCGCACGACCACCGACATCGGCAGTGCTGTGCCGTCGTCGAGGGTGGCGCCGTCCCCGCGGACGTGCACGATCACCTCGGTCGCCACCACGCCCGCTCCCTCGCATAGCAGGTGCGCTAGCGCGTCGGCGTGCTGCTGGGCCAGCGTCGGCCACTGCTCGATCGGAGTGGTCGCGCTTGGTCGGGTGTTCATCACCCGGGTGGTGAGCTGGCTGATCAACACGCCGGCGATCAGCGGTGGGAGCCGGGCGGTGAAGGTGACCAGGCCGTCGGGTTCGTTTCGCCACGTCACCGAGCGCTGCTCGTGTTGATGACGCTCCAACTCGGCGTCGTTGCTCGTGCGGTGCAGCCAAGCGGCGATCGCTCGCGGCAACGCGCCCGCGGGCACGTCGGCGGCGATCGCGGCGAGCTGCTGCTCGTTCTCCGGCGTGGCGATGCGCGACAGGGTGCGCACCTTGCTGTACGACAGCTCGTCGGCCTCGAACAGGTCGGCGATCAGCGGCAGCACGCGCAGGCGTCGCCCGACGCGGATCCACTCTCTGGCCGTGCACACCTCGATGTCGGCGACGCCCGCGATCCAGTGCGCAGCGGACACGGCGCCGGTGGCCATCCACTCGCCGGAGTCGGCGAAGTCGGCGGCCAGGCCGATCACCGTGCGCTGGCTGGTCGACCAGGTGGTCAGCGCGTCGTTCAGGTCGTGGGACAGGCGCAGCCCTGGCGGGATGGGGGTGCTGCCGGTGGCGGTGTGCGGGGCCATGCGAGCCTCCAGTTCGTTTGCTGGATTTTCGGACCGCCCATTGGCGAGGGGCTTGGTCGAGCTCGCTCGACCTCAGCGTAGTCAGGGGCTGTCACAGGGTTCCGAGGGCTCGCCACCCGACGCGTCCGCAGACGCGTGACGTGCCCCGCCATTGCGGAGTTGGGTCTCCCGTCAGCAGCCCGCCGCAGCCTGGTGGTTCGACAACCTTCGGCCGACCGGCTTGGCGGCAGTGTGGTGAACCGTCTCCCGAAGGTGGCGGGAGGGATGTCGACGGTGTCGGTGGCCTGGGCTACGCCGTGACGTTGTGGCGCTTCACGAGGATGGCGTAGTCCTCGATGTCGCCGGGGAGGATCTCGAATCGAACGACCATGTGGCCATTGATCTCTTCGAGTTCGACGACGCGGCACACGGCGACGGGATCGTCGGGGTCGCCCTCCTCGCCCGCAAGGATGAGTGCGCCCGGCACGATGATGCTGGGGTCGGGAGCGTCTTCGAACAGCGACCAGGTGTAGCCAGTGTGGTCCTGCGACATCAGGTCGGCTCTGAGATCGATCTTCATGGCTTCCTCCTGAGCTCGAAGTGCGGATTGAGGTGCCGTTCGCCGAGCACCGTGATCAGGTCGACGATTCGAAGGGTACCCCCGCCTACGAAACGAAGCGTGAAGTGCGCGCGACGGCCAGTCGCCGAGAGCTCGAAGCCGTGGGCGCGCAGTTGGCCGACTGTTGCGAGGTGGACCACTCGATAGGTCGGCATAGAGGCCAGCAATGACTCCAACGAGTACCTGCCGCTCTCGTCAAGCGCGAGGAGCACCGAGATGCCCTCGATGACCGATCCTTCGAATGTCCACACGATGGCCGTCCTCGCTGCATGACGGGCGATCTTCTCCGTCGTGTCTGGCCCACCGCGAACGACGACGACTGCGTCGTGGGGTGGCGACTCGTTGTGGAGTCGTCCCGACTGCTCGACGGGTGCGTTCATGCCGCAGCATCCCGTTGTTGCCAGCGGTGATGGCACCGAGCGCCATCGAGCCACAGTTCATCGACGACGTGTTGCGCAGACACGCGAGCCTCCCGTTTGTTCCAGGACTGCTTGGACCACCCGGTAGGCGAGGGGTGCGGTCGAGCTCGCTCGACCAAGCGTAGTCAGGGGGTGTCCCAGAGTTCCGTGGGCCCTCCGGCCGCGCGTCCGCGGGCGCGTCCGGCCGGGCGTTCGGGCCGGGAAGTAGGGTCGGCTCGATGGCGGGACCTTCCGAGCGGGCGTTCGAGACGGCGATTTGCGAGTCGCTCGTGGGGTCGGGTGGCTACTCGGCGGTCAAGGTCGGCAACGCCGCCGACCGAGACGACGACTTCTCGGCCGACCTGGGGCTCGACACGGCGGAGCTGTTCTCGTTCATCGGGGCGACGCAGCCGGAGGAGTGGGAGAAGGTGCGCCGGTCGCACTCGTCGCCCGACGAGGCGCAGCAGGCGTTCGCTGCTCGTCTCTCGAAGGAGCTCGACAGCCGGGGGACCGTCGACGTGTTGCGGCACGGGCTCGTGTACGCCGGCCACGAGAAGGCCGAGATCCGCCTCGCCTACTTCCGACCAGCGTCCGGGCTCAACGCCGACCTCGAAGCCAAGTACCACGCGAACCGCTTGACCGTCACCCGTCAGCTTCCGTATGAGTCGGGCTCCGCCAAGACGGTCGATGTCGGGCTGTTCCTCAATGGCATCCCAGTCGCCACTGCCGAGATCAAGAACCACCTCACCGGCCAGACCGCCGAGGACGCTAAGCAGCAGTACCGGCGCGACCGCGACCCCCGCAACGCGCTGCTGCGCCGGGCGATCGTGCACTTCGCGGTCGACACCGAGCAGGTGTTCATGACGACCCGCCTGTCGGGCGAGAGCACGCGGTTCCTGCCATTCAACCGGGGTGACGGCGACCGGGCCGGGAACCCCGCTCGATCCGGGTATCGCACCGGCTATCTGTGGGAGGAGGTGTGGTCACGCGACTCCTGGCTCGATCTGCTCGCCCGGTTCGTGCTGACCACCACCGACGACGCCGGCAAGAAGGTCACGCTCTTTCCTCGCTACCACCAGTGGAGCGCGGTGCTGGCGCTCGTCGCCGACGCTCGGTCGGAGGGCGCGGGGCAGTCGTACCTCGTGCAACACTCGGCGGGGTCGGGTAAGTCGAACACGATCGCCTGGCTCGCCCACCGGCTTTCGTCGCTGCACTCCTTGGACGACAAGCCGGTGTTCGACAAGGTCGTCGTGATCACCGATCGGCTCGTGCTCGACCGGCAACTCCAGGAGACGATCTACCAGTTCGAGCGCACGCACGGCGTCGTGGCGAAGATCGACCAGGACTCCAAGCAACTCGCCGAGGCGCTCGCGGGGGAGCGGGCCCGCATCGTCATCACCACCATCCAGAAGTTCCCGCACGTGATGAAGCACGTGGAGGAGCTGTCGTCGCGGCGCTACGCAGTCATCATCGACGAAGCCCACTCGTCGCAGACCGGCGACTCGGCCAAAGAGATGAAGAAGGTGCTCGGTGGCGGCACGGCCTCTTCCGACGCCTCGGAAGCTTCTCTTCTTGCTCACGCCGAAGCGGCCGAGGTGTCGCTGGTCGACGAGGTGCCC
>JANPKU010000214.1:0-2781 GCA_031426215.1 Actinomycetes bacterium
GGCGTGCAGCGAGTCGGCGCTACAGCTCATCCGGTGGTGACGAACTCGTGGGTGCTCAACTATCTGACATCGCACGACCGGGTCGCGTATCTCACAGAGTTGGAACGCATCGGTGCCGAGCGCGATCTGTCGTGGCTGTACGCCGAGGCACCGATCCACATTCCCGAACTGCCGATCAGCCCTGATCAGCAGGATTCCCACCGCACCGCGCTCACGATGGTGCGTTGGCGCAACGGCGAGCGCACGGTCGATCACCTCGCCACCGTCCACCCCCACGGTTTCTGGATGCACTGGCACTGATCGCTGCTCACCACAGGGGGGTTCGAAAGCGCCACGGGGTGTTGATCCCCTTGCTGATGCCGACTCGGGGTCCGATGACCGGGTGGGCCGGCGGATCCGTGCCATCGTCGAGCACTCGGATCGGGCCCGAGCCACACAGGTCCACGCCGTTGTCGTCGAGATCGATGCCGAGCGCCTGGCAGAGCTTGCCAGGTCCGTCGGCCAGCGGTGCCCGACCACGTCGGCGAAGCATGTCGGCGGCGCCAACGAGCGGATCGATCGCCCGGATGAGCACAGCTTCGCCGTCGCCATCGCTCCCGGTGACCACGTTGGCGCATCGGTGGATGCCGTAGCTCAGGTACACGTACAGATGGCCGCCTGGGCCGAACATCACGGCGTTGCGGAGCGTGGCACCGCGAAACGAGTGACTCGCCGGGTCGTCGCCCGTGTACGCCTCGGTCTCGATGATCCGCCCGGAGGTCCGGATCCCGTCGCGCTCGACGACGATCACCTTGCCGAGGAGCTCGACGGCGACGACCGGGGCATCGCGTTCGAACCATGACGTCGGGAGCGGCGTCAGATCAAGAGCCGTTCCTCGTCGGCGGCGAGCATCGACCGATACGACTCGAGCTGCAGGGGCAGCGCCGCAGGGCCGGCGCCGCCACGGGATGTGCGCATCCGGACACCGACGCCGGGGCCGACGAGCGCTGCTGCATCGGCGCCGAGCTTCGGATCTGCGGCAACGAGGTCTCGAAGGGCCCCCTCCCCCGCCAGCGTGGCCCGAACGTGGGCACCGACGATCGCATGAGCCTCCCGGAACGGCGTCCCTGCCCGGACCAGATACTCCGCCAGGTCGGTCGCCGCCATGGTGTCCTCGTCGGCGGCCGCCTGCATCGCCTCGGGCACGAACGTCGCCGTGGCGATCATCCCCGTCAGCGCCGCAACAGCGAGCGTCACCTGCTCGACCGAATCGAACAGCGGCTCCTTGTCCTCCTGCAGGTCGCGGTTGTAGGCGAGTGGCAGACCCTTCAGCGTGGCGAGCAAGCCGGTGAGATTGCCGATCAGGCGGCCGCTCTTGCCGCGAGCCAGCTCGGCGATGTCGGGGTTCTTCTTCTGGGGCAACATCGACGAACCGGTGGCATATCCGTCATCGAGCTTGGCGAAGCCGAACTCGCCCGAGGTCCACAACACCCACTCCTCGCCGATCCGCGACAGGTGGATGCCGATCAGTGCGAGGTCGAAAACCGCCTCCGCCACGAAGTCGCGGTCGCTGACTGCGTCGAGGCTGTTGTCGAACACTCCGGCGAAACCGAGATCGGATGCGTTGCCGACCGGGTCGATCGGCAGCGACGACCCCGCGAGTGCTCCGGCGCCGAGCGGAGACACATCGAGACGAGTACGTGTTGCGAGCAACCGGTCGACATCTCGAGCGAGCGCCCAGCCGTGGGCGAGCAGATGGTGGGCCAGCAACACCGGCTGCGCCCGCTGGAGATGGGTGTAACCGGGCAGGTAGGTGTCGCCGGCGCCGACCGCACGTTCGAGCAGCACTCGCTGCAGTTCGTGAATACCCCGGGCGACCTCCAGGAGTTCGCGTTTGCACCACAAGCGCAGATCGGTGGCCACCTGGTCGTTCCGGCTTCGCGCCGTGTGGAGCTTCCCGCCGGCCGGCCCGGCCAGTTCGGTCACCCGGCGCTCGACGGCGGTGTGGATGTCCTCGTCGCTCTCGACGAAGTCGAACTCCCCGGTCCCGATCTCGTCAGCAACCCGGTCGAGCGCGTCGATCACCGAATCTCGTTCGGCTTCCGTGAGGAGCCCAACTCGGGCGAGCCCGCGGACGTGCGCCATCGACCCGTCGATGTCGTCACGCCACATCGTTCTGTCGAAGGGCAAGCTGACCGTGTACGCCATCAAGGCATCGGCCGGCCCGCCGGCAAAGCGGCCGTGCCACAGCGTCTTGGCGTCGATGGCACCGTCGTGGGCATCGCTCATGTCAGTCCAGTCCTGCGAGATCGCGGAGGTACGCAGCGAGTGCGGCGCCGTCGGTGGCCGACGACACACACATCAGGGTGTCGTCGCCCGCCACGGTGCCCAACAGACCTTCGACCCGGCTGCGGTCGAGCGCAGAGGCGACCACGTGGGCGCAGCCGGGTGGGGTGCGCAGGATGACGATGTTCGACGAGGAGGCGACGTCGGCGACCCACTCCCCCATCACCCGGCGGAGTTGGTCGACCGGGGCGAGACGATCGGGTGCGAACTCGGGAATGGCGTACACGGTGTTCCCACTCGGCACACGGACCTTGATGGCGCCGATGTCGTCGAGATCGCGCGACACCGTTGCCTGGGTCGCCTCGATGCCGTGCTCTGCGAGCAATTCGATCAACTGTGGCTGGTTGGTCACCTCGTGATCACCGATGATCCGGCTGATCGTGGCCTGACGCTGGACCTTGCTCATGACGACGCTCCATCGCAGAAGGGTGGTGTTCGAGATGTGCCAGGCACATC
>JANPKU010000215.1:0-64307 GCA_031426215.1 Actinomycetes bacterium
GAGTGCTGTGGCGGCGGCTGCAGCGATGCGGTGTCGTTGGCGTTGGATGGTGGTGACGTACTCGTGGAGTTCGGTGTCGGTGAGTTCGTTGGTGTTGACAGCGAGGAGCGAGTCGATTGCCGCTGCCAGATCGTCGAGCCCTTCGACATACGTCGAGCATAGCACACCAATACGAAAAAGCAACCAAAAGAGTACAAATGTTCGTACGCCGACCGAAACGAAGCCTGTCTCAGATCAGGCGTGCACCGATGGCGTCGACGCCATCGACGAAGGCGGTTCGTTGCGCGCCGCTCAAGGCCTCGATCGATGGGACGAGCAGTCGGTCGGTCAGTTCGTCGGCTGCCGCCAGTCGGGTGCGGTCGTCGTCGGTGAGGTCGGGTGCGGTCTCCCAACCGAAGGTGGCAACATCATCGGGCCGCCTGATCCCATGGGCGACCACAGGTGACAGTCCGGTGGCGACGATGGCGAGCAGATGCACGCTGCCGCGAAGTTCTCGAAGGATGCAAAGGTTGCGGTACGCGCGAGCGGACGGGTTCTCGGGGAGCGGTTCGGCGGCGATTCCGGCGAACAACGCCAGCGACGACCGGTCGACAGATGCAACGAGCTGCTCGGCGGCGTCATTGAATCCCTCCAATACGTCGAGACCGTCCAAGTGGGCGATCCCGAACTGGTCCGCACACGAGAGGTACGCGCGGGCCGCTTCCCGCGGTTGCATGATCTGCGAAGCCGAGGTCCACATCACGTCCACGACCGATGGGCTGAAGTAGCCGAACGCCGCGACGACCACGGCAGGATCCACGTCGCCCAGCACACCGCCGCGGCCAAGAAAGTAGAAGCGAAAGCCGTCGAGGCCCAGCTCCTTGCCTCGCGCCAAGGTGGCCGGGTCGAAGTAGAAGCGATTGCCGACCTGGTTGATAGTGGGTGACGTCTGCTGCACGGTCTCGAGTGGGGTCATGGCCCAGTTCTACACCGAGCAACTGTCTGCGCCGATCGTCGTACGGGCGTCCATACTGTTCAGCGCCATGCCTGCCACCGACGGACTGCCTGCCGCCTCCAACTTCGTGCGCGATCTCGTCCGTTCCGACAACGAAGAGGGCACCTTCGGCGGCCGGGTGCAGACGCGGTTTCCGCCCGAGCCCAACGGTTACCTGCACATCGGCCACGCCAAGGCGATCACCGTCGATTTCGGCATCGCCCGCGAGTTCGATGGTGTCTGCAACCTGCGCTTCGACGACACCAATCCCGACACCGAGGACACCAGCTACGTCGACGGCATCATGGCCGACCTGGCGTGGCTCGGCTACCCGATCGACGGCGAACCGTTGTACGCCAGCGACTACTTCGAGCAGCTGTACGAATGGGCCGAGCTGCTGATCACGAAGGGTTTCGCCTACGTCGACGATCAGGACGGCGACACCATCTCGGCCCAGCGCGGCGGCTACGGCAAACCCGGTGTCGAGAGCCCCTACCGTGACCGCCCCGTCGAGGAGAATCTCGATCTGCTCCGGCAGATGCGGGCCGGAGATTTCGCCGAAGGTTCGCATGTGCTGCGAGCGAAGGCCGACATGCAACACGACAACATGCAACTGCGCGACCCGGTCATGTACCGGATCCGCGACGTTCACCACCATCGCACCGGCGCGCTGTGGAAGATCTACCCGACGTACGACTGGGCCCACGGCCAGAGCGATGCGATCGAAGGTGTCACCCACTCACTGTGCACACTGGAGTTCGACAGTCATCGGGCGCTCTACGACTGGTATCTCGAACACCTCCCGCTGCCGTTCGAGCAACCACGCCAGACCGAGTTCGCCCGACTCGAGCTCACCTACACCGTGACGTCGAAGCGCAAGCTGTCCAAACTCGTCGACGACGGGACCGTCGACGGCTGGGACGATCCGCGGATGCCCACACTGCGGGGATTGCGGCGACGGGGATATCCGGCGTCGTCGATTCGGGAGTTCTGCGAGTTCATCGGTGTGTCGCGAACCAACAGTCGGCACCAGATCGAACTGCTCGAATCGTTCGTGCGCACCGAGTTGAACCGGGTGGCGCAGCGACGAATGGCCGTGCTGCGACCGTTGCGTGTCGTGATCACCAACTGGCCGGTCGACGACCACGGTGAGCCCGTGGTCGAGTACGTCGAGCTGAACAACAACCCCGAGAACCCCGATGACGGCGTGCGCATGGTGCCGTTCTGCGGCGTGATGTACATCGAGCACGACGACTTCATGGCCGAGCCGCCGCCGAAGTACTTCCGCCTCTCGCCGGGCAAGGAGGTTCGACTGCGTGGCGCCTACTTCGTTACGGCGACCGGCTTCGAGACCGATGCGGACGGCAACGTGGTCGAAGTGCACGTGACCTACGATCCGGGGACTCGCGGCGGCAACGCGCCCGATGGCCGCAAGGTGAAGTCGACGATGCACTGGGTGTCGGCTGCGCACGCCGTCGACGCCACCGTCGCACTCTATGACCGGCTGTTCGCCTCCGACGTTCCCGGCGAGTCGTCCGGCGATCCGCTCGACGACGTGAATCCGAACTCGCGTGAACTGCTCGACGGCGTCAAGCTCGAGCCGGCTCTGGCCGAGGTGGAACCCGGCCAGGTGGTGCAGTTCGAGCGTCTCGGTTACTTCGCCGCCGACCCAGCCCAGCCGCTGCTGTTCCACCGCACCGTGGGCCTTCGCGACGAGTGGGCCAACATTCAAAAGCGCTCTTGATCGAACAGCAGCCTCGGCGCTGCCCGGTCGAGCGGCTCGGCGGCTACGTTCGGCGGCATGAGACGAAACGTTGGGCGCCTCGTCCTGACCCTCGGGTTGCTCGCATCCGTCGTGCCAGCGGTGCTGGCCTCACCGTCGCCTGCCCAGGCTGCACAGGCCGACATCGCCTGCACCCCACTTCCCGCTGGGGGAGCGACGACCACGCCACCCCTGCAGAGCTACACCCCGATCAACCCCGTTCGCCTCGTCGACACCCGCAACAACATCGGTGGAGTCAGCGTGCCCATCGATCGTGGGTGCACGATGATCGTCAGTGTCGGCAGTGACATCCCGTCGAATGCCCAGGCCGTGGCGTTGTCGATGACTGCGGTCAACAGCGAGGCCGACTTCTTCACCGTGTACCCGTGCGCCGCTGGCCGCCCGGAGACGTCGAACCTCAACGCTCGGGCCGGATTCGCCACCCCCAACCTCGTGGTGGCGATTCCGGACGCGAACCGTCAGATCTGCGTGTTCAGCCATGGGCGATCCGATCTCATCATCGACCTGAGCGGGTGGTGGTCGGATGGACCGAACCGATTCGGATCGATTGCACCGCAGCGCGTCTACGACAGCCGCCAGCCGGGGCTGACCGCGCTGGCTCCGCTCCGTGTGCGCGAGGTGCAGATCCCGGCCTCCGTCATCCCGGTGGGCTCGACGGCGGCGGTGGTGAACCTGACCGCAGCCAACGGTGTAGTTCCGGGCTTCATGACGGCATTTCCCTGCGGGGAGCCTGCACCGAACGCCTCGAACGTCAACTTCTTCGCCGGTGAGGCTCGCGCGGTGGGAGCGATCGTCAAGCTCGGACTCGGGAGCACGCTCTGCGTGATCGCCGACACGACCGTCCACGTGATCGTCGACGTCACCGGCTACTACGCACCCGCCCCGGCATTCGGTCCGGCCGCAGTGGTCGTACCGACGGCAGGGCGCCGGGTCGTCGACAGCCGCAACGGAATCGGCGGTCCGCTGCTCCCGCTCGCTGCGGGTGAAGTCCGGTCGTTCGATCCGGTCGCCGGGCTGGCAGATGCCGCCGACGCGTCGGCCGTGATGCTGAACTTCGTCTCGACCGATGCTGCGGGCGCGGGTTTCCTGACGGCGTATCCGTGCGGGGGCGCGGTTCCGGACGTGTCTTCGCTCAACTTCCGCACGGGAGAGGCGGCGACGAATCTCGCCACGATCGAACTTGGCGCAGACCGCCAGGTCTGCATGGTCTCATCGGTGCGCACCAACGTGATCGTCGACGTGTTCGCCGTGATGAAAGCGTCCGCGGGCTCGCCCTTCGAGCGACTGTCGTTCGATACGCCGACGTGGCCGCCCTTCAACCCCGCAGCCACCGACTACGTCGTCGAGTGCGCAGCTGGAGCCGGATCGTCGAACGTGACGATGACGATCGACGTGCTGCCGATCACGACGGCGTCCGTGTCGGTGGAGGGTGGTCCGGCAACACCGGTCGGCACCGGCACGGTGAACGTGCCCATGCGGACCGATGATCTGCTCGTGCTGTCGACGACCCGTCAGGGCGTCGTGACGAATTATCACTTCCGGTGCGTGCCCGCCGACTTCCCACGACTCGAAGTGCTCCGGCCAGGCAACCCGGCTCCGGGCTGGTACCTGACCACGTCGGGTTTCGCGAGCACGAACCCGGCTAGAAACGGTCCGTTCCTGATGATTCTCGACAACTACGGCGCACCGGTCTGGTACAAGCGCACGGTCAACTCCGCAGGCGTCGCGCTGCCGATGATGGACGCCAAGCGACTCTCCGACGGGCGATTGGCGTTCACGCCATCGCGCGGACCGTTCGGGGTCGAGCTGGACCAGGGCTACTGGCTGACGAATCTAGAGGGCACGACGACGGTCAAGCACCAGACCACCAACCCGGCGCCGGACCAGTTGCCGACCGACCACCACGACTACGTCGAACTGAACGCAGCCACCAATGCGCGTGCACATATCAGCTATCCCATCGAGACGGCCGCCGGCCCACTCCCCTGTACGCCGACTTCGAACAAGTATTCGGATGGCGTCATTCAGGAGATTTCCGGCAACGTTCAGATCTGGCGGTGGAACATGCGCCAGTACTTCGATCCGGCATCGTCGACGTTCGCCCAGAATTTCGAGTCCACGCCAGGGTTCGCTGGGACCGGGTGCGACGTTTTCCACATCAACGCGCTCGATCGCGAAGCCGACGGTGACTACGTCGTCACGGTGCGCCACATGGACGGCGTGTTCCGAGTCGATCATCCGGCAGGTGACGTGCTGTGGACGCTCGGCACCCCGAAGGCGCTCAGTGACACGAATCCGGCGGCAAGGAAGCAGCTCAGGATCGTCGGCGATCCGTACACGACTCCCGGCGATCCCTTCAGCGGTCCGAAGCGACCGCACGATGCTCGCCTCAACGGCAACGTGTTGACGATGCTCGACAACCGAGCGGGTACCGGGAATCCTTCCAGGGCCGTGGCCTACACCATCGACACGAGCAACCCGGCTGATCCGACCGCAACCCTGCTGTGGGAGATCCGCAATCGGGAACTTGGCGGGTCGACCCTTGGCAGCGTTCAGCAGTCAGTTGACGGGTCGGTGCTGATCAACTGGGGCGCCGGGTTGCAGCCGATCATCGACGAACGAACCACGAACGGCGACCGGCTGATGGCCGTCGGCCTACCGAACGGCGGCAACTCGTATCGCACCGTCAAGTACGCCCCGAGCGACTTCGATGTCGACCAGCTGCGGGAATTCGCCGGAGGTTCCGTCGCGAGCCCGTGAGTGTTCGAGATGTGCCTGGGGACTCGGCGGAGCCGGTCCCGAGCACATCTCGAACACTTACTCCGAGTACCAGGTGCAGCCGTACTGATCGGGGTTGCCCCAGCTCACGGTGTCGCGAGGTTCGAGGCTCTGGCGGTCGGAGAACTTCATCTGGTCGAGGCCGACGGTCACCAGCTCGTCGTCGATGACGATCGATCGCTGCAGGGGGTTCCAACAGCCGGACTCCTGCCTGCTCGAGTGGCTGATCGTGCCCCTTGCGACCAGTTCTCGGCCTTCGAGGTCGGCGACCACTGCGCCACCACCGGCTCCGGCGATGCTCTTCGCCAGGCAGTCCACGGCGGGTCCGCAGTCGCCCCAGCCCGGCGAGACCGGCAGCACGATCGTGCCATCGGCCGGCCAGAAGAGGAACGCCTTGTGGTCCCACTCGACTTCGCTGTAGCCGCCGATCGCGAGGGTGCTGATGCGCTGCGGGTTCGTCGGATCGCTCACGTCGAACAAGCTGAGCTGCGTGCCGGTGGTTCGCCCCTCGTCGGTGGCGTCCTGGCCGACACCGAGCAGCAGGCCGTCGCCGACCGGATGGAGATAGGCGGAGTAGCCGGGAATCTTCAGCTCCCCTGCTTGGACCGGGTTGGCCGGGTCGCTGAGATCGATCACATACAACGGATCGATCTGGCGGAACGTGACGACGTAGGCGAGGCTGTCGATGAAGCGGACGGCATAGATCTGTTCGTCCTTGCCGAGCCCACCGACCGAGGAAATCTGTTCGAGAGCATCCCCGTTCGGACGCAGCACGAAGACCGTTGATTCGCTCTGATCACCGAAGCCACCACCATCGTCGGTGGTGGTCGCCACTCGGAGATCGCCGTTGTACTCACTCATTGCGAACTGGTTGACCAGGCGACCCTCGACATCGCCAGAAGCGACATAGGTGGCGCCGGTACCGGTATCGAGGCGGAACTGATGGATCAAGGTGGGCGGGGGACCAGGGTCGTCGACCGGAGCGCTCTGCGGCGCTCCGAGCTCCGGCTCGAACGGAACCGGACCACCCCACTGCCAGTCCCAGTTCCGGGTCGCGACGTACAAGTTGTCGGTCGAGGCGTAGACGGTGTCGCCCGTGGACACGATGCCGGCCGACCCGATTGGCGTGCCGTCGCCGCTCATGTCGATCGATCCGATCCAGGTGAGGCCGAGCCCGGCGAATTCTGGCGGCGCCGCCACGGCCTCGCACGGCAGCACCTGCGACATCGGACCGAAGCCCCCGTCGGAGTCCTCGTCGAACCGGCGCGGCAACCAGTCCTCCACCGTCGACTCGCTGATGATCTCCTTGTTGCGTTCCAGGGCGGAGTCCTCGTCGAGGCCGAACTGGTTCGGTTGCACGAACGCCAGACGTTGGTCGAACGACGTGGTGATCACCAACCGTGCCACACCGTCGACCGACCGTGTCGCGACGACGCCACCCTCCAGGTGCGTCCGTCGCAGCAAGACAGGGCTGGTCGGATCTGCCACGTCGAACAACGACACGATCGTGTCGGGTGCTCCGCCCCAACTCGAGCTGACGACCACGAGACGATCACCGTCGAGCAGCATCTGGTGGCCGCCCTCGGGGAGTTCGGGGTCGGCGACCACCTCGGCGTCGGTGACCGACACGATGCGCAGCCCGTCGCTGTTGGCGACGTACACGTACTCGCCGTCGGTCTCGACGATGTCGCCTTCATCGACACCGACTTCTTGCACGTTCGTGCCGGAGAAGTCCTCGCCCGGCACGCCGCCCTGCGGTGTCGGAGCGCTCTCGGGACTGTCGGCGCCGGCCTCGTCGGTTGCTGTCATGTCGCCTTCCATGACCCGGCCGTCGCCGTAGTAGATGCCTCCGCCACCGAGCCCCCACGCCGTCACTCGTTGGGACGCTTCGGTCTGCATGTAGGTCAACAGGGCATCGCAGTCGCCGAAGAACTCGAGATTCGCCGATGCGAACCCTTGCGGACCCGCTGTGATCGTGGACGACGGCGTGCTAGCAGCGGGCTCGGTCGTCGACGTGTCAGCCGGTTCGGTCGTGGACGTGTCGGCGGTGCTCCTCGGCTCGGTCGTCGGCTCGGTCGGTTCGCTGGTCGGTCCGTCGGCGCTACACGATGCGGCCACGAACAGCGCGGTTGCGGCGAGTGCCAGTGGGAGGAGACGTCGAGGCATCATGTGTGTTGGACGTCGCACGATGCTGCTTGGTTCCGTTCGGCTCAGGTCTCGAGCGGCAGGAGGACGTCGGCCGCCTCTGCGAGATGGGCAACCCAGGCGTCGGCGTTCTCGGGTTCGGCCAGGGGGAGCACGACGAACTTCGAGGTCCCGACGTCGACGAACTGTCGGATCAGGTCGGTCAAGCCGTCCCACGACGTCGGAACGAGTTCGCTCGGATCGTCGAGGTCCGGTCGCCGCCTGGCGAGCAACGCCAGCAGTCGGTCGGGAATCGGCCCGAACGAATACGGCACGAGCACGCCGAAGTGGTCGTGGTCGATCCCGCGGTCGTGTTCGGCGCACACCTCCTCGATCAGCATTCGGCCGGCCGCCGCGTCGGCCGGTGTGACGAACGACGGAAGCCAACCGTCGGCCATCCGCCCAACTCGGCGCAACTCCGACGGGGCGATACCGCCGAGCCACACCTCCATCTTCTGTGCGCTGGGCTGAACTCGGACCTCGTCGTAGTCGTAGCGATCGCCGTGATGGGTGAACGAGTCCCCGGTCCAGCAGTGCCGCATGACCGTGAGCATCTCGTCGAACAGTCGGGCCCGTTCGCCCCGCTGCACCCCGAAGGCCTGCTGTTCGACCGGATCGACAGCGCCGAGCCCGAACGCGGGAAGCAGTCGGCCGCCGGACATGTTTGACAAGGTGGCGAGCTCTTTGGCGAGCACCACCGGGTTGCGGCCGGGGAGGACCATCACCGACATCCCGAACTTCAATCGCTCGGTACGCCCGGCACCGTAGGCCATTGCCACGAGCGGGTCGGGTGCCGGCCCGCTGATTCGTTCCGACAGCCAGAGCGAGTCGAATCCGAGCGCTTCCAGCGAATCTACGACGGTGCCGTACGACGGCCCGTTCAACGTGGTCGACGTCCCTAGCCCGAATCCGATACGAACCTTCGGCTGGGTCGGCTGATCACTCATCGCCCGATCGTTACACGTCGAGCGTCACCCGTGACGAGCAGGTGGCGACGGCGTCTCGCCGAGAGCCGGGATCAGTGGCGTCGATTCGTGCCGAGGCGCACCGGGAGATGCTCTCGGCGGTCACGGCCGGTCTGGATCCAGCTCGCCGTGAAGGCCACCACGATCACCGGCAACACGATGGCCGCTTGCGGGATGTCGCTGGCGGTCGACAACATGACTGCTGCGAATCCGGCGACGACCGAGATCACCACGGCGAGCTTGATGGCGGCATTCCAGGTGTGTCGGCTGAGTTCCACAGGCATCTTCATACAACCGACGGTTCCCCGGAACCCCCGGTGTCGACACCTCGCAGCGAAGTTGTCACGTGACCGACGTCTTCGTCATCGAATCGCGCGCTCGTACATGACGGTCGGGTGACAACAAGGTGAACAGGAAGCACGAGTGCATCGGAGAATCCGACATGCGTACCCGGTTCGATCCGACACTGGAATCGATCGAACGCTCGGAGATCTAGGGTGCGATGATCGGCCGTGACGCAGAGATCACGTCCAGGACCATCCAGGAGGGTCGAAATGAGGAACATGCTCAAGGAGTTCAGGGACTTCGTCAACCGAGGCAGCCTGGTCGAGCTGGCGGTTGCCTTCGTGCTCGCTGCTGCATTCGGCCTCGTCGTCAAGAGCATCGTCGACGGCATCGTGATGCCCGTCATCGCTGCGATCTTCGGCCAACCGAACTTCGACGACATCGGGTTCTTCCTGGGCGACACTCGGGTCCAGATCGGACTTGCCATCACGGCGATCGTCAACTTCGTGATCATCGCACTGTTCTGCTTCTTCGTGGTGAAGGCCTACAACCGGTTGAAGCCGCCCGTCGAGGAGGAGAGCGGCCCGACCGAGGTCGAGTTGCTGATCGAGATCCGCGACGCGCTGCGCTCTCGCTGACATCGGTCGCGACGTCACAGTCGGTCTTGAACCCGCTTCAATGGTGCAGATGCCCATCCTTCGATCGCTTGCCGTCCTGGCAGCGGCTGCGATGGTGGTTGCCGGATGTGGTTCGAACGACGGCCAGACGGACGACACGATCCCCCCGGTGACCCCGGTTCCGACCATCGCCGGCGTCGGTGTGGTGCCCGCCGCGCCCTCAGCGGTGCGCGAGCCCGTCATCGTCGTGCGTCCTCCGGTGAACGAGGACGGCACACAGGCCCAGTTGACCGGTGAGATCGCCGACGGGAACCGGGTCCTGATGATCGGCGACTCGATCCTCGCATCGACGTCGCTGCGCTACGGCAACCACATGTGCGACGCGACCGTGCCGCTCGGTTGGCAAGTGGCCGTCGAGGCCGAACCGAGCCGCTTCATCGATTTCGGGAACCGTGTACTCGACAGGATGCTGCCTGACGACGTCGCACCCGAGAACGACTGGGATGCGGCGGTGGTGTTCCTGGGCAGCAATTACGGCAGCAACGCACTGCGTTACGAGGGCGAACTCGTGAAGATCCTCGACCGACTCGCGCCCCGCCCCACCCTGCTGCTGACCGTCACGGAGTACCGACCCAACTATGTCGAGGTCAACGAGGTCGTCAATCGCCTCGGTGCCGAACGGGACAACGTGACGGTGCTCGACTGGAAGAGCATCTCGGAGACACCCGGAATCCTGAGCAGCGATCGACTCCATCCCACCGACACCGGCCGTCGGGTGTTGGCCGAATCGGTCGCCGCCGCGCTCGGGCCCTTCCGTGACGGGATCGGCGACTGTCTGCGCTCGACGTTCCGCGACGATTCGGCAGTGGGCGGCAACTCCACCACCGTGCTCGGCCGTCCCTCGACCCGATCCGGCTCCACCGGCACGGCCACGACCACGACAACCGTTCGGCCGTCGGCATCGACGACGACTTCGAGCGCGCCGTCCTCGGGCGGTGTGACGACAACGACGTCCTCGTCGACTGTGGCGTCCTCGACGACGATTCCGGCGAGCACCGCTCCTCCCAGCACGGTCCCACCGACGACCGCAGCGCCGCCGACCACTGCACCGACCACGACGAGCTCGCTGTCGGGCCCGGCACTTCCCACTCCCTGATCTCCTGACGTCCCTCTAGCCTGGGCGGGTGCTCCAGGCCCAGGCGATCTCGGTGGAAGTGGGGGGTCGGCTGCTCGTCGACTCCGCCAGCTTTACCGTCATGCCCCGCGACAAGGTGGGCATCGTCGGTCGCAACGGCGCCGGGAAGACGAGTCTGTTCAAGGTGTTGGGCGGAGCGAACGAGCCCAAAGCCGGCAAGGTGCTGCGTAAAGGTGGATTCGGGTACCTGCCACAGGATCCGAAGATCGATTCGGCGCTCGACGGGCGCAGCTGCGTCACCCACGTCCTGTCCGGGCGGGGTATCGACGACGAGATCACCCGGATCGAGAAGCTGCGCATCGCCATGGAGGAGAACCCTGACGAGCGCAACGTCACCCGATACACCGACGCCGAAGAGGCGTTCCGGACCACCGGTGGGTACGCCTCCGAGAGTGAGGCGAGGGCGATGGCCGCCGGGCTTGGCATCCCCGATGCACGCCTCGATCAGCCCATCAGCACGCTGTCGGGCGGCGAGCGGCGCCGGGTCGAGCTCGCTCGCATCCTGTTTGCCGGATCCGACGTGCTGTGTCTCGACGAGCCGACCAACCACCTCGACGTCGACGCGAAGGTGTGGCTGCTCGGCTTTCTACGCCAGTACAAGGGCGCACTGCTCGTCATCAGCCACGACCTCGAACTCCTCGACGAGTCGATCACCCGTGTGCTGCATCTCGACCGCGCCACCGAGCACGACGTCGGTGAGGTCGTCGAATATCGCGGCACGTACAGCCAGTATCAACGCGCTCGTGCCGACGACGAAGCCCGCCTCGCCAAGAAGGCGGTGCTGCAGGCCAAGGAGATCGATCGCCTGCAGACGGTGGTCGACCGGTTCGGCGCCAAGGCCACCAAGGCGGCGATGGCGCACAGTGTCGAGAAACGCATCGCCCGACTCGAGACGCAGCGCGTGCGGGGCCCGCAGTCGGGCAAGACGATGACGGTGCGGTTCCCCGATCCCCCGAAGTGCGGCGAAACCGTGATCCGTGCATCAGGGTTGTGCAAGGCCTACGGCGGACCGGCGATCTTCGAAGACATCGAGTTCGACCTGGGGCGCGGCGAACGCCTGCTGGTGCTCGGATTGAACGGTGCCGGCAAGACGAGCCTCTTGCGAATCCTGGCCGGTGAGACCGTGGCCGACCTCGGAGACTTCCAGTTCGGCTACCAGGTGCATGCCGGCTATTACGCCCAGGAGCACGACAACCTGCGCACCGACCAGTCGTTGCTCGACAACATCCGCGACGCCGTGCCCGACGGCATCAATCTCGGCGAGACACAGCTGCGTGGGCTGCTCGGTATGTTCGGGCTCTCGGGAGAGAAGGTGTTCCAGGAGTCGGGGACACTGTCGGGCGGAGAGAAGACCAAGCTTGCGTTGGCGATGTTGATGGTCGGGCGCAACAACCTGCTGCTGCTCGACGAGCCGACCAACAACCTCGATCCGCCGTCACGTCAGGCCGTTGCCGATGCCCTCGTCGACTGGCCCGGCGCCATCATCCTCGTGAGCCACGACGAGGAGTTCGTGCGCGAACTTTCACCGACCAAGGTGCTACTGATGCCCGACGGCGACGTCGACTACTTCTCCGAGGACTGGCTCGACCTCGTCAGCATGTCGTAGTCGTCGACTCAGGTTCCAGATCGGGTTACCAGCATGTGGGTCGCTTCGTCACGCAGCCGTCTCAGGTCCTCCTCGAAGGGCTGCTCAGCGGCTGGCGGTCTTGGATTCGTAGAGGGCTTTGTCGGCGGCTTCGAAGACGAATGGCCGGAATTGACACACCTGTGCTCCGAACGCAGTGTCGGCGGACATGTCGCCGACGGTCACGGTGCGGATCGCCGCCTTGATGCGTTGCCCGATCGCCTCGAGACCGGCACCCTGCAGGCCGGGACACAGCACGAGGAACTCGTCGCCGCCCCAGCGAACCGCCAGGTCACCCGATCGCACGCTCTGGGTGATCTTGTCGCTGACTTGACGCAGCATCTCGTCGCCGGCCTCGTGGCCGAGGGTGTCGTTGACCAGCTTGAACTTGTTCAAATCGAAAATCAGCACCCCGATGGGAGGCGTGGGGAGCGTCGGGTCGTCGACGAGCCCTGCCCAACGGCTGAGACCTTCACGATTGGTGAGACCGGTCAGCTGGTCCCGAGTCGCTGCGGCGGCCTCCTCGCGCAACGTGTCGATGGTGGTCTCGACGTGTGCAGCCAGCGATGCCATGGCGTTCGTCCAGGCGTCCTCGAATGGGTACGGACCGTGACGACGTGCGCGCAGATCGGCCACGTGGTTGATCTTGTCGACGACGACCGGATCGAGGCGATCGCCGAACATCTCGCACAGTTCATCGATCACTTCCCGCGTGCGTTCACCGTCGAAGCCGATGGTGGAGTTGAACTGTCGAGCCGGTTCCAAGCCAATCGTGGTGTCTGCGTAGCTGCCGTTCTCGGTCGCGTACACGTAGCCGCACAGCGTTGGCGAGAACACCACGAGTGCCCACACCTCCGCGGCGGGTTCGTCGAGCTGCAACGGCACCTGGAACCCGCGGCCGTCGGTGCCCTGGTCCCCGACGTAGGCGACGGCGACCGTCACTCCATGGTCGACGAGGCGATGGTATGCGCGGGCGCGGGGTTCGAAGTAGATTCGCCGTTCGAATGCGGCGATGACCACCGCGTCGTGGCCGAGCGCGGTCGCCGCCATCTCGAGCGCGTGCGACATGGTCGACAACGTGCGTTTCGACAGCACGCCCTGTCGGATCCTCGACACGGTGCGGCCTCGGTGCAGTTCGGCAGTCTTCATGCCAGCAACTGTCCGCAGTCGTCCGGTCGACGCCCGAAATTTCAGCCCTGCGGCCTCAGCGAAGCGAGACCGGCATCGACGCAGCGGCTCGCACGTCGGCGTAGAAGTCGTTGCCCTTGTCGTCGACCACGATGAAGGCGGGGAAGTCCTCGACCTCGATCTTCCACACCGCTTCCATGCCCAGTTCCGGGTATTCGAGGACGTCGACCTTGCGGATGTTGTCGAGGGCGAGGCGTGCGGCCGGCCCACCGATCGAGCCCAGGTAGAAGCCCCCGTTCGTCTCGCACGAATCGGTGACCTGCTTCGAGCGGTTGCCTTTCGCGAGCATCACCATCGAACCGCGAGCCGACTGGAACTGTTCGACGTAACTGTCCATCCGGCCCGCCGTGGTCGGCCCGAACGATCCCGATGCGTAACCGGCAGGCGTCTTGGCCGGCCCGGCGTAGTACACGGCGTGGTCCTTGAGGTACTGCGGCATCGGCTCGCCGGCGTCGAGGCGTTCCTTGATCTTGGCGTGGGCGATGTCGCGCGCCACCACCATCGGACCGGTCAGCATCACCCTGGTGGTCACCGGGTAGGCCGATAGTTCGGCGAGGATGTCGTCCATCGGCCGGTTGAGGTCGATCCGTACCGGCTCGGCTTCGTCGAGGTGCTCGTCGGACACCTCGGGCAGGAAGCGGGCAGGGTCGCGTTCGAGTTGTTCGAGGAAGACGCCGTCCTTTGTGATCTTGCCGAGTGCCTGGCGGTCGGCCGAGCACGACACGGCGATGCCCACCGGGCACGAGGCTCCGTGGCGGGGGAGTCGGATGATGCGCACGTCGTGGCAGAAGTACTTGCCGCCGAACTGCGCGCCGATGCCGGTCGATTGGCTGAGCTTCAGCACCTGTGCCTCGAGGTCGAGGTCGCGGAATGCGTGCCCGTCGGGCGATCCGCTCGTGGGGAGCGAGTCGAGGTAGCGGGTCGAGGCGAGCTTGGCGGTCTCGACGGCGAACTCGGCCGACGTGCCGCCGATCACGACGGCGAGGTGATACGGCGGGCAGGCCGACGTGCCGAGCGACTGCATCTTGTCGAAGATCCACGGCAGCAACGTCGCCTCGTTCAGCAACGCCTTGGTCTCCTGGTAGAGGTAGCTCTTGTTCGCCGAGCCGCCGCCCTTTGCCATGAAGAGGAACTTGTAGGCCTCACCGTCGATCGCCGAGATCTTGATCTCCGCCGGCAGGTTCGTGCCCGTGTTCTTCTCGGTGTACATGTCGAGCGGCGCCATCTGGGAGTAGCGGAGGTTCGAGGTCTGGTACGTGTCGTAGATCCCGTGGGCGATCGCCTCTTCGTCGCCACCACCGGTGAACACGTACTGGCCCTTCTTGGCTTTCACGATCGCGGTGCCGGTGTCCTGACACATCGGCAGCACACCGCCGGCGGCGATCGCCGCGTTCTTCAGCAGATCGAGCGCAACGAACCGGTCGTTGTCGGAGGCCTCCGGGTCGTCGAGGATGTCGCGTAGCTGCTGCAGGTGACCCGACCGCAGGAAGTGGGCGATGTCGTGCATCGCTTCGGCGGTGAGGAGCCGGATCGCCTCGGGCTCGACCTTCAGGAAGGTGCCTTCCGGTGTCTCGAAGGTGGACACACCCTCGGTCGTGACGAGCCGGTAGTCGGTGTCGTCGGATCCCAACGGGAGCAGCTCGGTGTAGGAGAACGGGGGGACCTCGGCCATGCCCCGAGCCTACGACTGAGCCTCCCGCGCCGCGAAGCCTCCACCCACCGTTCCCGTGAACAAGGTGCGCACCAGGGCCGCACCTTGTTCACGAGAACGCCAGTGGGTCAGAAGGTTTCGACGAGCAGGCCGAGCGCGGCGACCGTGCAGATCACGAGCACGGCCGGGCGCACCACTTCGGGTCGCAGATGATCCTTCACGAGTCGGGCGGTGACGATGCCGAAGCCGACGGCGGGCAGGATCAGGAGCGTCAGTTGCAGTTGGCGCACGCCGACCTCGCCGGCGACGGCAAGCGCTGCGAGCGACATGAGCGAGCCGATCGCGAAGAACGCTGAGACGGTCGCGCGCATCGTTGCGGGGTTGCTGTTCTGGTACGTGAGCGCCATCGGTGGACCACCCACGCCGGTGGTGGTTCCCGCGAATCCCGATGCGAGCCCGGCGACCACGAGCGCGCGGTCGGTCGGCTGGAACAGCCGACCGGTGACCGACGCCCCCACGGCCAGCAGGACCGACGCGGCCACCATCACGGCGAGGACCCGGTCGGACAGCGCTGCGACCACGAGCGCACCGGCGATGACGCCCGGAACCCGACCGATCAGCGCGAACCCCACGTCGCGCGCTTCGATGTACTCCCGATCGACCCAGGCGATCGTGAACGTCAACGGCAGCACGGCAAGCATGATCGTTGCGGGAATGAAGTCGGGGTCGGCGATCAGGAGAACCGGCGACGCGATCATCCCGAGCCCGATTCCGAGCGACGCTTGCACCGTCGCAGCGACGAACACCACGGCGACGCACGCGATCGTCATCGCCTCCGACAGCCCGAGCATCAGCGATCCTTCATTCTCTTGGGGTCTGCAGCCGCCGGATCGTCGGGCCATTGGTGCTTGGGATATCGCCCCGCCATGTCCTTCTTCACCTCGGACCACGACCCGGCCCAGAAGCCGGGCAGGTCGGCGGTGACCTGGATCGGCCGATCGGCGGGAGACAGCAGATGGAGTCGGATGGGCAGGCCACCGGCGTTCGGGTGCGTGGTGACGCCGAACAGGTCCTGCACGCGCACGAACGCGTCAGGTTGCTCGCCGGCGTAGTCGATCGGCACCGACCGTCCCGACGGCAGCGTGAGGGCGGCGGGTGCGATCTCGTCGAGGTCACCTCCCTGGGGCCACGGGAGCTGGCTGCGCAGCACCATCGCTACGTCGAGACGCTCGAGATCGACTCGCCCGGTCGCCCCCGGCAGGTAGGGGGCGAGCCAGTCGTCGAGCGTCTCGATCAGGTGCTCGGTCGACCAGTCGGGCCACGTGTCGCCAACGGTTCGATGCAGGAACTCGACGCGCTCGCGTAGCGATCCGGCGACGTTTGTCCAACGCAGCGCGCCCAACCTGGTGGCTCGCACGTGCTTCATCAGCGCTGCCGTTGTGTCGTCGCCAGGCTCGGGATGGCCGGTGTGCTGGCCGAGTTGGATCGCACCGAGACGGCGTTCGACCATCTCGACCAGGTCGTTCCGGCCCGAATCCCAGGTGATCGATCGTTGCTCGACGATGTCGGCACCGAACTCGGCGATCACGGCGTCGGCGTCGACGACCGCAGCGAGTCGGATGCGCGCTCGGTCGCGGCGACCGTCGAGGTCGGCAGCCACCACGAACGCTGCGTCGGCGAGCGTGTCGTCGTCGGGAAGGAATGCGCCTGTTCCCGATCGGAGCTGGAACTGTCCTGGCCGGCGACGGGCCGCGAGCCGGTCGGGGTACCCGAGCAGCAGCACGGCCCCGGCCCCATCGGCGTCGACGGTGTCGAGATCGAAGCGGATGCCCGCTCGTCGCGCGAGGTCGGCGGCGCGCTCGCGAAGCCGGTGCAGTGCCCCCCGGTCCGCAGCGTCGTGACCGCGTCGGCCGGTGAGGGCCCCGATCCGGAGTGCGAGGTCGGCGGGCAGATCGTCGGGGCGGCCGCGGAAGACGTCGCGCTCCTCGACCAACGTGGCGATGACGCACGCCAGCGCTGACCGGTCGACGGCGACCATGCGGGCGAGACGTGGGTGCACCGGGAGGCCGAGCATCGTGCGCCCGAGCGGGGTAATCGAACCGTCGGCGTCGACGGCGTGGAGGTCGGCCAGCAACTGGAGCGCCTGCGCAAGTGCGCCCGCAGGCGGCGGATCGATGAACCGCAGATCGTCGCCGCCGCCCCATGCGGCGAGTTCGAGCGCGAACCCGGCGAGGTCGGCTTGGGAGATCTCCGGCGAGCGGTGTCTGGCTCGGGTGCCGTGTTCGAGTTTGCTCCACAGCCGGTAGGCGGCGCCGGGCTCGGTTCGTCCCGCCCGTCCCGCTCGCTGCTCGGCCGATGCCCGGCTGGTCGACACCGTTGTCAGCCGGGTCATCGCCGTGCGGGCATCGAAGCGAGGTTCGCGAGCGAGGCCGCTGTCGACGACGACGCGCACACCATCGACGGTCAGCGACGTCTCGGCGATGTCGGTCGAGAGCACGACTCGTCGACGGCCGGCCCGTGAGGGAGCGAGGGCCGCGTCCTGTTCGGGGAGCGACAGCGCGCCGGCCAGCGCGAACACGTCGACGTCGGCACCGACCGCCTCGTTCAGCATCGATTCCGTGCGGCGGATCTCACCGATCCCGGGAAGGAACACCAGGACATCACCGACCTGCTCGCGCAGCGCCCGCAGCACCGCGGCCACCACGTCGGGTTCGATCCGGTTCCCGCCGCCGGGTCCGGGTCGCGCTGGCCGACCACCGCGGCGGGGGCCTGAACCGGGTGCGACTGACGGCGCTCGTGGCATCCAGTGCATCTCGATGTCGAACATCCGGCCCTCGCTCTCGACGACCGGCGCATCGAGCAGCGCGGTCAGCCCCTCGACATCGGGGGTGGCGGACATCGCCAGCAGTCGGAGATCGGGGCGGATGGTCGTGGCGACGTCGAGTGCCAGCGCCAGGCCGAGGTCGGTCGTGAGGTTGCGTTCGTGCACCTCGTCGAAGATCACCAGGCCGACGCCGGGCAGTTCCGGGTCGTTCTGCAGGCGGCGGGTGAGCACTCCCTCGGTGACCACTTCGATACGAGTGCCGGCACCGATGTGGCGTTCGTCGCGAGTCTGGTAGCCGACGAGACCGCCGACGTCGGTGTGCGTGGTGTGGGCCATGCGGCGAGCAGCGGCGCGGGTTGCGAGCCGTCGGGGCTCCAGCATCACGATTCGCTGGCCGGCGAGCCAGGGCTCGTCCAACAGCGCCAACGGGATCACCGTGGTCTTGCCGGCTCCGGGCGGAGCGACGAGGACGGCACGTCGCTGTTCGGCCAGGGCAACTCGAACCGCCGGGATCGCCTCGACGACGGGGAGATCGGGCAGTTCGACTGGCCCAGAGGGCACGGACTCAGCCCAGTGCGGGCGAACCGCGGAAGGCACCGGGATCGCCGGAGCCAGGTACGGCAATCGAGGTCCACCAGCACACTTCGGCGATGGTGTCCGCGACAGCTTCCCACTCGGGTGGGTTCCAGCCCTGTGCGGCGGCAGCGACGACGCCGTCGACACGGGTGAACACGAACGCCGGAAGTTCGCTGAGGCCGGCCGCTTTCACGAAGGCCCGGTCGGGATCGCAGAACACGAGGAAGCGAGCGGCGTACGGGCCGAGGAACGCTCTGGCCTCGGCGGCAGGGGCGGTGACGATCAGGTTGATCCGGGCGTCCGAGCCGCGGAACTGCTCGAGCACCCGAGCGGCCGCCTTGATCACCCACGAACTCTCGTTGGTGTACGGGTCGAGCACCACCGATGCGAGATGGAACGTGGTGAGCCACTCCATGATGGGGCGCCCCGTGCCGGCGGCACCGTCGACGAGTGGCGTCAGGACGAGATCGGCCGGCAGGGGTTGGCCCAGCCGAGTCGGCGCCGGTGCGGTGTCGGGGGTCGTGTCGGCCACGGCCTCGGATCGTAGCGACTGGCACCCCGGATCCGGGTATCTGCACACGGTCGGGCGGACAGGCGACTCAGCGGCCCCACCCACCACAGCCGGCGCCGCCGACGCGAGCAGCGGCGCGGTCGTTGCTGCTGCTGCCAACTACGCACCCGCACCCTTCGCGGCTCGGATGTGGAACCCTTGCGTCATCGCAGCCCCCGACATGTCAGTCCGATGTGAGAGCGCCATGCACTCAGTGCAGATGCCATGACTGATCTCATCGAGACCAGGGAGCGGGCCTTCGACAGCCGTCCACCCGCCCGTGTTGCCGATTCGACGTTCCCGACATCATGCGCACAATGTGACGATTCCTTCGAGACGGCGTAGCGCCTCGAGCGTCATCCCAGCCAACGCGACACCCACGCTCACCGACGCGCAGATGCGCGGCGAGCACCGGTCGCAGCACATCGATCCGCAGCGGAACGACCAGAAGCTCGAACCAGCGACCAATGACAACACTTCGACAGCCATCTCCTGGACGTGAGCCGAGACGGCGTCGACCACGAAGTCGTTGGTGCAGCGTCCCCCATCGGACGCGTGGCAGCCCCGACGATGGCTGCGCTGATCGGGCAAGGTGCAGTGGCCGTTGAAGCGAACGCCGGACCGCGCCGTCGTCGTCACGCGACCAGGGGCACACGCTCACTCTGAGCGGAGCAGCGCACTGACCCGTGTTCGGCCGCCACACAATGCGATCACGATGCCTACGGCCATGCCGAACACGAGCGTCGCTGCGATGACGATCGTGACGGTCGTCCACGGGACGATCGGCTGGGGTACGACGACGAGGTATTCCGCAATCAACCGCCACACCACCCCAGCGCCGATCAACCCGGCGGGAACAGCGCCGATCAACGCGAGCGTTGACACTGTCGCGCCCTGAGCGCCGCCGGACTGCAGGACCTGGCCGTCGGTGAAGCCCATGCTACGAAGCACGGCAAGCTCGCGCCGCAACGAACGCGAGCTCGTGGCGAGGCGGTGTACGAGCGCCGCTGCGGCCATCGCACCGAGCAGCGCCACAAGCACGAGGGGAAGTTGGCGGATGTTGCGCAATGACCGGACGCCGGCACGGTCGGCGCGTGTGAACCAAAACGACGGCGAGATCCGATCGGCCAACTCGACAGAGCTGTCCTTGAGTGGCGCTCCGGCATCGAGCGCGATGAAGAACTGGTTGATCGCCATGTCGTCACCGACAATCCGACGCATGAGTCCGGCCGTCACCGCCCCGCCCTTACCCGGCTCGAGAAACTGGTAGACCGGCGCGGCCACGATCGCCCGGCCGGTCACGGTTGCCGACACCGTGTCCGTGAACGTCGTGCCGTCGAACTCCGGCACCGCCACCTTCACTGTGTCGCCGATCGCCACACCAAGCGCGTCCAGCTCGGCGGGTCCGAGGGCGATTTCGTCCGGCCCGATCGGAGCTCGACCACGGTCGACTGCCACGTTGACGGCGGAGTTCGGCTCGACGTAGAGCACATACACGGGCTTGCCGTCGACCTCGATCGACGACCACCCACCGCGGGTGTAGTCGTCAACCGCCGGGTCGGCGTCGATGGTCGGCGCGGCGGCGTTGGCGTCCTCCGCCTCGTCGTACGACACGGTCAGGTCCCACGTACTCCCCGACAAAGCCGGCTCGACGAGAACCCCGTCGAAGCTCGCCTGGAGCGACACCACGGCGACGACAGCAGCAATGATCGCACCCAGCCCGAGCAGCCCGATTCGCAGTGACCGAGCGGGGCCACTGGTCGTGGACACGAACGCCAAGCGCACCCCGGTCCCGGCCGCCGGCGGCAGGTGTGTCGCCACCGCAGCGAACTTCGAGGACTGCGCCAACTCGTGGGCCGGCGCGCGTGTGGCCAGCGCCGCAGCGATGGCGCCCGCCGAGATGGCCACGACGAGCACTATGGCGATCCCGATTGCGAGCACGACGAAGTCGGCGTGGAAGCCGAGATCGGGGTCCGCCGTGCGGGACACGCCGCGGGGCAGCAGGGGCGACGCCAAGACCGCCACGAGCGAAGCACCGGCAGCTCCGAACCCTCCGACCACCATCCCGTGTATGGCTCCGCTGCACGCGACCATCGATGGCGTCATTCCGAGGTAGCCGAGCACCTGCAACTCGCCTGCGGCGTTCGTCGCTTCCCTTCGGAAGAACTGGATCACCACCACGACGGCGGCCCCGCCGATCACCAACGCCATCAACCACAAGACGCCGGCCTCAACTCGGAGGAGCTTGCGGACCCCGACGGCATCGTCGTAGATCGACCCGACGAAGTCGACCGGCACTCCCGAGGCCGCCACCGCCTCCCGGTAGGCATCGACGCCCGCCGGGCTCTGATCCGTCAACTTCACCGTCACGTCACCATTGGTCCAGTCCACCCGCTCCTCGTGCGCCTTCATGAACGCCGGCATGACCCCGAGCACGGCCGTCGGTTGACCGGTGACCGACGGGAACGCACCTGGTTGGGCGACGATGCCCACGATGGTCACCGTCTCCGAGCCGGCCACGTAGTCCGGCCGGTCGTCCCACGCATTGAAGCGCACCTCGAGCTGATCGCCCACCTGCAGGTCCAGCCGCTCGGCGGTGTCGAACCCCACGACGCCGTCGCTGACGACGTCCGGGTCAGGCAGACGCCCGGCGACGAGCTTCACCCGGCCCGACGCAGGATCACGGGGATCGAACGCGACCGGCATGATCGTGTGGAACGGCAACACCTCGCCGTCGATGGCCACCTCGTCGCCGAGGAAGACGCTGCGAGTCGAATCTTCGACTCCGGGCAACGAGGCGAGACGCGTCAGGTTCGCGTTGGCCTCGTCGGAGCTGTCGGGTCCGCTGCCGGCGATCACCACCTGCGATCCATCGGACCATTCGATGAACCGGTCGTAGCTTGTCGAGGCGCGCCGTGCACCGGCAACTGCGGCCATCGTCGCACCGGCGCTGATGGCCAGCACGACCACGAGCAGCACAGTGGTGAGCCATCGCCTGCGAATCACCCGGCGCTCGACGAGCCGCACTGCCTCATTCCACCTCACCGGAGCCAGTGTGAGCTGGCCAAGCGGTCAGATCAAGGATGCTGGCCCTCCCGACTGCTCGTGCTGGCACCCCCCGATCGACGTCGCCCTGGGTCAAGCGGATGTAGACACTGAGTGCACGGGCGGCACTGGCCGGGTGGCCCATCTCCTCGGTCAGGTCGGCGAGGAAGCCGAGATCGGCCAGCGTGCCCGTCTCCCTGGCGAGCGCCATCATCGTCGTTGCCTTGTACACCGTGGCTTCCCGATCGGCGGCGAGGTCGCCTGCGTGAATCGCGAGTTCGATCGCCTGCGTCGGGTCGCCACCTGCCGACGCCTCCGCCCAGTGGGTGGCGAGTTCGGCCATCACTGCGTCGAGGTCGTCCGCGTGACGTGCAATTGACCCCAGCCTCCAGTGCAGCCGGAGTGGTTCAGATTTGCGATTCACCCCACTGGAGTGATGCAGATGCGGGAGCTTGTTCGTTCGGCGCAACACGTTCGGTGGGGGCGCGGTACGGTCGCGCCGTGCATCCGATCGAGCATCTGCGTTACGTGGCGAGGGCCCAGGGAGCCGATCCGACCTCGCTGGTCGAGGAAACGGCTCACGCACTCGGCTCGTTGCACTTCGACCCGTCGGGCCTGGTGGTTGCGTGCCGCCGCATCGTCGAACGGCACCCGTTCGCCGGTGCGCTCTGGTGGCTGTGCGCCAACGTGGTCACCTCGGCCGAACCGTTCGAAGCGGTGTGGGAGCTGGCCGACGAGATCCGCAGCGATCGCACCGGCGCCGAACTCGCAGCGGTGCTTGCGGACGACGCCGTCGTCGTCACGATCGGCGACCCGGACGTCATCGGTGACGCGCTGATCCGTCGAGGCGACATCCGCGTGCTCGCGCTCGACGCCCGATACAGCGCGACGTCGTTCATTCGTCGGATGGAGCGTTACGACGTCGACGCCGAGCCGGTGGAAGCGGGCGTCGCAGGAGCTGCCATTCGTGCAGCGGACCTGGTCCTGGTGGAGGCTCTGGCCATCGACTCCCAGCGCTGCGTCGCACCGATGGGCTCGTCCACGATCGCGGCGATCGCGTCGGCGTTCGGGACCGAGGTCTGGGTGGTGGCCGGGGTCGGTCGCCGTCTGCCGTCGGGGTTCCTCGATGCCATGGTTGCCAAGGCCGAGGCGATGGGTGCCGACACCGACCCGTGGGATGTCGACGTCGAGGTGCTCCCGACGTCGATGTTCACCCACGTCGTCGGCCCGAATGGCAAGGTGCCGATGGGCCCGCCTGCAATCGTCGCCGAGTGCCCGATGGCCCACGAACTCCTGCGCTCCAGCCACATCTGAACACTCCCGAACCCCAAAACCCACCACGTTTGGTTGCATTTCCGGCGGGGCGGCCCACCGGAACTGTCACACAAACAGGGCTTTTCAGGCGGCGGTGAGGGGGCCGGAGGCGGTCAGCCTGGCGAGCAGGGTGCGCCGGACCATGTCGGAGCGCTTGGTGACGTCATCGAAGGTGTACTCGAACACCCGGACCCCGACGTCCTGCAGTTCGTTGCGTCGTTGGGCGTCGCGTGCGCGCTCCGTCGGACTGGCGTGGCCCAGCTGACCGGACACCTCGACCACCATCTGGAATTCCGCGAAGAAGAAGTCGACTCGGGCGATGTGCCTGTCACCGGTTCGGAACACGACCTGCTTTCGTGGCGTCGGGAGGCCGGCTTCTCGAACGAGCTCGAGAAACCGCCGCTCGAGGTGGGTGTGGCCGCCGGAATCCGTGAGCATCTCCTCCACACGCCGGCACCCCCACCGTCCCGATCCTCGCAGCGATTCCAATCGCCGAGCGAGCACCTCGGGCGACGACAACTGCAGCCGGACAGCGCTGTCCATCGCGGCCTCGATCCGGTGAGGGTGCGCCCGAGCGAGCGCGAGGTCGAACACGGTTCGGGTTGCCGACATCACCCGGAAGCCGTCGACCACCACGTGATCGATCGGGTCGAGGCGTCGAGTGGTGTGAACGGCGAACGGCAGCAGTGGTGGCCTCCGGGACCGTTCGATCGTGAATTCGACGGCGTGGGGTCGGGACCGATCGAGTCCGTGGAGGGCGGCTGCGGCCTCGAAACTCACCCAACTCCGCTCGCCGAGGCAGAGCAGCCCGCACCGGAGCCGTCGACGGTGCGTGTCGGGAGCGCCACGCAGCGCGTAGACGCGAGGTGCGAGCCGGAAGATCCAGCCGTCGGCGACGAGACGGCGTTGCGTCCATGCGGTGACACCATGAGATCGGAGTTGTTCGGCGGTGATCAGGCCGTCCTGATCGGCGGCGAGGTCGGTGAGCGCAGTGCTGACGTGCATACCCGACAGTGGGCGCCCGCCAAGGTGGAGCGGAATTCCCCCGTTTGCGTGACGCTTCCGGCGGAGCACCCCACCGAGAATGCAGCGCAAACGGGGTGACGCAAGCGCACGTTCGTTTGTGTCGGGTTCTGGGTGACCCGGCCCACCCGGATTGCAACGCAAACGGGGTGGGTGGGGTGGTGGGGGTGTCAGATGCGGCGTTGGGCGGGGGGATGGCCGAGGATGTCGGTCAACACCTCGCGGGCTTCGGCCTTGCGGTCCTCGGTGACGAACACTCTCGCCATCGGCTCGCGACTGTTCATGTACGGGTTGAGGTTGAAGTCGTCGGTGGTCACCGCCGGGATGCCTTGGGCGTTGAGTTCGTCGATGATCATCGGCGCCATCCACTGCGGCACCCAACCGGCCTCGACGGTGCGATCGGGGTTCGGCGGGCTCGGCTCGTGCTTGCCGAACACCCAGTGCCACGCACTGCGAAATGTGGGCATCAGCGCAACTCCTCCGCGGCCCGCGGAGCAAAGTGTTGCGGCTGCATGAACAGAACGTACGAGCCACGCGGCCCGCTTGTCCATCCGTCGTCGCGTCGTTAGTGTCCTCAGCAACGAGCGTGACGAGCATGCCGTGATCGAGGGGACCGATGACCAGAACCATTACAGCGGCGTTGTTGCAGACCGATTGGACGGGCGACAAGGAGTCGATGATCGTCAAGCACGAAGAGGCGGCCCGCGAGGCCGCATCGAAGGGTGCGCAGATCATCTGTTTCCAGGAGCTGTTCTACGGGCCGTACTTCTGCCAGGTGCAGGAACCCGAGTACTACGACTACACCGAGTACATCCCCGACGGCCCAACGACCAAGCGTTTCCAGGCGCTGGCGGCGGAGTTGAACATGGTGATGGTGCTACCGATGTACGAGATCGAACAACCCGGCGTGTACTACAACACCGCAGCGGTGATCGACGCCGATGGTACGTACCTGGGCAAGTACCGCAAACAGCACATCCCGCAGGTGAAGGGATTCTGGGAGAAGTTCTATTTCAAGCCGGGCAACGGCGGCTATCCGATCTTCGACACCGCCGTCGGTCGGGTCGGCGTGTACATCTGCTACGACCGTCACTTCCCCGAAGGCTGGCGAGCGCTCGGCCTCAACGGTGCGGAGATCGTGTTCAACCCGTCGGCGACGCACCGCGGACTCAGCGAGTACCTGTGGTCGATCGAACAGCCAGCTGCGGCGGTTGCGAACATGTACTACGTCGGTGCGATCAACCGGGTCGGCATCGAGCCGTTGGGCGAGAACGACTTCTACGGCCAGAGCTACTTCGTCGATCCGCGTGGCCAGTACGTCGGCGACAAGGGCGACGCCCACGAGCCGGAGTTGATCATCCGCGAGCTCGACATGGACCGCATCAAGGAGGTTCGCGACGGCTGGGCGTTCTACCGCGATCGCCGCCCCGACGCCTACGGCGAGCTCGTGGAATCATGAGCGTCACCCTGATCCGAGGCGGCACGGTCATCTCGGCGGTCGGCCGTCGAGAGGCCGACGTGTTGATCGACGGCGAGAAGATCGTTGCGATCCTCGCGCCCGGCCAGGCCGCATCGATGGGCGTGAGTGCCGACCTCACGATCGACGCCACCGGCAAGTACGTCGTGCCGGGCGGGGTGGATGTCCACACGCACATGGAGCTGCCCTTCGGCGGTACCGAGGCTTCCGACACGTTCGAGACCGGAACCGTTGCGGCGGCCTGGGGCGGAGTGACCACCATCGTCGACTTCGCCGTGCAGAACACCGGGTTCAGCGTGCAGGACCAGCTCGCCGTGTGGCACGAGAAGGCGGCCGGGAACTGCGCGATCGACTACGGATTCCACCAGATCATCGGTGGCGTCGACGACGAGTCGTTGAAGGCGATGACGTACCTCGTCGACAACGAGGGCATCACCAGCTTCAAGTTGTTCATGGCCTATCCCGGGGTGCTCTACTCCGACGACGGCCAGATCCTGCGGGCCATGCAGAATGCGTCGGAATCCGGCGCGATGATCATGATGCACGCCGAGAACGGCATCGCGATCGACGTCCTGGTCGCCCAGTCGATCGCACGGGGCGACACCGATCCGAAGTTCCACTCGCTCACGCGTCCCGCCGAGCTCGAATCCGAGGCGACCCACCGGGCGATCCAGCTGGCGAAGGTCGCCGGCAACGTGCCGCTCTACATCGTGCACATGTCGGCCTCGGGCGCGCTCGAGGAAGTTGCGGCCGCGCAGCATGCCGGGCTCAACGTGTTCGCCGAGACCTGCCCGCAGTACCTCTACCTCACGTTGGAGGACCAGCTCGCCCAGCCAGGATTCGAAGGCGCGAAATGGGTGTGCTCCACCCCGTTGCGCACGAAGCACGAACACCATCAGGCCGACCTCTGGAAGGGTCTGCGGATGAACGAGCTGGCGGTCGTGTCGACCGACCACTGTCCGTTCTGCTTCAAGGACCAGAAGGAACTGGGGCTCGGGAACTTCTCGAAGATCCCCAACGGGATCGGCGGCGTCGAACACCGCATGGAGCTGATCTACCAGGGCGTCGTCCTCGGCGAGATCAGCCTCGAGCGCTGGGTCGAGACGTGCAGCACCACCCCGGCGCGCATGTTCGGCCTCGACCACAAGGGCGTCATCGAACCTGGCGCCGACGCGGACATCCTGGTGTGGGATCCGAGTCGCAAGACCAAGATCGGCATCAACGACAAGCACCACATGAACATGGACCATTCGGCCTACGAGGGCTTCGAGATCGACGGAAAGGTCGACACGGTCATCAGCCGTGGAACCGTCGTGATCGAGAACGACACCTACGTCGGCACCAAAGGCCACGGCAAATACGTCAAGCGCGGCTTGTCGACGTACCTGCACTGATCCAAGTGGTCGGCCTCGTCGGCCCTTCGGTTCTCCTCGGCCTCCGTCCGACCGCTTCCCTGGCGGTCAGGTCGGTCGGCTGGGTTCCATCTTCAAAACTCAACAAGGACCCGCCCTCATGAACAAGATTTCGCATTGGATCGATGGACAGATCGTCGAGTCGACATCGGGGCGCAGCGCCGCGGTGTTCAACCCGGCGACGGGTGAACAGACCGGCGCCGTCGATCTCGCATCGGTCGGCGAGGTAGATGCGGCGGTCGCTGCGGCGAAGGCGGCGTTCCCGCAGTGGCGTTCGACGTCGTTGTCGAAGCGCGCCGAGATCATGTTCCGGATGCGCGAGCTCGTCGACGCGAACCGCAAGGAGATCGCGTCGATGCTCACCGCCGAGCACGGCAAGGTCCTCACCGACTCACTCGGTGAGGTCGCCCGCGGACTGGAGAACATCGAGTTCGCCTGCGGCATCCCGCAGCTCATCAAGGGCGACTACTCCGAACAGGCAGCAACCGGTATCGACGTGTACTCGATCCGCCAGCCGCTCGGGGTCGTTGCCGGTATCACGCCCTTCAACTTCCCGGCGATGGTCCCGATGTGGATGTTCGCCAACGCACTCGCCTGCGGCAACACCTTCGTGCTCAAGCCGAGCGAGAAGGATCCGTCGGTGTCGTTGCTGATGGCTGAACTGTTGGCGCAGGCCGGACTCCCAGCGGGATGCTTCAACGTGGTGCAGGGCGACAAGGTCGCCGTGGACGCGATCCTCGAACACGATGACATCGCGGCGGTGAGCTTCGTCGGCTCGACGCCGATCGCGAAGTACATCTACGAGACCGGAACCGCGAACGGCAAGCGCGTCCAGGCACTCGGTGGGGCCAAGAACCACATGCTCGTGCTCAGCGATGCCGACGTCGACATGGCCGCGGATGCCGCGATCGGCGCCGGCTACGGCTCGGCCGGCGAGCGTTGCATGGCGATCAGTGTGGTGCTCGCATCTGAGAGCATCGCCGACGAACTCGTGGCCAAGATCGCCGAGCGGATCCCTGGCGTAAAGGTCGGCCCCGGTAACGAAGCCGGCAACGAGATGGGACCGCTGATCACCGCCGAGCATCGTGACCGGGTGAGGGGATACGTGAACAACGCCCCGGAAGAGGGAGCGACGCTGGTCGTCGACGGACGCGCCGGTGTGCCGTCCGACGGCTTCTTCCTGAATCCGACGTTGCTCGACAACGTCACCACCGACATGAGTTGTTACCGCGACGAGATCTTCGGACCGGTGTTGAGTGTGGTCAGGGTGGCGGGCTACCAGGAGGGCCTCGATCTGATCAACGCCAACCCGTACGCGAACGGCACGGCGATCTTCACCCGCGACGGCGGCGCCGCCCGACAGTTCCAGTTCGACGTGCAAGTCGGCATGGTCGGCATCAACGTGCCCGTTCCCGTGCCGGTGAGCTACTACAGCTTCGGTGGATGGAAGGCGAGTCTGTTCGGCGACACCCACATGTACGGGCCCGAGGGCATCAACTTCTACACCCAGGGCAAGGTGGTCACCAGCAAGTGGCCCGACCCGTCGACCAGCACCATCGACCTCGGCTTCCCGGAGACTCGCTGATGGACATCGGCGTGGTGCTCCAGACCACGCCTCCGGCGGCGCGCGTCATCGACCTTGCCAAGCGAGCCGAGACGTACGGCTTCAGTCACGTCTGGACGTTCGACTCGCACATTCTCTGGGAGGAGCCGTACGTCATCTACTCCCAGATCTTGAACGAGACCCGCAACGTGGTCGTCGGACCGATGGTCACCAATCCGGCCACTCGCGACTGGACGGTCACCGCGTCCACCTACGCCACGCTCAACGAGATGTACGGCAACCGCACGGTCTGCGGGATCGGGCGCGGCGACTCGGCGGTGCGGGTCACCAACGGACGCCCGACCACGCTCGCCACGATGTCCGAGTCGATCCATGTGATCCGCGAACTCGCGAACGGTCGCAGCGTCGAGTACAACGGCTCGACGATCGCCCTGCCGTGGGCGTCGAAGAGCCAGCTCGAGGTGTGGGGAGCCGGCTACGGCCCGAAGGCCCTGAAACTCATCGGCGAGACCTGCGACGGCTTCATCCTGCAGCTCGCCGACCTGTCGATCGCCGAATGGACGATCGGCGCCGTTCGTTCGGCTGCTACTGCGGCGGGCCGCGATCCCGACGACATCACGATCTGCGTCGCCGCACCCGCGTATGTCGGGCCGATGGACGACATCGAGTACATGCGTGATCAGTGCCGCTGGTTCGGCGGCATGGTCGGCAACCACGTCGCCGACATCGTCGAACGGTACGGCGAATCCTCAGCGGTGCCAGCGGCCCTGACGGACTACATCAAGGGCCGAGAGGCCTACGACTACAACCAGCACGGGCAGGCTGGCAACACCCACACCACGTTCGTCCCCGACGAGATCGTCGATCGATTCTGCATCCTCGGCCCGGTCGAGGCCCAGCTCGAACGGTTACATGCCCTCGCCGACCTCGGCGTCGACCAGTTCGCCATCTACCTCCAGCACGACGGCAAGGACCACACCCTCACCCAATACGGCGAGCACGTCATCCCGACGCTGCGCGAACAGGCCCTGGCTCGTTCGTGATCGCCCGGGGAGCCCGTCGAGCCGTACTGTTCTTCATCGCCTTGTTCTGTGTCGCCGGGCTGTGGGAGCTGTACAAGGTCGTCGGTCCCACCGACGGTGCCGAGGTCTTTGGTTGGAGGTTGGTGCCGAGGGCCAGCGATCGGGCCATGCCACACACCTGGGAGATGGTCCAGCGGTTGTTCGACCCCGAGGTGCGCGGTCAGGACACGCCGATCTGGCTGGCTGTGGTCGGCTACAGCTGGTACACGTTCCGGATGGCCTTCGTGGGCCTGGTGCTCGGCGGAGTGTTCGGCGTGGCGCTCGCGATCGTGATGGCGCGGTTCGAGGTGATCGAGCGTGGGCTGCTCCCGTACGTGATCGCGTCGCAGACCGTGCCGTTGATCGCCTTGGCGCCCCAGGTGGCTGCGATCGGTGGCAACTGGGACCTTCCGAAGTGGACATGGGTGGCGGCGCTCGGAGCTTTTCTCGCGTTCTTCCCGATCGCCGTTGCCACGCTCAAAGGTCTGAGTTCGGCTCCGGCCGCTTCGCTGGAGCTGATGGACAGCTACGCCGCCGGGTGGTGGCGCACGCTCGTGAAGCTCCGGCTTCCGTCGGCCGTGCCGACGATGGTGCCCGGGATGAAGCTGGCCGCGACCGCTGCGGTGATCGGCGTGATCGTGTCGGAGATCTCGACGGGCGTGCGCGGCATCGGCTTCGCGTCGTTGACGTACGGACAGAAGGCGACGAGCGACCCGGCGCAGCTCTACACGGCGGTGTTCGGAGCAGCGACGCTCGGGCTGCTGATGTTCGGTCTGGTTGTGGCAGTGGAAGCAGTTGCGATGAGGAACCGCCCGCAGGAGGCAACGCCATGAGCGCAACTGAATCACTCTCCGCTTCGGCCGCCGTGGTCGTCGACCGTGTCTCGATGGCGTTCAACCCGGGACGGTCCAATCAGGTCGATGCGCTCGTCGACATCGACCTGCCGATCCGATCGGGTGAGTTCGTGTCGTTGATCGGCCCGTCGGGATGCGGCAAGTCCACGCTGCTCCGACTGATCGCGAATCTGATCGAACCGACGGCGGGCACCGTGCTGGTGAACGGCAAGTCGGCCAAGCAAGCCCGACTCGACCAGGACTACGGGATGGCGTTCCAACAATCCGGCCTGTTCGAGTGGCGGACGGTCCGCAAGAACATCGAACTGCCGCTCGAACTCAAGGGATGGGACAAGGCGAAGCGCCAGTCGCGCGCCGACGAGATGCTCGAGTTGGTGAAGCTCTCCGACTTCGGGTCACACATGCCGTGGCAGCTGTCCGGGGGAATGCAGCAACGGATCGCGATCGCACGAGCGCTGGCCTCCCATCCGCCGTTGCTCCTGATGGACGAGCCGTTCGGCGCCCTCGACGAGATGACCCGCGAGCACATGCAGGCCGAACTCCTGCGAATCTGTGCTGCCGCTCGGACCACGGTCGTGTTCGTCACGCACTCCATCCCCGAAGCGGTGTACCTGTCGAGTCGAGTCGTGGTGATGTCGCCGAGGCCGGGTCGGATCACTGACATCATCGACGTGGATCTCGGGTCCGAACGCACCGAGGACACCCGCGAGGACGACCTGTTCTACAAGAAGATCACCGAGGTCCGAGAGGCCCTGCGCGGTGGTGGCGAAGGACACGGGCACACTGCCAGCGGGCTCGGCGTGGAGGATCGATGAAGGCGCTCCGGTCGGTCTGGAGGGTGCTCGTCCCGCCGCTGATCGTCGGGGTGTTGTTCGTCGGTACCTGGCAGATCATCGTGCGGGCGTTCGATCTCCAGCCGTTCCTCCTGCCGGCGCCGTCGGCGATCGCCTCGACGCTCGGTGACAACTGGAGCAAGGTCGCCGATGCGATGTTCGTCACCGGCGCGAACGCTCTGGTCGGCCTCGTCCTCGGTGTGATCTTCGGGGTTGCCCTCAGCTTCGTGCTGATGCGGTTCAACGTCGTGAACGAACTCGTCACCCCGCTCGCCGTGGCGCTGAATGCGATTCCGATCATCGTGCTGGTCCCGGTGTTCAACAACATGTTCGCCAGCACCACTGAAGTGCCTCGGCGTCTGATGGTGACGTTGATCGTGTCGTTCATCGTGCTGCTCAATGTCGCCAAGGGTCTCCGTCAGGTCAGTGCCACGCACATGGAACTCCTGCGTTCGTATGCGGCATCGCCGTCGGAGATCCTCCGAAAGGCGCGGATCCCCAACGCAGTGTCGTACCTGTTCACGGCGTTGAAGATCGCCGCGCCGGTCGCCGTGATCACGGCCTTCGTCTCGGAGTACTTCGGTGGCAGCCAGAACGGGCTCGGCTACGGGATCACGTCCAACGCAGCGATCTCGAGGACGGCTGCCTCATGGGGCTACGTCGTCGGGGCGTGCCTCCTCGGTCTTGCGTTCTATCTCACCGCCGTGGTGCTCGAACGGCTGGTCTCACCTTCTCCACGATCCATCAACCAACAAGCACGGGGTGCGAGCCCCGGGGGAGCAACAGCATGAACAAGCAACGTGTCCGATTGGCGACGGCGGGAGTCGTCGCGCTTGCGCTCATCGGTGCCGCCTGCGGCAGCGATGACGATTCGTCGAGTCCTGCCGACTCGACACCCAGTACCGAAGCGCCGGGTGATTCGACGGCCGATGAGACAGCACCAGCTGGTGGTGATTGCGAGACACCCGAACCCGTCAGCCTCCAGCTGCAGTGGTTCACGCAAGCGCAGTTCGCCGGTTACTTCGCCGCGCAGGATCAGGGCTTCTACGAGGACATGTGCCTCGACGTGACCATCGTCGAGGGTGGCGTCGAGATCGTGCCCCAGACACAGCTCGCCAACGGCGACGTCGACTTCGCGTTGGCCTGGGTGCCCAAGGCGCTCGCCAGCCGGGAGGCCGGAGCGAACATCACCAACATCGCCCAGATCTACCAACGTTCAGGGACGCTGCAGGTGAGTTTCGCCGACGCAGGGATCACCACACCGGAGGACTTCGCCGGAAAGAACATCGGTAACTGGGGCTTCGGCAACGAGTACGAAGTGTTCGCAGCGATCGGCCAGGCGGGCCTCGACCCGGCATCCGATGTGACGCTCGTGGGCCAGCAGTTCGACATGGTCGCGCTGCTCGACGGCTCGATCGATGCCGCCGAGGCCATGACGTACAACGAGTACGCCCAGGTGCTCGAGACGGTCAACCCGGACACCGGCGAGCTCTACACACCTGAAGACTTCAACGTCATCAGCTACGAAGAGATCGGTGTCGGCATGCTGCAGGACGCGATCTGGGCCGATGCCGCACGACTCGCCGACGACCCGGCCTACAAGGATCAGGCAACACGCTTCGTCGCTGCGTCGATGGCCGGCTGGACGTATTGCCGCGACAACGTTGAGTCATGCCGCGACATCGTCGTCGCTGCCGGCTCGACGCTCGGCAGCAGCCACCAGCTGTGGCAGATGAACGAGGTCAACAAGCTCATCTGGCCGTCGCCTGACGGCATCGGCTACATCAACCAGGAAGCCTGGGACCGCACGGTCGAGATCAGCCAGAGCACACCGAACCTCGACGGGGCGACCGTCCTGACCGCACCGCCGACCGACGGTGCTTACACCAATGAAATCGTCGAGGCAGCATGGGCGATGCTCGCGGACCAGGGTTTGGACCTCTTCGGTCCCGACTTCGCTCCGATCGAGGTCACCCTGAACGAAGGCGGTGAATGATCACCCTCTGACACCCGTTCTCGTGAACAAGGTGCGCACAGAGGGCGCACCTTGTTCACGAGGTGGTGGTCGAGGTGGTGGTGGGCCGAGGCCAGAGGCCGTGGACGGTCCAGCCGTTGTCGGCGAATCCGACGGCGTCGGCCACCCGAGCACTGGCCAGGTTGTCGGTGGCGTGGAGATAGGTGGGCACGGCGCCGTCGGCCAGGATCCTGCGCGCAGCCGTGGCCACCAGACGCCGCGCGACGCCTTTGCCGCGTGCTGCTTCTTCGGTGACCACGGCGATCTCGTGGCCGTATCGATCGTGGATCTTGATCCCGAGCCCGCCGATCGGTGCGCCGTCGTCGCCGAACGCAACGAGTCGAGGTCCGTTGAATGGTGCCAACCACGCCGGTAGCTCGGCGGTCTGGTGTTCGAACCACACGCCGACCTCCGCGATGTCCGGGTCGATGTGCGCTGTGGTGCGGAACACGCCGGCTCCGAACGCCGCCGGACCGACTCCGAGCAGGTCACCGAGTTGGTCGCCCAAGCCCGGCCGGTCCAATCCGGCCGACAGCGCAGATCGCACCGCATCGGCGGCGTCGGGTGGCACAGCGATCACCGTGCCCTCACCGTTGCCGACGCCCTGGAGCGGTCGGACGGTGCCGTCCCAGGTGGGCTCGAGTCGCGTCGGGTCACCGATCACGGTGAGGCCGGCTGCCGGCGGTGGCCAGGCGCCGACCCACGAGCGCAGGTGCAGCTCCAGTCGCCGAGACACGTCGTCGGTCACATCGCATCGTCGGCGACGGAGAGCGCCGCGTCGAGGATCGCGAGGCCATCGCGCACGAGATCGTCGGGGCTGTTGCACGGCGGTACGACGTGGATTCGATTGGCTGCGGACAGCGGCCACATCCCGTGCGCCTTGCACTCGGCGACGACGGCTGCGACCGTGGATGGCGGCGCCGGCTCACGGGTGGCCTGATCGGTGACGAGTTCAACCGCCCAGAACACGCCGAGGCCGCGCACCTCTCCGACACTCGGATGACGTTCGGCGATGTCGCGCAGGCTGGGGCCGATGATGTCGTCACCGAGGTGACGGGCATGTGCGAGCACGCCCTCGTCTTCGAAGATGCCGATGCTCGCCACGGCCGACGCGCAAGCGAGCGGATGCCCGGAGTACGTGAGACCGCCAGGGAACACCCGCTCGTCGTAGGCGTGGGCGATCGCACTCGAGACGACGACACCGCCGAGGGGGATGTACCCGGAGTTCACGCCCTTCGCGAAGGCGATCAGGTCGGGCTGCGCGTCCCAGTTCTGCCAGGCGAACCACTGTCCGGTGCGACCGAATCCGGCCATCACCTCATCCGCGATCCACACGATGCCGAATTCGTCGCACAAGGCGCGAAGTCCCTCGAGGTAGCCGGGCGGGGGGACGAGGATGCCATTGGTGCCGACCACCGATTCGAGGACGATGGCGGCGACCTTGTTCGGTCCCTCGACGAGAATCGTCTCGCGCAGGTGGGCGAGCGCCCGCTCGGTCTCCTGCTCGGGCGACTCCGAGTAGAACGCCGACCGGTAGTGGTACGGCCCCCAGAACTTCACCAGTCCGGGCACCGACGGCTCGTTCTCCAGTCGTCGGGGCTCACCCGTCAACCCGACCGTCAGCGCCGTGCCGCCGTGATAGCTGCGATACGCCGACAGCACCTTCATTCTGCCCGTGTATCCCTTGGCCAGACGCACCGCATTCTCGACGCCTTCGGCTCCAGCGTTCGTGAAGAAGACCTTCTCGAAGTGCCCGCCCGCGCCGTCGCGGTTCGCCTTCTCGACGATCAGACGGGCAGCTTCGCTGCGTTGATCGTTGGCGAACGGCGGCGCCACCATGCACAACGTGTCGGCCTGGTCCTTGATCGCCTGGATCATCTTCGGGTGCTGATGCCCGAGGTTCATGTTGACGAGCATCGACGTGAAATCGATCCACTCGCGCCCGGTTTCGTCCCAGAACTTCGAACCGAGCGCGCCGGCGATCACGGTGGGATCCAGAGCGCCCTGCGCGGACCACGAATGGAAGACGCGGGCACGGTCGTTGGCGTAGGCGTCCTCCAGCAACGCTGAGCCAGTGGGAGCGGGGCGATCGTCGAGTTGGGTCACGGTTCGATCGTATGGCATCGAACGAAAGCGGTCTACGGTTGTGCCATGGGAGACATCGTCGAATTTCCGAGCAACGGCAACAACGCGTCGGGCTACCTGACGCTTCCCGATGGTGGCACCGGCCCCGGGGTGATCGTGATCCAAGAGTGGTGGGGCCTCGATTCGGGCATCAAGGAGATGGCGGATCGCCTGGCGGCCGACGGGTTCGTGGCGCTCGCACCCGACCTCTACCACGGCGAACTCGCCGGCCACACCGAGATGGACCGAGCGGGAGAGTTGATGACTGCGATGCCACCCGACCGGGCCGGGCGCGACATGAGCGGTGCCGTCGATTTCCTCGCCGACCACGAGGCGACGACCGACAAAGGGATCGGGGTCGTCGGGTTCTGCATGGGCGGCATGCTCACGTTCGTGCTCGCAGCGCTGCGCCCCGACAATGTGAAGGCCGCTGTGCCCTTCTACGGCTTCCCCAGCGGTGACAGCCAGCCCGACTACTCGAAGATCGAGGCCGCGATCCAGGGCCACATGGCCGAGCACGACGACTTCTTCCCGCCGTCCGCCGCGATGCACCTGCAGGAGGAACTCACGGCGCTTGGCAAGGAGGCGACGATCACTGTGCACCTTGGCACCGGTCACGCCTTCATGGCGCCGCACAACGCGCTGGGCACACAGGATCAGGCGAAGTACGACGAGATCTGGCCACAGGTCACGTCGTTCCTGCACGACAAGCTCGCCTGAGTCGACGTCGATGGCCCGCTTCGATGCGATCCTGTTCGACGCGGGCGGAGTGCTCGTGCTGCCGGACCCGACGGTGATCGGCCCGCTGCTCGCCCCCTATGGCGGATCGACGTCGCTCGAAACACATCGTCGCGCTCACTACGCCGGGATGTGGGCGAAGTCGGATCGTTCGGAGCCCGAGGGTTCGTGGAGCGTCTACGACGACGCCTATGTGCGAGCGGTCGGGGTCGGCGACGCTGGTCTCCATGAGGCGGCGTTCGTGCTGGGTCACACCCGCACGCCGTGGCTGTGGCGTTGGACGATTCCCGAGACCCGTTCGGCGTTGGATGCACTCGCCGGCGCCGGGGTCCCCATGGGTGTGGTGTCGAACGCAAGCGGCCAGATCGAGGCAATGCTCATTCGCGAGATCTGTCAGGTCGGTCCCGGCCCGCACGTCGAGATGCGTTGCATCGTCGACAGTCACGTCGTCGGTATCGCGAAACCCGATCCGGCGATCTTCGATTCTGCGCTGTCGCACTTCGCCGAGTTCGAGCGGTCACGGATTGCCTACGTGGGCGACTCGGTCACGATGGACATCGGGGCGGCGAGCGCCGCAGGCCTTCACCCGATCCTGCTCGACCCCTACGACGACCACGAGGGAGCCGATTTCGAGCGCATCCGCGCCGTCTCCGACCTCCTCTGAGCTCAGCCCGAACCACGTTTGTGTTGCATTCCGGGTGGGCCGCCCCACCGGGAATGCCACGCAAACGGGGTTGGCGAGGGGTCAGTTGCCGGCGGAGATGAGCTGGCGGGCGATGACCTTGAGACACAGCGTCTCGTCGGCGCCCTCGAAGATCGACAGCACCCGGGCGTCGACGTACAGGCGGCTCACCGGGAACTCCTCGGCGTAGCCCATGCCTCCGTGGATCTGCATGGCTTCGCGACTCACCCATTCGGCGGCCTTGCACACGTAGGCCTTCACCATCGAGGCCTCCATCGCGCCTTCGCCCTTGGCCATCAGCGTGGCAACGGCGTAGGAGAACTGGCGGCCCGCCTGGGTGAGCACTGCCATGCGGCCGAGCTTGGCCCGGGTGAGCTGGTAGTCGATGATCGCCTCGCCGAACACCGTGCGGTTCTCGGCGTAGCTGAGCGCAGCTTCGTAGGCGGCCTGCATCACGCCGACGGCACGTGCAGCAGTCTGCAGTCGACCGTTCTCGAAGCCGGCCATCTGGTAGTAGAAACCCTTGCCGAGCCCTTCTTCCATGCCGATCTGATTGGCGGCGGGCACCCACCAGTTCTCGAGTGCGATCTCGTAGGAGTGCATGCCGCGGTAACCGATCGTGTCGATCGGACGGCCCTCCATCTTGCCGACTCGCTGAGTGCCGTCGACGTCCACCGGATCCTGGGTGAGCTCGAACCCGTGGCTGTCGCCGCGTGGCTTCGGCACGATGAACAACGTGAGGCCCCGGTGCGTCTTGGAGCGGTCGGGGTCGGTGCGGGCGAGCAGAGTGAGCGCATCTGCGCGGGCGCCGAACGTGCACCACGTCTTCACACCGTTGATCACCCAGCCGGCCTCACCATCGGGGCCCGGCGCTCTGGTGGCGGTGACCTTGATGCCGGCGACATCGCTGCCGTAGTCGGGCTCGGTGACCGCAACGGCCGGCATCACTTCGGCGGTCGCCAGCTTCGGCAGCCACTCCTGCTTCTGCTCCTCGGTGCCGCCCTTGACGAGCGCACGAGTGAGGATTTCGGGGCGCGTGATGAGCGACCCGCCGATGCCGAGGCTGATGCGTGACAGCTCTTCGGTGGCGGCGACCATGGCGATGTACTCGGCGTCGCCGCCCTCGCTGTAGCCGCCGTACTCGACCGGCACACTCAAGCCGAACGCACCGATCTCGGCGAGACCGGTGATGATCTCCTCCGGGACGTCGCCGTTGGTGCGGTGCACGTGCTCGGCGTGCGGGGCGATCACGTTCTGGGCGAAGGCACGGAACGTGTCGGCCACCATCTCCATGTCGTCGTCGAGGTGGCTCGGGCCGGCGGTGTCGGCGAGTGACGCGAGGAAGTCCGGAGCTCGGAACTGCACCATGAACGCATGGACGTTCGTGAGCGCATCGCGCTCGACGCCCCAGTCCTCCTCACGGCCGAGGATCTTGCCGGCGAGATCATGCAGCATGTCGGCAGCGAACGCGCAGGTGATCTTGGCCTCGACGTCACCCTTCGCTCCATAGTCGAGCAGCGATCGTGCGGTGGCGACGGCCGAGGCAGCGTGGGCCACGTCGTAGGCGAGCACCTGATGCACGTCGGGGCCGCCCGACGCAGCGAGTTGACGTACGGCCTTGCCGACGATCCGGTCGGCCAGGTCGATGGCATCGGCAGCGGCAGGCAGGTCGGGGGCGGCGATCGCGGTCATGGAGCAGACGTTACTGGTCGGTAATCCGAGCGGCCATTCCAGCCCCGAGCGGGGCAACCGTCACACGGTGCCGGCCTGGCGCGACGCTCCGTGGGCCGATCACCGTCAGTCATGATGTTGTCGTGGCTGCCATCTGTGTGTTCTGTGGATCGAGTTCCGGATCCGATCCGCTGTTCGCCGAGACCGCTCGCCGGCTCGGCGCCGCTCTCGTGGCGAGGGGTCACGAGCTCGTGTACGGCGGCGGTCACGTCGGAATCATGGGGGTGATCGCCGATGCGGTGCTCGCCGAGGGCGGAGCAGTCACCGGCGTGATGACCGAGCAGTTGGTCGCAGCCGAGGTCGCCCACCTCGGGCTGACGCAACTGGAGGTCACACCCACGATGCATGCCCGCAAGGCACGGATGGCCGAGTTGTCCGACGGCGTGATCGTGCTGCCGGGTGGGTTCGGCACGCTTGACGAAGCGTTCGAGATGATCACGTGGAACCAACTCGGACTGGTCGCCGTGCCCGTGGTGTTCCTCGATGTCGCCGGCTACTTCGCGCCGTTGTTCGAGTTCATCGACGTCTCGGTGTCGGCCGGGTTCGTCAGTCCGGCCAACGCGGCCCTGGCTCGTCGCGCGTCGACCGTCGACGATGCGGTGTCTCTGGCCATCTCGACGCCGGATGCGTTCACGCCGAAGTGGATTGGATGAGTCGACCGTCCGAGGAGCGCCGGGTCACGTGCACGGACTGCCGGGTGCGGCGACGATGGCGCCCTCGGCGCTGATCTCGAAGCGCGCCGACAGTTCGCGGACCATCTGAGCGTCGAGCAGGTCCTGCTGGCTGGTCGGGAGCGCACCGTTGAGGATCTCGTAGCTCTGGACGGCGGCCTCGAGTGTCTGGCGATCGACGGTGCATGCGACGTCGTCGGCGTCGTCGATCGCTCCGGCAGCCACCTCGATCGCGCCTGCGATGCCGCCGGCGGTGGGCGATGGCGCTTCGCCGACCGCAACGATGCTGCCGTCGGACGTTGCTGCACCGGTCGCCGAGTCGGAATCGTCGGATGCCCCGCACGCTGCGAGCACCAGGGTCGAAGTGAGGGCGAGGGCGATGAGTCGACGCTGGCGCATGCCGTGTCATCGGCACCCGATCGATCCCACTGAAGCAGCGAACTGGTCAACTCAGGGTGACCGGATCGGGATTCGGCGCAGCGATAGCGTCGCATCGTGCGTCGTGTCCTCACCCTGGTGGCGCTCCTCGCGGTCTCTGCGTGCTCGGCATCGTCCGACGTCGTCACGGTCGGGGCCGATCCGCTCGAGGACGATCCAGTGATCTCCGTGCCCGCGACCACCGGGGACGACACGATTGTCCCGTCCACCGAAGCCGATGCGGCCACGGACGCGGGTTCGCTCGACTGGGCCTCGTGCGTGGGTGCGATCGGAGCGCTCATCGACCTCGAGTGCGCAACCCTCACTGTTCCGCTCGACCACAGCGCCCCCGATGGCACGACGATCGACATCGCCGTTGCGCGCATTGCGGCGTCGGATGACGACGCCCGGATCGGCTCACTGGTGTTCAATCCAGGCGGACCCGGCGGATCCGGCATCGAGTTCCTGACGAGCGCGGCACCGCTCGTGCCGCCCGAACTCGCGCAGCGGTTCGATCTGGTGTCATTCGATCCGCGAGGTGTGGGAGCAAGCGCAGCGATTGCCTGCGACGTCGACTTCGACGATGACGTGACCTTGTTGGCGTCCGACGACGATGCCGGTTGGGATTCGCTGGTCGCCGAAGCGGAGGGACGTGTCGAGACCTGCAGCGCCGAGTCGGTGGCACTCGAGCCGTACCTCGGGACGAACAACGCGGCACGCGACCTCGACGAACTGCGTGCGGCCCTCGGCGACGACCAGCTGAGCTACGTCGGGTTCTCGTACGGCACACGACTCGGAGCCACCTATGCCGAGCTGTTCCCCGATCGAGTGCGAGCCCTCGTGCTGGACGGCGCCGTGAAACCCACCGACGACTCTGCGCTGATCGGCCTCGAGCAAGGGCCTGGCTTCGATGCCGCGCTGGAGAGTTTCGCCGCCGATTGTGACGCCGATGCCGATTGCAGCCTCGCCGAGCTGGGACCGGCGCTCGACGTGTACGACGCACTCGTCGAGGAGATCGCCGACGTCGGCAGCTTTGCGACCGACGACGACGGTCGCGTCCTCACGCCGGGCGAGTTGCAACTGGGCGTCGTCGCCGCCCTGTACAGCACGCAGTTGTGGCCGGTGCTCGCCGACGCGCTGTTCGTGGCCGACACCGAGCAGGACGGCTCGTTGCTGCAGGTGCTGGCCGATTCGTACCTGGGTCGCCAGCCTGACGGCGGCTACGACAACAGCCAGCTCGCCGGGCTGGTGATCAACTGTGCCGACGAGCCGCGACGCCCGTCGGTCGACGAGGTGCGCGTCCAGGCAGGTCTGTCCGCCGAAGCCTCACGGTATTTCGGCGACTTCCTGAGGGCGAGTACCGGATGCATCGGCACCGCCGATGCGCTCGACCCCATTGCGATCGGTCCTGGCGAGGGTGCCGATCCCATCCTCGTGATCGGAACCACCGGCGACCCTGCCACCCCGTACGAGTGGGCAGTCGAGCTGGCCGACGTGCTGGCGTCGGGTGTGCTGTACACCGTCGAGGCCGAGGGCCACACGGCGTTTCTGTCGGTTCCGTGTGTCGACGCAGTGGTGATCGACTACCTCGTCGCCCTCGAACTTCCCGACGCAGGGTCGTCATGTTCGGCCGAAGCGACCGATGACGTGTTCGCTCCGGAGGGCGACGGCGAACTCGACCAGATCATCGCGCTGTTCGACTGCCTGCGCGACAACGGGGTCGAGCTGCCCGAGATTACCGTCGGTGACCTGCTCGCCGACCCGAACGGTGAACTGCTGCTCGATCTGCTCGATCCGACCGATCCGGCCTTCGGTACCGCGGCGCTCGCTTGTCAGGACCTCATCCCGGGTTTCTGATCCCCGAGATCGTTCACCCACAGGCACCACACAGATCTTCGGACTTGTCCCCAGCCGTTGCCCGGAAATTCACAAGCAATCGGCACTGACGCTCCACAGGCCCGGTCGTTCAAGATGGCTGCATGGTCGCCCGAGCCCTTCCCACGCCACGTCAGCGCCTGCTCCGACAGCGCCAACACGGTGCGACCCTGCAGCAGGCCGACCGTCGCGAGCTCGAACGTGCGGGCTGGCGCACCACCTTGGAGTTCCGTGAGAACAACGTGCGTGGCCGCGACGGTCGTTTGCTCCAGGTCGAGGAGATCTGGCACGCGGAGGCCGAGCGGGACCCGGGCTCGCGAGAGGTTCGCGGGGTCGATTTCGTGCATGCGACAGCCGAATCGGTCGACGAGGTGTGGTCGAAACTGCGTCGTCAGGCGGAACTCGCCGACATCAAGTTCCGCGACGACGCCGCCGATCGGGCCGCTGTGCGCAGCACGGATATGGCCGCTGTCCAGGCATGTTGACGGTTTCTCGACGAGACGGTTGACACGCCCGTAGTTTCACTGCTGTAATTACGGACCCGCAGCCACGACATGTGGTGCCGGGGGCGGGTGATGGCCACGACATCTGGTGGTCGACAAGCAGCAGCTCGACCGGTCGCAACATTTCTCGATGATCCGATCACCCGATGACCAATGACCCGATGACGATGCAACGAACGAGCAGGAGAACCCCACGGTGACAGTGATCGACGACAATGCCGCAACGGCCCAAGCCGCACCCACGACGGTCGCCGTGCCGACGCTGACCGACACTGCGAAGGCGCCGGTCGCAACGTCGCAGCCAACTGCGGGCGGCATGCGGGTCAAGAAGCGCAGCGGTGCGCTCGAACCCGTCGACGTCAACAAGATCGTCAACTCCATTGCCCGCGCGTCCGAAGGTCTCTTGGGTGTCGACCCGATGCGGGTGGCCACCCGCACGATCTCGGCGCTCGCCGACGGCGCCACCACCCGTGAACTCGACGACCTGTCGATTCGCACCGCTGCCGGCCTCATCGTCGAAGAGCCGAACTACTCCAGGCTCGCCTCGCGTCTCCTCGCCACGGTGGTCGACAAAGAGGTTCGCAACCAGAACATCCCATGGTTCTCCGAGTCGATCGCCGTCGGCCACGCCGAGGGACTCGTCTCCGACGAGGTGCTCGCATTCGTGAATGCGAATGCTCCCGCCCTGAACGCTGCGATCGACTCCGACCGTGATCGCAGCTTCGAGTTCTTCGGCCTGCGCACCGTGTACGACCGGTACCTGCTGCGTCACCCGTCGCGCCGCGAGGTCATCGAGACACCCCAGTACTTCTTCCTGCGCGTCGCCTGCGGCTTGTGCACCGACGTCGACGAGGCCGTCCGTTTCTACGATCTGATGTCGTCGCTGGCCTACCTACCGTCGAGCCCCACCCTGTTCAACTCGGGTACCTCGCACAGCCAGATGTCGAGCTGCTACCTGCTCGACTCGCCCGAAGACAGCCTCGAGGGCATCTACAAGCGGTACACCGACATCGCCAAGCTGTCGAAGTTCGCCGGTGGCATCGGAGTCGCCTGGCACCGGGTTCGTGCAAAGGGCAGCCTGATCCAGGGCACCAACGGCCTGTCGAACGGCATCGTGCCGTGGCTGCGCACGCTCGATTCGTCCGTCGCGGCCGTCAACCAGGGTGGTCGCCGCAAGGGTGCTGCGTGCGTGTATCTCGAGTCGTGGCACGCCGACATCGAAGACTTCCTGGAGTTGCGTGACAACACCGGCGACCACGCTCGCCGAACCCACAACCTCAACATCGCCAACTGGATCCCCGACCTGTTCATGGAGCGTGTCGAGAAGGACTGGCAGTGGAGCCTGTTCGATCCCAAGCAGGTGCCGCACCTCCCGGACCTGTTCGGTGACGAGTTCGAGCGTGCCTACGTCGCCGCCGAAGAGGCGGGGCTCTACGAGAAGCAGGTGCCCGCTCGCCAGCTGTACTCGAAGATGATGCGCACCCTCGCCCAGACCGGTAACGGCTGGGTCACGTTCAAGGATGCGTCCAACGAGAAGTGCAACCAGACCGGTGAGACCAACGCCGACGGCACGCCCCGCGTGGTGCACCTGTCGAACCTGTGCACCGAGATCCTCGAGGTGACCGACCAGCAGAACACCGCGGTGTGCAACCTCGGTTCGCTGAATCTCGGCGCCTACTTCGACTCGAACGGCGAGTTCGACTACGTCCACCTCGGTGAGGTCGTGCGCCAAGTCGTGCCGTTGCTCGACCGGGTGATCGACATCAACTACTACCCGACGTCCGAGGCCGAGTTCTCGAACCACAAGTGGCGTCCGGTCGGCCTCGGCCTCATGGGGCTGCAGGACGTCTTCTTCAAGAAGGGGTTCGCGTTCGACTCGGCCGATGCCAAGGATCTCAGCCGCACGATCAGTGCCCACATCTACTTCCATGCGCTGTGGGCGTCGACCGAACTCGCCGAGGTCGAGGGGCCGCACGAGTCCTACGAAGGCACCCGCGCCGCCAAGGGCGATCTGCAGTTCGACCTGTGGGACCAGGCGAACGGTGGTGTCACCCCGCCGGCCGAGCTCGACTGGGACGCGCTGCGGGCCCGCATCGCCACGCACGGACTGCGCAACAGTCTGCTGATCGCCATCGCCCCGACCGCCACGATCGCGTCGATCGTCGGCTGTTACGAGTGCATCGAGCCCCAGGTGTCGAACCTGTTCAAGCGCGAGACGCTGTCGGGCGAGTTCATGCAGATCAACCGCTACCTGGTGCGCGAACTCCAGGCCCGTGGCCTGTGGGACGAGCAGATGATCAACGACATCAAGAAGGCCGAGGGGTCGGTCCAAGAGGTCGATCGCATTCCCGACGAGCTCAAGGAAGTGTTCCGCACCGCCTGGGAGATCCCGCAGCGGGCGCTCATCGACATGGCCGCCGAGCGTGGTGCCTTCATCGACCAGAGTCAGTCGCTCAACCTGTTCATCGAGACTCCCACCATCGGCAAGCTGTCGTCGATGTACCTGCACGCATGGAAGGCGGGGCTCAAGACCACGTACTACCTGCGCAGCCGACCTGCGACGCGCATCAACCAGAGCACCACGTCGACCGCCACGAAGTCCAGCGCTCCGGCACCGGCACCGACCCCGCCGAGCAGCGGCGGACAACTCGACAAGATCGCGCCGCTCGTCGATGCCTCGACGAAGAAGACCTTCACCGACGAGGAAGCCATTGCGTGCAGCCTCGAGAACCCCGAATCATGCGAGGCATGCGACTGATGGCCCTCATCGACCCGATCACCGACTACGCCCTCGCCCACGAGCCGGCCCCGACCCTTGCCGACGAGTTCGAGTCGGCGTCACCCGCCGGCGCTGCCCGACCGACGAACATTCTCGATCCCGGCTACGACCTCACGTTGCGGCCGATGCGCTATCCGCAGTTCTTCGACATGTACCGCGACGCGATCAAGAACACCTGGACCGTCGAAGAGATCGACTTCTCCGACGACCTCGTCGACCTCGATCGCAAGCTGATGCCGGCCGAGAAGCATCTCGTCTCGCGTCTGGTGGCGTTCTTCGCCACCGGCGACTCGATCGTGTCGAACAACCTGGTACTCAACCTGTACCAGCACATCAACGCTCCCGAAGCCCGCATGTACCTGTCGCGTCAGCTCTACGAGGAGGCGTTGCACGTCCAGTTCTACTTGACGCTGCTCGACAACTACATCCCCGACATGAAGGAACGCGAGGCAGCGTTCTCGGCGGTCGAGAACATTCCCTCGATCCGCGCCAAGGCCGAGTTCTGCTTCAAGTGGATCGATTCGATCCAGGGACTCCAGAAGATCGAGACGCCCGAGCAGCGCAAGCAGTTCCTCCTCAATCTGATCTGCTTCGCGACCTGCATCGAAGGACTGTTCTTCTTCGCGGCCTTCGCCTACGTCTACTTCCTTCGATCCAAGGGTCTGTTGAACGGGCTGGCCGACGGGACCAACTGGGTGTTCCGCGACGAGAGCTGCCACATGAACTTCGCGTTCGAAGTGGTCGACACGGTCCGCAAGGAGCAGCCCGAACTGTTCGACGCCGACCTCGAAGCCGACATCCGCGCCATGATCAACGAGGCGATCGACTGCGAGCACCTGTTCGCCGCCGACGTCCTCGGTGAGGGTGTGCCGGGGATGAGCTTGGGTGACACTCGCGTGTACCTCGAGTTCGTCGCCGATCAGCGCCTCGCGCAGCTCGGCTATGCCCCCGAGTTCGGTTCGAAGAACCCGTTCAGCTTCATGGAACTGCAAGACGTCCAGGGCTTGTCGAACTTCTTCGAGCGCACGGTCAGCTCGTACCAGACCGGCGTCGAAGGCAACGTCAGCTTCGACGAAGAGTTCTGAGATCAGCGGTAGAGGTGGGTGTGCTCGCCGAGGGTCGGGCCGACGTCGGCGATGCTGCCGGGGGTGCGGGAGAACTTCGGCACCACGCCGATCATCGGGGTGTCGATCCCCGTTCGTGACGCTCGACGCTGCACCATGTCGCGCGCCGCGTAGTGCTCGTCGCCGAGCATGTCCGCAGCGGTGTACACCCGGCCGGCGGGCACGGTGTGCTCGCGTAGCAGGGCGAGCAGTTCGTCGGAGCCCATCGACGCGGTCCAGTCGGCGACGAGGTCGTCGAGGTCGTGTTCGTGGTGGCCGCGGGCGATGTGGGTGGCGTAGCGCTCGTCGATGGCCAGCTCGGGGCGATTCATTGCGTCACACAGACGAGCGAACACCGTGTCGGAGTTTCCGGCGATCAAGACCTCGGAACCGTCGCTGGTCGGGTACGCATTGGCGGGCGCCACCCCGGGCAGCGAGCCACCTGATCGGGCGCGCAGCACATCGGCCACTTCGAAGTCGACCATCGACGACTCCATCAGGGCAGCCACCGCTTCGTAGATCGCGACATCGACCTCCTGGCCGCGGCCGCTCGCCGACCGTTCGTGCAGGGCAGCGAGCGTGCCGATCACGGCGAACATCGCCGCCAACGAGTCGCCGAGGCTGATCCCGCATCTCGCCGGCGGACGATCCGCGTCGCCCGTGGTGTGACGGATGCCGCCGATCGCTTCGCCGATCGATCCAAAGCCGGCCTCGGCCGAGCGTGGCCCCGTCTGGCCGAATCCCGAGACGTGCGTGACGATGATGCCGGGATTGGTGACGGACAACGTGGCGTGGTCGAGTCCGAACCTGGCGAGCACTCCCGGGCGGAAATTCTCGAGTACGACGTCGCATTCGCCGGCGAGGCGTTGCACGAACGCCAGATCGGCGGGATCTTTGAGATCGGCGACAACCGATCGCTTGTTGCGTGCGATGATCGGCCACCACAGGCTGGAGTCGTCGACGCACACCCCCCACGTGCGCATCGGGTCGCCGCCGTCCGGCGCTTCGATCTTGATCACCTCGGCGCCGTAATCGCCGAAGAGTTGGCCGGCGAACGGCCCGGCGATGAAGTTGCCGAGTTCCAACACCCGAATCCCCAGGAGTGGTCCGGTTCGAGTCGGCGTGTCGGCGTCCATGGGTGTTGTCTACCGAGTCGACGATGCGGACACGAAAGCGGGAGACTGGCGACGTGTCCACTGGTTCACGTCTGCCGACCGCCGTGTTGCTGCGCGACGTCAGTCTCCGTGACGGTCTCCAGGACGAGACGCCCGTCGCCACCGACGCCAAGGTGGCGATCTTCGAGGCGCTCGTCTCGGCCGGCATCCGTGATCTCGAACTGACCAGTTTCGTGCGACCCGATCGCGTGCCGGCGATGGCAGATGCCGAATTGCTGTGTGCAGCCACGTCCGAGATGGCCGAATCGGCAGGTGTCACTCGATGGGGGCTGGTGCTGAACGTTCGGGGCGCCGAGCGGGCGATCGCTGCGGGTCTCACACACTTGCAGTACGTCGTGTCGGTCAGCGACACCCACAGCCGGCACAACGCGGGCGCCGGCACCGACGAGGCGCTCGAGCAGTTCGCCGCATTCGCACGGTCGGCGATCGACCACGAAGCAGTCGTCGAGATGACCCTTGCGACATCGATGGGTTGTCCATTCGAACATCGCATCGATCCTGCTCGGGTCGCCGAGGTCGCTCGCCGTGCAGTCGATGCCGGCGCAACGTCGATCGGTCTGGCCGACACGATCGGCGTCGCCGTGCCCACCGAAGTGGCGATGCTGGTCGACGTCGTCACCAACAGCGTTGACGTGCCGATCGGGGTGCACCTTCACGACACCCGTGGGTTGGCGATCGCAAATGCGATCGCCGCACTGGAACACGGTGCGGTTCGGCTCGACGCCAGCGTCGGCGGTCTCGGCGGGTGCCCGTTCGCACCGAATGCGAGCGGGAACGTCCCGATCGAGGATCTTGCGCATGCGCTCGAGGCCATGGGGGTGTCCACCGGGTTGTCGGTCGTGGGCCTTCTCGATGCCGCCCGGGTGGCCTGCGGGGCGGTCGGCAAGCCGGTTTCCAGCCACGTCGGTCTCGCCGGACCCCGCTTCACCGGCTCCGTCGGTTCGACTGTCTGAGGCCATCGGTCACGGTTCGTGGCCGGCTGGGGCCGATACCGTGAGGCGCCATGGGTGCACCTGAGTGGTTGACCAGCACGCACGTGGCGGTCGTCGCCGGCAAAGGCGGTGTCGGGTCGTCCACGGTGGCTGCTGCATATGCGCTTGCTGCGGCCCGCGAGGGTGCCGACGTGTTGTTCGTGGCCGTTGACGGCCGTCCTGGAATGGGCCCGTTGCTCGGTGGGCGCGAACTCGATTCGAGCGACCGGATCCTGCGTCGGATCAAGGGAGCTGGGCAGGTTCGAGGTCGAACGATTCCCGCTGATCAGGCGTTCGGCGACTATCTCGAGTTGCGCGGCGTCGGCGGGATGTTGCGACGGGCAGCGTCTGCGGCGTCGCTGCCGATGATCGCTGCTGCCACACCGGGCCTCGAGCATCTGCTGGTCCTCGGCAAGATCAAGGAACTCGAGCGCGAACGTGCCGCTGATCTGATCATCGTCGACGCACCGCCGGCTGGCCATGCGGCGCCGTTTCTGCGGTCGGCCACCGGGCTGTCCGACGTGGTCCAGTCGGGTCCGGTACGCGACCAGTCGGTCGAGGTCGATGCGATGTTGCGTGATCCGGCGCGGTGCCGAGCGATGATCGTCACCCTTCCCGAGGAGACGCCGGTGACCGAGGCACTCGAGTTGGCAACTGAGCTCCGCTCCGAGATCGGCTTGGCGTTGCTGCCGGCCGTGGTCAATTCGTGTTGGCTCGACCGGCCGGGACTCGCCAAGACCCCGGCGGCGGCGGCACGATCGCAGAAGATCACGCTCTCGGCGGCGGCGAAGTCGGCGCTCGCGTCGTCGACCGATTTCGGTCGTGCTCGCCTCGAGCGTCAACGTCAGCAGGTCGACCGTCTGGCGAACGGCATCGGTGTCCCGCTCGTCGGACTCCCACGGCTCGCTACGCCACGACTCACGCTGCATCACCTCGGTGAGCTCGCCGATGCGCTGGTGGGATCGATGATCGGTGATCTGTCATGAGCAACACCAGCGTCGCCGATTCGTTCCAGGACCAGGTGGCCAACGCGGAACTGATCGTCACGTGCGGTCCTGGTGGCGTCGGAAAGACCACTACTGCGGCCGCACTCGGTGTCGCTGCTGCGCTGGCAGGTCGCCGCGTGGTCGTCGTCACCGTCGACCCTGCCCGGCGGCTCGCTGATGCGCTCGGTCTCGAAGTGGGCGCTGCTGCCGACGCGCCACATCGCGTCACCGGCATTCCCGGACTCGCCGCCGGCTCGAAGGCAGGTTCCGGTGAGCTCTGGGCGTTGATGCTCGACGCGGCGTCCACGTTCGACCGACTGGTCCACGAACAGACATCCAACCCGAAGCAGGCAGCGGCAATCCTCGAGAACCCCGTGTACCGGGCAATCTCCGGATCGCTGGCCGGCGCCCAGGAATACATGGCGATCGAGCGTCTGCACCAGCTGTACACCAGCGGCGAGTGGGACCTCGTCATCGTCGATACGCCACCGTCGCGGCACGCCATCGATCTCCTCGAGGCGCCGGATCGGCTGATCGGTTTCCTCAGCCATCCGGTGTACCGGGCGCTCACCGTTGGTCAGCGTGCGTTCGCGAAGGTCACCAATGCGGCGGCGTCGATGTTCCTGTGGGCCGTTCGTCGTCTGGCTGGCCCGCAGATCGTCGAGGACACCGTCGAGTTCTTCCGTTCGTTGGCGAACATCGAACCGGGTTTGCGGCGTCGGGCGCAGGAGGTCTCGGTGCTGCTGCGGTCCGATGTTGCTTCGTTCATCGTCGTGTCGAGCCCACGCGCCGAGGCGATCGGTGAGGCCGGGCACCTGATCGGCGCGTTGCGCGACGGCTCGTTCCCGTTCTCCGGCATCGTCGTCAACCTGATCCATCCCATGCCGGAGCCGTTGACGGCGGCTGATCGGGCGGCCCTCGACGATCTCGACGACGGCCCGCTCGCGGACCAGGTCGCGTGGCACGACGAGCTGACCGAATTGGCCACCGCAGAACGCACGGAGATCGCTGGGCTCGCCGACCTGGCCGAGGATGTCGTGGTGGTCGAGCTGCCCCTGCTGGCGGTCGACGTGCACGATGTTGCCGGCCTCGTCGGCCTCGCCGAACGCCTGGTGAGCGGGAACTAACGTCGTTCGCGTGACTTCTCTGACCGCGCTCGTCGACGAGCTGTTTCAACGCCCCGCCGACCATGGCGTCACGTTGGCACTGCTGATGCAGCACCGGGGCGACATCGTCGTCGAGCGGTACGGCATTCAGCCGGAGAACATCTTCCAGCCGGCGATCGAGATCACTGCCGAGTCGACGCTGACGTCGTGGAGCATGGCCAAGTCGATCACCCACGCCGCAGTCGGCATCCTGGTCGGCGATGGTCTGCTCGACGTCGAGGCGTCAGCTCCCGTCCCCGAGTGGGCCGGAACGCCCAAGGCGGCGATCACGACGTTGCAGTTGCTCGAGATGCGTTCGGGACTCCGGTTCGTCGAGGACTACGTCGACGACGAGGTCTCGCACTGCATCGAGATGCTGTTCGGCGAGAGTGGTCCGAGTCATGCGGCGTACGCAGCTGCGCTGCCTCTCGATCACGAACCCGGCACCTTCTACAGCTACTCGTCGGGCACCACGAACATCATCGCCCGCCTCGTCGGCGACATCGTGAACGGTGGTCCGGGAGGCGACCCGCAGCAGCGCCACGACACGACGGAGTCGTTCCTCCGTGAGCGCCTGTTCGGTCCGGTCGGGATGGGCTCGGCGATTCCGAAATTCGATGACGCCGGTGACTTCGTCGGTTCGTCGTATGTGTTCGCCACCGCACGCGACTTCGCGAAGTTCGGCGAGCTGTACCGACTCGACGGGGTCACGGCGACCGGCCGGCGAATTCTCCCAACGGGCTGGGTCGATCATGCCAGCACCCCGGTGTCGCACGATGACGAGAACGGCTGCCACTACGGCCGCCACTGGTGGATGTGGCCGGAGGTCGCCAGCAGCTTCGCTTGTCACGGTCACGAGGGCCAGTACATCGTCGTCGTGCCCGATCGGGAGTTGGTGATGGTTCACCTGGGCAAGACCGATGCGTCGGTGGTGCCGCAGCTGCGCAAGCGGCTCCGAGAACTGATCGCCGCAGTCTGACCGATGCGGGAACGTGGTCGACCGTGAACGAACAAGAGCGGCACGGTTCTGATGCCACGAGCCCTCGGCTGACCGGTGTCGACGACGTCGATGTCGATCGCACGCACGAGATGGATCGTGATGTCCTGCCGACCGGTGAGCTGCCGGCGCTGATCCGCGACGAGACCCGGCCGGTCCGGCGGCTCAGACCGATCCGTTTCACGATCAAGGTGCTGCTGCTGATCGTGATCGTGGTGTTCCTGCTCCCCGGTGTGCTCAACGGGTTCCGACGGGCGATCGACACCATTCGCGATGTCAATCCCATCTTGCTGCTGGTCGGCTTCGCCCTGCAGCTGCTGTCGCTGCTGTGCTATTCGTTGCTGACCCGAGCGACGCTCGGCACCGCCGGTCGACATCTGTCGTTGCCGAGGATTTTCCGGATCCAGTTGAGCACCAAGGCGCTGTCGAACATCGTGCCCGGAGGCAACGCGGCCAGCTCCGCGCTCGGGTACCGGCTGCTCACGCTGTCGGGCATCAGTGGGCCAGACGCCGGTTTTGCGCTCGCGACTGCTGGTATCGGTTCCGCAGTCGTGCTGAACATCATTTTCTGGACAGGGTTGACGATGTCGATCCCGTTCCGCGGGGTGAACGAGGGATACGCCCTCGCCGCGCTCGCCGGCATCATGATCATGGGGCTGGCGGCAGGCTTGGTGGTCGGGGTGATGGATGGTTCGGGTCGGGCCGAGCGCATCGTGCGGTGGTTTGCTCGCAAGGTGCGCCTGGACGAGGATCGATTCGCAGCGGTGCTCCACCAACTTGCCGGACGCCTCGAGGAACTGGCGAGCGACCGGCAACTGCTGTGGCGAGTGGTCTTCTGGGCGACGGCGAACTGGCTGCTCGACGCTGCGTCGCTGTGGGTGTTCCTGCGGGCCTACGGCGTGTCGCTCCCGATCGACGCACTGCTGGTTGCGTTCGGTCTGGCCAACGTCCTCGCAGCGATCCCGATTCTGCCCGGTGGCCTCGGCGTTGTCGAAGCCACCTACGCGACCGCGCTGGTCGGTTTCGGGGTGCCTCGCCGCATCACCGTCCCGGCGATCTTCACCTACCGCTCGGCGCAGTACCTCATGCCGATCGCTATCGGTGCACTGGCCTATGCGTCGCTCCGGGTGGGTCCGTGGAAGATCGAGAAACGCGACCGCCTGGTGCGGCTGCGCGACCTGGCACGCAGCGAGTCGGAGCGGGGCGAGACCAAGATCGACTTCGCTCTTCGGTTCGGCGGCAAACGGCCCGTTCACGATCCCGAGTTCGACCCCACCAGCTCGGCGCCTCGTCGCTCCGACGTCGACGTGGACATCGACGCGGAACGCGACCGCTGACGGCTTCGCACCGCTGAGCACGCGGCGGTACGGTCAGCATCATGACAGTGCACGAACGTCCCTTCGGCCGCTACCTCGAAGACTTCACGCCCGGTGACGTCCTGCGCCACTGGCCCGGCAAGACCATCACCGAGTACGACGACCACCTGTTCTGCATGATCACGATGAACCATCATCCGTTGCACACCAACGACTGGTTCGCCGCCGAGTCGGTGCAGGGTCGCAACGTCGTGGTCGGCAATCTCGTGTACAGCTTGTGCCTCGGCATGAGCGTGCCCGACGTGAGCGGTGCGGCGATCGCCAACCTCGAAGTCGAGACGCTGCAGCACAAGTTCCCGACGTTCCACGGCGACACGATCCACGCCGAGACGCGTGTGATCGAGGTGAAGGAGTCGTCGTCGAAGCCCGATCGTGGCATCGTCAAGGTGGAGACCAAAGGGTTCAACCAGGACGGCAAGGAAGTCTGCTACTTCATCCGCAAGGTGCTGATCTGGAAGCGCGAGTTCGCTCCGGACCGCAAACGCCCGTATGACGGCACCGACGTGTGGGCCGACTGAGACGAACCGTGTGATCGATCCGGGTGCCGTCCTCGCCTGGGGCGTGCCGCAGCTACGCGACCTCCCGTGGCGTGCAGAACGCGATCCGTGGACGATCCTCGTCGCCGAGGTGATGCTGCAGCAGACCCAGTCCGATCGGGTGGTGCCCAAGTGGCAGGAGTTCCTCGGGTCGTTCCCGACGCCGGCTCGTTGTGCTGCGGCCTCGCTCGCCGACGTGCTGCGGCTCTGGCAGGGTCTCGGCTATCCACGACGGGCCCGTCATCTGCACCTGACCGCCGCGCTGGTGGTCGAACGTCACGATGGTGCGCTCCCGGACGATCTCGATGCGTTGCTGGCATTGCCGGGGATCGGGCCCTACACCGCTCGTGCGGTGCTGGCGTTCGCATTCGAACGCGATGTCGCAGTGGTCGACACCAACATCGCCCGTGTGCTCGCCCGGACGTTCGGAGACCGGCTGACACCGAAGCTGGCCCAGTCGATCGCCGACGCTGCGGTTCCTGCCGGCGGCGGTTGGATCTGGAACCAGGTGCTGATGGATCTGGGTGCCACGGTGTGCCGTCCGAGGCCGCGTTGTGATGCGTGTCCGCTCGCCGGGACGTGTTCGTGGCAGCTCGCCGGCCGGCCCGATCCCGATCCAGCGATCGGTTCGGCCGGTGTCAGCACCCGTCAGGCCCCCTTCGATGGCAGCGACCGCCAAGCTCGCGGTCGAGTCCTCGCCGGGCTGCACTCCGGGCCACGCCCGGCCGCCGAGTTCGACCAGCGGATCCTCGCCACGTTGGTCGACGACCGCCTGGTCGAGATCCACGAGGGGTCGGCGCGCCTCCCGACCTGACGCCGGATTCGTACTGCGGATCTGCTCGGCGGTTGGCTGCTCACCGGGGTCAACGCGTACGGTTGCGCCGTGCGTCCAGCAAGAGACTTCTTCCGTCCGCTCGCCGTCGGTGCCCCCGAGCCCGTGCGCGAGATCCCCTTTCCGCCGAGCCGGATGATCCACTTCTTTCCGGCTGCCAACGAGAAGATGCGATCGAAGGTGCCGGAGATCGCACCGACCGTCGACATCCTGCTCGCCAACCTCGAGGATGGTGTGCCCGCCGATCAGAAGGAACAGGCGCGCGCCGGGTTCGTCGAGGTCGCGACCACCGTCGACTTCGGAGACACGCAGTTCTGGACCCGCGTGAACAGCCTCGATTCGCCGTGGGGGCTCGACGACCTGACCGCAGCGGTACTCGAAGCCGGTGAGGCGCTCGATGTGATCATGATCCCGAAGGTCGAGGGACCCGAGGACATCCACTACGTCGATCGACTGCTCGCGCAGCTCGAAGCGAAGGCCGGCCTCACGAAGCCGTTGCTGGTGCACGCGATCCTCGAGACGGCGCGTGGTGTCGCCAACGTCGAGGAGATCTGTGCGGCGTCACCGCGAATGCAGGGTCTCTCGCTCGGTCCCGCCGACCTGGCCGCCAACCGCCGGATGAAGACCACGCGTGTCGGCGGCGGTCACCCCGGCTATCTGGTGCGCGCCGACCCGGACGTGGATGCCGACGGCAACACCGACATCGAAGCTCCTCGCACCACCCATCAGCAGGATCTGTGGCACTACACGATCGCCCGCATGGTCGATGCGTGCGTCACCAACGGGATCCTGCCGTTCTACGGCCCGTTCGGCGACATCAAGGACACCGTTGCGTGCGAGGACCAGTTCCGTAACGCCTACCTGCTCGGTTGCGTCGGCGCCTGGAGCTTGCACCCGGTGCAGATCGCCATCGCCAAGAAGGTGTTCAGTCCCGACCCGGCCGATGTCGCACACGCCCAGCGTGTGATCGACGCCATGGGTGACGGGACTGGAGCGCTCATGCTCGACGGCAAGATGGAAGACGACGCATCGGTGAAGCAGTGTCGCGTTGTCGTCGAACTCGCCCACGCCCTGTCCGAACGCGACCCCGAACTCGCCGCCCAGTACGGATTCTGAGACCCAGTACCGCTCCGGTGAGTTTCAGCGCACCCTGTCCGCGCCGAGACTCACCGCAACCAGCCCACCAGGAGAGACCACCATGACCGATGATCTGCGCCCGCGCCGTTCCGTGTTGTACATGCCGGCGGCCAACGACCGTGCCATCGAGAAGGCCCAAACGATCCCGGCCGATGCGATCATCTTCGACCTCGAAGACGCAGTCGCCCCCGACGCAAAGCCGGACGCTCGTGGCAAGGCGGTCGCAGCGGTGCAGTCCGGGCTGTACGGCAATCGCGAACTCACGATTCGCTGTAACGGACTCGACACCGAGTGGGGGAGCGATGACATCACCGCTGCCGCAGGAGCGCGCCCGTCGGCGGTCGTGATCCCGAAGGTCGACTCGGTCGAGTACGTCGAGCGGGTGGCCGCATTGCTCGACGCCGCGGGTGCGACCGAGGTGATGATCTGGCCGATGATCGAGACGCCGACGGCGATGTTCAACGTGCGCGAGATTGCTGCGCACACCCGTGTCGCTGTGCTCGTGATGGGGACCAACGACCTGGCGAAGGAGTTGCGTTCGCCGTTGGTGCCGGGTCGCCACCCGCTCGTGCCCCATCTGGCCACGGCGCTCCTCGCGGCCCGCGAGGCGGGCAAGGTGATCCTCGACGGGGTCTACAACGACGTGAAGGACCCCGACGGCTTCGAGGCCGAGTCCCGCCAGGGGATGGAGATGGGTTTCGACGGCAAGACGTTGATCCATCCCAGCCAGGTCGAGCCGGCCAACGACATGTGGGCGCCATCAGCCGGCGACATCGAGTACGCCGAGCGCGTGATCGCGGCGTTCGACGAAGCGGTTGGCGATGGTCGGGGCGTGGTCACCGTCGACGGTCGGATGATCGAGAACCTCCACGTCGACAACGCCCGCCGAGTGCTCGCGACCGCCGAAGCCATCGCAGCGCTCTCTTAGGTTGTCGGGCCTCACCGAGCTCCGGTGGTTGGGATCGCGGGGTCGGCCCGACTGCGGCTCGTCGCTGGCGCTTCCCTCGCCGCTCGCGCGTCCCGCTGGTCAGAGGGCTCGGAGTTGTGTGGCGAGGTCCTCGGGGACGACGGGGTTGAAGTACTCACCCGTGGCGACCTCGGCGGCGGCGATGAAGCGCTGCACTCCTGCGGAGCGCCACGGCGAGACGATCTCGATGTTGAACCACGCGTCGTCCCAGCCGGACGGCACGGTCGGCCGCTGGTTCAGCCACATCATGTACGGCAGAGGCTGACCGAACAGCCGGTCGAGCCGACCGAACACGTCGACCAACACGTCGGCGAGTGCCTGACGTTCCTGTTCGCTCAGCGACATCAGGTCGGCGCGCCGTTGCATCGGTGCAACCGACAGTGCGATCGGGAACGGGCTGGCGAACGGCACGCTGACCTGCCAGCCGCCACACTCGGCCACCAGCCGGTCGCCCGGCGCCGGATCGGGTGACCACGAAGCGTCGAGGCGGGCCTGCGAACGCGTCGGCACATGATCGAACGCGTAGATCTGCCCGTGCGGATGCTCGATCGTCGCACCCACCTCGGCGCCGCGGTTCTCGAACACGAGCACGAACTCGACGTCGTCGCGAGCACCGAGCTCCTCGGTTCGCTGCGTCCACAGGTCCACGACCCGACGTGCGCCGGACGATCCCAGCGATGCAAACGATGCGTCGTGATCCGGTGTGTACAGCACGACTTCACAACGGTCGCCCTCCATCGCTGGCCACCGGTTGGTGAACCACCGAACCTCGTACGGATCAGGTGCTTCGATCCCACCCGGACAGAACGGGCAGCCGGTCGTGGGTAGATTCGGCCGGCGTTGTCGTGTGCCGACGACATGGACGCGGGTGCCGAGATACGGGTCCTCGCGCAGATTGGATGACGGCAGTTTCGTAGGCATGGCGGTCGGGGCAGATCTCAGCGAAGCGGTGCGCCGGTCTGAGGGTCGAAGAAGTGCAACAGGTGGGTCTTGACAGCCAGCCTGACGCGCTGACCCATGGCCACCGTGTGGACGCCGTCGACTCGGGCGATCAGCAGGGTCTTGTCGACAGGGAGCGCTTCGGGGTCGACGCCGGGATCGACGAGTGACGGATCGATCGACGCCGGCGGCACATCCAGTTCGGCGTGGATGTGGACCTCGGCGCCCATCGCCTCCGCAAGGTTCACCTCGACCTCCATCACCGAGTCGGGACCGACGTCAGCGTCGCCCTCCATTGCGAAGTGCTCTGGCCGGATCCCCACGATCACCTCGGTACCCGATCGGTCGAGCAGGCCCGGATAGCGCTCGACGGCACCGGGGGCGAGCACGAGGCGGTGCTCGGCGAACGACACACCAACGACACCGTCGTCGACGGTCACCCGGCCCCGCATCAGGTTCATCGATGGACTTCCGATGAACGCCGCCACGAACAGGTTGGCGGGCCGCAGGTACAGCTCCTGCGGAGGTGCAACCTGCTGGAGCACGCCGTTGCGGAGCACGGCCACACGGTGACCCATGGTCATCGCCTCGACCTGGTCGTGGGTGACGTACACCATCGTGGTCCCGAGTCGCGCCTGCAATTGGATGATGTCCGAGCGCATCTGCACCCGGAGTTTCGCATCCAGGTTCGACAGCGGCTCGTCCATCAGGAACACCTTGGGTGACCGCACGATCGCCCGCCCCATTGCCACCCGCTGGCGCTGACCGCCCGAGAGCGCCTTCGGCAATCGATCGAGGTACTCGGTGAGCCCCAGCATCTCGGCGGCGTCGTCGACGCGTTTCTTCGCTTCGGCTTTGGGCATCTTGGCTACTTCGAGCGCGAACCCGATGTTCTCTCGCACCGTCATGTGCGGGTACAGCGCATAGTTCTGGAACACCATGGCGATGTCGCGATCACCGGGCGGAAGGTCGTTGACGACCTTGTCGTCGATGCGGAGCTCGCCGTCGGTGATCTCCTCGAGACCGGCCAGCATCCGCAACGCGGTCGACTTGCCGCAGCCGGACGGACCGACGAACACCATGAACTCACCGTCGGCGATGTCGAGGTCGAGCGAGTCGACCGCTTTGGGTCCGTCCTTGTAGCGCTTGGTGACCGATGAGAAGGTGACTGCTGACATGGTTCTGCCTCACTTGAGTCCGCTGGACGCGGAGTTCTCGACGAAGTAACGCTGGGCGAAAAGGAACACGAGGATCGGTGGCGTCATCGCCAGGACGGCGCCGGCGAACACCAGGTTGGTGTCGGTGCTCGAACGACCTCCCAGCGTCGACAACGTGAGGGTGAGCAGCCCGTTGTCGGGGTTACCCGAGTTGATGATCACGAGCGGCCAGAAGAACGAGTTCCACGCATACAGGAATCCGAAGGTGGCCAGCGTGGCGATCGCAGGTCGGGCGAGCGGCACCATCACCTTCCACAGGATCGTCGCGCGGCTCGCACCGTCGATCAACGCGGCTTCCTCGATCTCCTTGGGGATGCCGAGGAAGAACTGGCGCATCAGGAACGTGCCGTATGCGGTGAACATGAACGGCACGATCAGCGCGACGAGGTTGTCGGTCCAGCCCAACTGCAACATCAGTTGGAACAGCGGGATGATCAGCACCACGAACGGGATCATCACCGAGCCGAGGTACATGAGGAACAACTGGTCGCGGCCCTTGAAGTCGATGCGGGCGAACGCATAGCCGCCGAGGATCGAGGTGACGATCTGACCGACGACGACCGCCATCGTGACGAGCATCGTGTTGGTCAGCGAACGCCCGAGGTTCTTCTCGGTCACCACCTCCGAGAAGTTCTCGAACCTCGGCCCGAACACCCGGTCGGGAGTGGCGAGGTTCACCAGGGTGACCACCGACGCTCCGTCGCCGTCCAACGGCTCGAAGCGTCCGCCGACAGTGAGTCGGGCGCGGTACACCTCGACCTCTTCACCGTCGACTTCGAGGAGATACACCGTCTCCTCGTCACCGTCGACGACCGTCGTGCGATCGGTCTCGACACCATCGGTGGGAGGTCGCGCGATGATGACGCCAGGATCGTCGAGCCGTCGGAACTCGGCGATCGGCACGTCGGCTTCGACCAGTGCGAACCTGCCCTCTTCATCTGGCAGCACGTACACCGTGGCGTTGTCGAGTCCACGTTCCGGGTCGGTCACCGTGGTCTCGGTACGGGGAACGAGCGACGGCGGGTACGTGAAGATGTCGGTGTTGCGCTTCAGTGAGGTGGACACCGCCACGACGAACGGGAACAGCACGATGATCGCGACGGTGACCAGGAGCGCATACGTGGCCACGCGGGTTGCCGTGGCGCGAGGACCCTTGCGCTTGACGCTCATGCCATACCTCCGGTCGCGCCGTCGCGTTCTCGCCGGAACTGGGCGAAGGTGAACACGAACACGATGGCGAACAGGACCCAGGCGAGCGCCGAGGCGTACCCCCGGTTGTTCTGTTTGAAGGCCTCGTTGTACAGGGCGATCACCGGGGTCATGGTGGCGTTGTCCGGCCCGCCCGGTTGCGGAGTGGAGAGGATCCACACGATGTCGAACAGCTGCAGGGCCAGGATGGAGGTGGTGATGAGGACGTAGAACGTGGTGTTGCGGAGCTGTGGCACCGTGATGCGTCGGAAGATCTTCCAGGTTCGGGCCCCGTCGATTTCGGCAGCCTCGTACAGCTCCTTCGGTATGCCCTGGTGACCGGCGAGGTACAGCACCGTGTTGAAGCCGAAGCTCATCCAGGCGAACACGATCACCATGGCCAGCAGCGCGGTGGAGTTGCTGCTCAGCCAGGCCTGCCCCTCGGCGGGGGCATCCACGAACGGCAGGATGTCACCGGCCCGTTTGATGATGTAGTTGATCCATCCGACGGTGGACTGGAACAGCTGACCCCAGATGATGGCGACGCCGATCACTCCGGCCACCGACGGGATGAAGTAGATCGCCCGGAACACCTTGATGCCGCGCAGCTGCGAGGCCAGGATGCTCGACAGGAACAGTGCCGGCAGCACCGCAAGCGGCACGGCCAGGACGAGGAAGATCAAGATGTTGCGAAGGGACAACCAGAACGTGACGTCGCGCGCTCCCAGCACCCAGTGCTGTCCGAACCAGTCGAGGTGCATGAGCACCTGGTACCCGGAGTTCAGGACCTCGCCGCCGGCGTTGGCGGTCGGTGAAGTGGCGACATCGATGCTGAGTGCCTGGATGTAGTTGTCGACGCCGACGAACGACCGGCTGGTTCCTGTGGTCTTCCAGTCGTAGAAGCTGACCACCAGCGAGAAGATGACGGGGCCGGCGAAGAAGAAGAGGAACCCGAGCAGGTTCGGCGACAGGAAGGCGAGCCCGGTGAGGGCCCGTTCGGTGCTGGCGGTGGTGCCGAACACTCGCCCGACGTCGCGCTGCCACATGAATCGAGTTGCGGCCAGCGAGGCGATGGCCAGCACCAACGACGCAATCGTGACCGGCTGCACGATGCGTTCGAAGAACGTCGACAGCATCCCGCTCGGGTCGGCCGCGATCACGAACCACACGAATCCGAGTCCGGCGATCACCCACCCCGCTTTGCGAAGCTGCTTCGGGCCCCGGGCTGCCGGCTTGTTCGCCGCGATCTGGCCGGCCACGAGTACCCAGATCAATCCGACGGCGATCACGAGGAACGGGACGAACGCCTTGCTGAAGCCCGTCCCGAGCTTTCCGATGCCCGTGAAGCCGCCCAGTTGATGGACGACCGCGACCACCGCCACGACGAAGGTCAGATAGTTGACGACCAGCGACACCGTGCGGCCCCAACGCCGGCGTTGAGCGACACCGAACGCTGCCGCAGCGTGGGCGACGAAGCTCGCGATGGCGAAGAATCTGAGGAAGATGCCAATCGTGGCCGGGAGTTCCTCGTCTCCCGTGCGGCTCGCCAGCAACATCATCACAACAGCGGCGGCGGCGCCGACGATGTGCCAGAAGAACACGAGCCGCAAGCCGGGGGTCATGCCCTTCTCGGCCTGGGCTCCGCCGACGGTCGCGGTGTCGCGTTCCATCGTGGTCGGATCGGTCATCAGGCACCCCCTCGTGCGAACTCGGAGCTCACCTCGAGGTGAGCAGAAAAAACGGTGACCGAGTCACGGTCCGAGCCGGGGCTGACGCCCCGACTCGGACCGGACACGGATGTGACGTCAGCTGTTGAACGCTGCTGCCGTCTCGTCGCAGATCTTGGCCTCGTAGTCCTCGATGGTACGAGTGCCGTTGATCACGGCGGTCACTGCGTCGTTCATCGCGGTGTCGAACGTCGGCCAGTCGCCGGCCCACAGTGGGCCTTCAGCGGTGGGCGAGTCCTGCAGTCCGTTGATGAACGCCTGGTTGTTCTCCGGCGGGGTGTAGCCGAGGAACGCATCGATCGCCGCGTCGCTCTGGCGGCTCGGGATGTTCGCTCCGAGCTCGCTGATCGCCGACTGCGTCTCTGCGCTGGTCAACTCCTGGACCAACTTCCATGCCTCTTCGGGGTGCTCGGTGTTGGCGTTCACCACGTAGGCGCCCCAGAACAACCAGTTGCCCTGCGTGCCACCGGTGCCCGTGGGCAGCTCGACGACGTCCCAGTTGAACGGGACATCGGCACGGGCGCCAGGTGTTGCCCAGCGGCCGTTGGTGAACATGCCAACGGTGCCGGCCTTCCACGGCGGCTCGCCGTCCTCGCCGAACGGAACGGCCAGATCAGCACCGAAGATGTCGACGGCCTGCTGGAGACCGGCGATCGACTCGGGCGTGTCGAGCGCACAGGCTGTGCGATCCTCGTTGAAGAACCCACCGCCGGCAGCGTTCATGAACGCTCCGTAGTTGGCCCACCAGCTGTTCATCGCGAAGCCCTTGTTGGCCCCGCCGAGCTCGGTCACCTTGGCGGCGACTTCCTCGAATGCCTCCCAGTCCCACTCACCGGCTGCGGCGAGCGCACGCGGGTCATCAGCACCGGCCTCGGCGATGAGGTCGTTGTTGAGGTACAGCGCGAACGTCGACACGTCACGGGGCAGACCCCACAGCTTGTCGCCGGGCGCTCCCGCTTCGGGATCGTAGGTCAGGTGGTACATCGTCTCCGGGTAGAACTCGCTCAGGTCGAAGCCGTCGGCCGTCGCCATTTCGTTCAGGTCGAGGATCAAGCCTTCCTGCTGGAAGCGGGCGATGTCGGTGCCGGGAATCCAGAACACGTCGGGGGCGGTGCCGTTGGCGATCTCGGTGACCAGCTGGTCTTGGTACGGCGAGCCCTCGTTCGTGCCGGGCTCGTAGCTCAGCGCGAATCCGTCGTTGGCGGCGTCGATCTCGTCGCTGATGCTGCCGTACAGCTCGGCCTCGGCGTCATTGTCAGGACGGGTGCGCCAACGGATCTCGATACCGCTTGCGTCGCCGCCTTCTGTGGCATCGGTGCCCTCGGTAGCCGGGGCATCGGTGCCCTCGGCTGCTGGCGCATCGCTGCCCTCGGTGGTCCCGCTGTCATCGTCGCTGCCACAGGCAGCCGCGACCAGCGAGAGTGTGACCGCAGCTGCGGCCACCCTTCCTAGCTTCCTCACGTTGTTCCCTCCCTCTCGAAGCGCACGTGGTGCGCTCCATCTTCCGGTTCGTTTCGAACGAACCGGTCTGTCATCCGGATGGTTCCGGACGTTCTCGTGTCGACGTCAGGCGACGATGACGTCGACACCGCGTTCTTTCAGCCAGGCGACGTCGGCGTCGCGCACGTCGCTGTCGGTGACGACCACGTCGAGGTCGTCGATGGTGCAGACGCTCGCCAAGGTCTTGGTGCCGATCTTCGAGCTGTCGGCGAGCACGACGCAGCGCTGCGACGCCTCGATCATGGCCCGCTTGACGTTGGCCTCGGGCAGGTTGACGTTGGTGACCCCGGCGCTCGGATGGATGCCGTTGCAGCCGAGGAAGACGGTGTCGACGCTGAGTGTTTTGAGGAACGACCCGGCGAGCGGGTCGACGAGCGAGTGCTGCTTGGGTCGAAGGGTGCCGCCGGTGACGACGATCGAGAAGCGAGGATGGGCGGCCTCGAGGGCGAGCGCGATGCTGATGCCGTTGGTGATCACGTTGAGTTCGCCGAGATCACGGCGACCGACGAGTTGCGCTGCGAACGCCGCAGCGGTGGTACCGACGTCGACCAGGATCGATTCGCCGGTCGAGACCAGTTCGGCAGCCGCCTTCGCGATACGAAGCTTTTCGTCGGCGCGTTGCGTGGACACTTCTTCGAACGACTGCTCGCCTCGGGAACGGTTGAACGGCATGGCGCCACCGTGGACCCGCTGGACGAGGCGCCGCTGCTCGAGCGCATCGAGATCGTTCCGGGCGGTGACGGTGCTGATGCCGAATCGATCGGACAGCTCTCGGACACGGACGAATCCCCGTTCGTTGAGGTACTCGTGGGTGCGCTGTTGGCGGACCTCAGCCGGCAAGTTTTCTTCGACATCGACACCCCCGATCACTTTCGATATCTTTCACCATCTTTCGTTCGGTGTCAACAAATGAAAGCAAACGCATGACCGGCGTGCGAACAGCTACGTTTCCCGCCATGGCGCTTCCGACAGCCCTCGACGACTACGAATTCGATCTGCGCGGGTTTCTCGTTCTCCAGGGGGCGCTGTCGGCCGACGAGCTGTCGGCGCTCAACGACGCCTACGAGCGGTTCCCGTCGCTCGGTCATGGCGAGTGGTTCGGCAATGCGCAGCGCCGTGATTACACCGCCGATTCCGGGTTCGAACTCCACAACGTGCTCGACTGCGGCGACCCGGCGTTCGACGTCCTGATCGATCACCC
>JANPKU010000216.1:0-46470 GCA_031426215.1 Actinomycetes bacterium
CCCCCCCCCCCCCCCCCCCCGGCCGCCCCCCCCCCCCCCCACCGCCCCCGGGGGGCCCCCCCCCTTCGGGCCGGCCCGGGGCGCCCCCCCCCCCCCCGCCGGCCGTCCGCCCCCCCCGCCCCCGCCCACCCCGACGGTGGAGCGGGGTCCGGTGGGCACACCATGCACCTCGAAGTTCGATCCGAGCCAACGACGCGGGATTCCGAGCGGCAACAACCGCCCCTCGTCGGCGATGCGCTGTTCGACCTGGGCGACGAACCGTCCCACCGACCTACCTCGCCGCAGATCCGAGAACGACGAAGGCTTGCCCGTTGCGGATGAGCGGACGAGACCGTCACGGAGCCTGCGTCCACGGATCTTGGCGATGTCACCGGCGGCTCGTTCGTCGTTCGCCGACAATGCGAGCCGTTCGCAGGCCCGCAGTGCCAGGTCGATCTCTGCGTCGTCGAGGCGGCCGATCGAGGCGATCGGCTCGACGATCTCGGGCATCCAGGCCTCGGCGTCGTCGCCGAGGCGACCGAGTTCGGCAACGTCGAGCAGGAATCCGACAACGTCGGCATCGACGTCGACCGGGCCGGCGAGCAGGAGATCGCTGCGGGCCGCCGTGACTGCTTCACCGAGGCCCGAGTCGGGGAGCATCAGTCGACTCGCACGGTGGACGACCGTCTCCCAGCCCCGCACGATCGCCATGGGCGGCGCCAGCACGGGCAAGGACCATGTGGCGAAGCGGGCAGGGTCATGCGGGATCGCGACCCGGATCGACGCCGTGTGAGCCACCGGCAGCACGATCGCCCCATCGGGCAGATCGATCCCACGGATCTCGACGTCGGCCGGCGGACGCTCGGTGAGCACCCTCGTTCCGGCGAATGCAACGGCGAACGGCAGTGCGGAGGCGTTCTCGACCTCGATCACCGTCAAGCCGCCAGCGTCGGGCACCGACCACACACGTTGGATCGCATCACCCTCCGGCACCCTCACCCGGGTTTCGACGACCGGGGTGCCTTCGATCCGGCGTTGGCGTACGGCCGCCTCGTGTGCGGGCACGTGCCAGCGATCCTCGGCCGCGACGAACCACTGCAGGGTGGTGCTGTCGTCGGAGTCGCGCCAGGGAACGACGTCGCCGCACGATGTCACCCAGGCTCGACATGGCGAACCGGTGGCACCGATCAACGTGGCGTCAGCGGACGGGTCGATGTTGGTGGCACCGAGATCGGTGGCGTTCACGCTTCGAATTCGCCCTTGCGGCTGCGCTGCATGAGCGCCGCCAGCGCATCCGGTGCGGGGCGGTGCTCGTGGCACACGGCGACGACCTGCTCGGTGATCGGCATCTCGACACCGTACCGGCGGGCGAGGTCGAGCACGCTCGGCGACGACTTGACCCCTTCGGCGACCATGTTGGTGGCGGCGAGGATCTCTTCGATCGTCTTGCCCTCGCCGAGCTGCAAGCCGACCTGGTTGTTGCGACTCTGCTTCGACGAACACGTCGCGATCAGGTCGCCGATTCCTGCGAGACCGGCAAACGTCTCCGGGTGCCCGCCCATCGCCACCCCGAGGCGGGTCATCTCGGCGAGGCCCCGGGTGATGAGCGTGGCGCGCGTGTTGTCGCCGAACCCCATCCCCTCGGCCATGCCGGCGGCGATGGCGATGACGTTCTTGACCACGCCAGCCACCTCGCACCCGACCACGTCGGTGTTGGTGTACACCCGCAGGCTCGGTCGGCTGAAGATGCGCTGCAGTTCGTTGGCGATGGTGACCTCGTCGATCGCGACCACGCTGGCAGCCGGTTGACCACCGAGAATCTCCTTGGCCAGATTCGGACCGGTGAGCACCGCCACCGGATGGCCGGGCATCACCTCGGCGGTGACCTCGCTCATCCGCTTCAGCGTCGTGCGTTCGAGCCCCTTCGCCAGCGACACGACCGGCACCCAAGGCCGAATCCATGCGGCTGCTTCGACGGCAACATCGCGGTAGCCGTGCGATGGCACCGCCATCACGACGACATCCGCGTGCGACACGGCCTCGGCGAGCGAGTCGGTGGCACGCAGGGCCTCGGGCAGCGTGAAGTTCGCCAGGTATTCAGGGTTCACGCCGGACTCGTTGATCGCCGTTGCGAGGTCGCTGCGCCGCGCCCAGAGCACGGTGGGCGTGTTGACCGCCGCGAGCGCCGCGACCGTGGTTCCCCACGATCCGGCTCCGATGACCGCCACGTTGATCGTCGATGCACTCATGTCGGTCCCCCGGTCGAACTCGGGCCGCAGACTGCGGCGCAGGCGCCACCGTCCTGCGACGCTCCGGTCACTGTACTGCGACGTCGCCGCTCGGGCCGGTGCCCTCCTACAGTGGGCTCCAGTGCGTCTCGCCGTCCTGGTCCCGGTCAAACGATTCACGGCGGCCAAAGGTCGCCTCACCGACGTGCTCACGACCGGCGACCGGGCTCGTCTCGCCGAGTGGTTGGCAACGGGCGTACTGGACACCGTCGCCGAGATCCCGACCTTCGTGGCCTGCGATGACGACCAGGTCGCGGAGTGGGCGACCCGAATGGGAGCCGAGGTGATCTGGGGAGCCGGGCTCGGCCTCAACGGCGCCGTCGACGACGGGGTCGACCACATCGTGGCCAACCACTACGACCACGTACTCGTCAGCCATGCCGACCTGGCGCTGCCCGGCGCCCTGCTCGACGTCGCCCGCGAGGGCTGCATCACGCTGGTCCCCGACCGCCGCCACGATGGCACCAATGTGATGTCGTTCCCGGTGGCACACCCGCTCCGAGCGGCCTACGGTGGCGGCTCGTTCTCACGTCATCTCGAACAGGCGCTCGCTGTTGGATCCGTGCCGGTCGAGGTGCGCGCCGACCCCCAACTCTCACTCGATCTCGACACCCCGCGAGATCTTGCCCACCCTCTGATCGCGAAGGTGCTCCCGTCATGGCTGCCAACGAACCCGGCCAACCCAGCGCGCTGAACTCCGGCGCGTCGCCAACTCCCGCAACCGTCAATCTGGCCACACCGACGTCGGCGCTCGCCATCGGCGCGCACCCCGATGACGTCGAGTTCGGCTGCGGGGGCCTGTTGGCCAAGTGGGCCGCCGACGGTTGCGTCGTCCACCACCTGGTGTGTACCGACGGATCGAAGGGCACATGGGATCCCGACGTCGACGTGACGGCACTCGCCATCCGCCGCCAGGACGAACAGCGCGAGGCGGCCCGACGCCTGGCCGGATCGAACGCCGGTGAAGTCAGGTTCCTCGGACGAGTCGACGGAGAACTCGACAGCGACCTGGCGACACGCGGCGAGGTTGCCCGTGTCATCCGCGAGCTACGACCGCAGGTCGTGCTGGGCCACGATCCTTGGAAGCGCTACCGCCTGCATCCGGACCACCGGCATGCGGGCTTGCTGGCATGCGAGGGCATCGTGGCCGCCCGTGATCCACACTTCTTCCGCGAGCACGGCGTCGCACACCATCGACCCGATGCGCTGTTGTTGTGGGAGGCCGATGCGCCGGATCACGCTGAGGACGTCAGCGAATTCGTCGACACGAAACTCGACGCACTGGCCGCTCACGAGAGCCAGTTCGAATCGACGATGAAGGCGCTCGACGACGAGCAGATGGCGGCGTTCGCGCAGCGGATCCGCTCTCGTCTCGGCGAGCTGGGCCGGCCGTACGACATCGATGCCGCCGAAGTCTTCAAGTTGATCGCCGACCTGTAACTCAGCAGCCGGGGCCAGACGCGGAACGAGGGACCCGCAGGCCCCTCGTTCGACAACCTTGCTGACGTGTTCAGCGCTTCTTGGCTGGAGCCTTCTTCGCTGGAGCCTTCTTCGCTGGAGCCTTCTTCGCTGGCGCCTTCTTCGCTGGAGCCTTCTTCGCTGGCGCCTTCTTCGCTGGCGCCGTCTTCGCTGGCGCCTTCTTCGCCGGAGCCTTCTTCGCTGGCGCCTTCTTGGCCGGCGCCTTCTTCGCTGGCGCCTTCTTCGCTGGCGCCTTCTTCGCTGGCGCCTTCTTGGCCGGAGCCTTCTTGGCCGGAGCCTTCTTGGCCGGAGCCTTCTTGGCCGGAGCCTTCTTCGAAGGGGCCTTCTTCGCAGGAGCCTTCTTGGCCGGAGCCTTCTTGACGGCCATCAGGTCACTTGCCGTTCAGGGCGGTCTTGAGCGTCGAGCTGGCGCTGAACTTCATCGCCGTCGATGCTTTGATCTGCACGGGTGCACCCGTCTGAGGGTTGCGGCCGGTGCGTGCGCTGCGCTTGGTGGTGCTGAACGAGCCGAAGCCCGGCCATGCGACCTTCTCGCCGCTCTTGGTCGATGTGACCACGTGATCGAAGAATGCACCGAGCGTGCGCTCAGCGTCGGCCTTCGACACACCTGCGGCGTCTGCCACTGCGTCGATCAGTTCTGCTTTGGTTGCCATTGAGTCCTCTTTCGGATGGGTGTTGATGCTGTTCACCCCGGCGTGTGGCGCCGAGACCGTTTCCACCAGTTCAACGGCGGAACACGACCATGTGACCGACTCGGACCACCCGTGTTCAAGCACCGATGTCATTGCATTTGCAATGACATCGGAGATGGACCTTGCCGGTACTGAGGATCGTCGGGATCCACCACGTCGCGCGACCGCTCGACTACAACCTGAATCCGTTGGATATGACAGCTGATTCACATCGAGTCCACGAGGCATCCGCCGAGGAGTGATGGTGACCGACCTGCTTTCGTCCGCTGACGCATCGACCCGCAAGCCCCACGGGGCGACAACCGGGTCCGAGCCGACGAAGGAGGTGCAACGGACCCGACTGGTGGTCGACACTTCGGTGTTGATCGCCGACCCGACCTGTGTGCTCGAATTCGTCGACGCCGACGTGATCATCCCACTCACCGTCGTCGAGGAACTCGACGGGCTGAAGAGTCGACCCGACGACGTGGGCCGATCGGCGCGCACGGCCCTTCGGACCCTCGAGGAACTTCGAGTCGCCCATGGCGGGTCGCTCGCGAAACCCGTCCCGACCGGCAACGGCACGGCGACACTGCAGATCGAGATCAACAACATCCGCAAACATCTGCTGGTCGAGCATGGCCTCGACCCCAGCGTGCCGGACAACCGGATCATCGGCGCTGCGATCGGGCAGTCCGACTTCGGCCCGACCACGATGATCAGCAACGACGCTGCGCTTCGGATCAAGGCCGCCCACCTCGGCGTCGAAGCCGCCGAGCACCGCCTCACCCGCTCGGACCGAAACCGGCCGACCGTTGGCTGGACCACACTCGAGGCACCGTTCGAATCCATCGACTGTCTGTACGCCGCCGGCGCGATCGCCGTCGACGCCGTCGTCACGGACGACACGGTCGAGTTCAACGACAACGAGTTCGCCGTACTGCGCTCGGGCTCACAATCAGCGCTCGTGCGCGCCGTGCACGGCGAGTTCGTCCTGCTCTCGCAGCACACTCCCGAAGCCTGGGGGCTGCGGCCTCGGAGCAAGGAGCAACGGTTCGCGCTCGAATTGTTGCTCGATCCCGACATCGCTGTGGTCGCACTCGACGGTCGTGCCGGCACCGGCAAGACGATTCTTGCGATTGCAGCAGGGCTCGAGCAGGTCGTGGAACGCAACCGGTACGAACGCCTCGCCGTCTACCGCCCATTGGTTCCCGTCGGACGTGCCGACGTCGGCTTCCTGCCCGGTGGCCTCGAGGAAAAGCTCGATCCGTGGATGGCGGCCATCCACGATTCGGTCGTCGCCCTCACCGATCGTGGCAGCATCCACGATGCACGCCAGATGGTCGACGAGCTGACCACCCGTGGTCAGCTGTCGCTCGAATCCGTCACCTTCCTGCGCGGGCGGTCGCTGCAGCACCAGTTCGTGGTCGTCGACGAGGCTCAGAATCTCGAGCCGACCACGCTGCGCACGATCCTCACTCGTGTCGGCGACGGAACGAAGGTGATCTTCACCGGCGACACGAGCCAGATCGATGCGCCGTACCTGGGTGAATCGAACAATGCCCTGAGCGTGCTGGCCTCTGCGTTCTCCGGACAGGCGTGCTTCGGGCACATCACCCTGACCGCCTGCGAGCGCAGCGACGTGGCCAGCCTGGCCGCCGAACTCCTCTGACGAGCGGCGTCGCACACCGCCTCGACAGTGCGCACTGACATTCGTCGAAATCAATGTGATCCAGTTGCGGCCTCGGCACCGAACATTTAGTGTTAAATAGAGCTCAGCGGCGCATCACGGTTCCGATTTCACGCCGCCCATGACCGCAAAGGGAGTGCCCGGTGGCTGTGTCCGAACTGTTCGACTACGAGTACGACTCGCCCTGGCAGGAGAGCGCTGCCTGTAAAGGACGCACACGACTGTTCTTCCCGCCGAAAGCAGAACGACCCCAAGCGCGAGCTCGCCGTGAAGCCAAAGCGCACAAACTGTGCGCTGCGTGCCCGGTGCAGGAGCCGTGCCGGTCGCACGCACGCAACAACCACGAATACGGCTACTGGGCCGGCGAATCCGAGGAGGACCGTCACCTCGCCGGCTTCACGGTCTCCGCTCCCATCGGCGTGCGAGCGCGGTTGCAACAACAGACCGGCTGAACGCGGAGCCACCAGCACTGCGACACCCTCTGTCTAGGGTGGTGGCGTGGCCCTCCCCCGCTTCGCTGTCGTCGACCTGGAGACCTCCGGGCTGAACACTCGGCGCCACCGGATACTGCAGCTCGGTATGGTCGTCGTCGAGGCCGACGGCGCCGTCGTCGATCAGTGGGAGTCGTTGGTCAAGCTGCGTTGGCCACTGCAGCGTGTCGGGCCCACGAGCATCCATGGAATCACCCGGGGCACCTTGAAGGGCGCGCCTACGCTCGACGAAGCGCTCGATGAACTCGGTCGACGGATGGTCGGCTCGATCTTCACGGCTCACAACGCTCGGTTCGACAGCGACTTCCTCGTTCGCGCTGCTCGGCGGCGCCCAACCGACGACCCGGTGCGGCTCGGTCTCCAACCGAGGTTGTGCACCCTGCACATGTCACGCCGCCTCGACCCGGATCGCAAGCTGTCGCACCGCCTCGGCGACGTATGCGAGCGCTACGGCGTCAGGCTCGAGCGACCCCACGACGCCCTCGGCGACGCATCGGCAACGGCGGCGATCCTCCCCCACCTCATCGCTGCCCACGGCATCGCCGACGTGGCACAACTCGAACCGTTCTACGTTCGCTGATCGCCCGTCAGCCCGCAGTGGTGCCGTACCGCGCCAGCACCGTCCGGGCGATCGCTGTGGCTGGATTGTCGCCGGCCGGCTCGATCAGGGCAGCGTCGGGACCGAGCCGGATCAGGAGTTTGGCCAACCAACGCTCGCTCGACACGGGGAGCCGAGCTTCGATCCATCCGTCGGCAAGCTCGACGACACTATCGATCGGATACTGATCGAGTATCCAATGCGCATCAGGGGCGAGCCGAATCGTCGCCAACGCCAGATCGGCATCTTCGAAGAATCCGTCAGGCCTCAGCACCGCCTCGACGGCGACCACTCGACCGGTCGCCTCGATCGACTCGATTCGGTCGATCCGGAACGTCCGCCGCGACTTCGAACGATCGTCATCGGCGAGCACGTACCAGTGCCCGGCGCTCGCGTACACATGGCGCGCCACGATCGAACGGCGCGTCATCTCGGCCCGAGCAGGCGAGTAGTAGTCGATCTCCAACTCGGCGCCTGCGGCAGCAGCCTCGGCAAGCTCGTCGGTCAGTTCCGGCCGAGCCAGATCGACGACGACGCCGGCGGTGTCGTCGACCCCGGCAGTCCCCATCGCCGGGTCGAGGCCGGCATCGGCCAGGGCGTTCGCCAGCTTGGAGAGGCCTCGGCCCAGCGCTCCGGCCGGATCGGCACCAGGCAACTCCATTGCCGCTCTCGCCGAGGTGAGGAGCGAGAACGCCTCAGGGGCGGTGAGGCGCAGCGGCCTCGTGAACAACCGCGGCACACCGACGAAAACGATGCCGTCGTCGACGAACACGTCGATCATCTCGTCGACGAAGGGCGGCAACCCGCACATTGCCACCAGTTCGAGATCGCTCTGCACCTGCGCCTGCGTCATGTCGAAGCGTCGCGCCACCTCCGCGAGTGGTGCCTCACCGACCTCCATCAACCACGGCAACATCACGAGCAATCGTCGGAGACGATCTTCTGCGTTCCGGGGACCGCTCATCGCCGAACTCGATCGACCGCGTCGTCGGCACCGATACCGGTGTCGTCATCGACGACAGCGGTGAGCCAGTCGATCAGATGTTGTCGGATCTCTGGCGGTGACTCGACGACGGCGTGATCGAGCAGGCCGAGCACCCACGACCGGAATGCGGCGAGATTGCCTGCCGGCACCGACACCAGGAGCGCGCCGTCGCTACGACGCTCGACAACACGGTCGGCACCCAGCTCGCGCTCGACCGCCGACGCCCGAAGTGGATCGATTCGCACCAGCGCATCGATGCTCTCGTCGACGCCGTAGCCGATCTGCTTCGGATCAGCTGGAAACGCTGCTCGGGGGTCGAACGACGTCGGTCGCTCGAACGAGCCCGGCTCGCCGACCTCGATCCCGTCGGTGTGATTGCCGCCATCGGGACGGTCGAAGCGGTCGACGCGGAACGTCCGCTGCTCGACGCGAGCATGGTCGTGGCCGATCACGTACCAGAAGCCGCCACGCAGCAAGAGACCCCACGGATCGAGAGTTCGTTGCTCGCCCCGATAGGAGAATTCGATCGAGGCACGCGCAGCCACCGCTGATCGGATCGCTGGGAGTTCCGGTCGTTCGGGGATCACCGCAGACACCGGCGGACGTTCGTCGCCCAGCGCACCTCCGAGCTTCCAGATCGCTTCCTGGCCGGAGTCGGTTCGCACCGCAGCGACCGCCACCTGCAGCGCCCGCATCTCGTCGGGTGCCAGATCGAGGTCGGCGAGCTCGTACGCACGCCGATCGATGCGATACGTGGTCTGTCCCGCATACGGCCCGCCACCCACGATCTGGGTCTCGATCGGCACACCGATGTCGCGCAGCGCCGACTTGTCACGTTCAAACGACGCACGACGGGCCTTGTCGCTCTCGGGATACTGACCGTCGAGCTCTCCGCCGATCTCGACGAGACTCAGTGGCCGGGTCGTTTCGAGCAGCAGGGCCAACAAGTTGGTGAGGCGCTCGATCCTGTCCACCATCAGCCGTCGACGCTAGCTCGGTGTTCGAGATGTGCTCGGGACCGCACACGCCGAGTCCCCAGGCACATCTCGAACACCGTCGCGGGCTCAGAGCTGCAGCGACTTGGTCTGCAGGAACTCGTCGATGCCGTACGGGCCGTTCTCGCGGCCGTAGCCGGACTGCTTGTAGCCGCCGAACGGCGCCGCGATGTTGAAGCTGCCACCATTGACATCGACCGCGCCGGTGCGCATCCGGCGAGCGACTGCGATCGCACGGTCCTGGTCAGCCGACCACACGCCGCCGGACAGACCGTAGAGGCTGTCGTTGGCGATTCGCACCGCGTCGTCGTCGTCGTCGTAGCCGATGATCGACAGCACCGGGCCGAAGATCTCCTCTTGGGCCACGATCATGTCGTTGGTGACGTTGGCGAGCACGGTGGGCTTCACGAAGTAGCCGGTCTCGTGACCCTCGGGCTTACCGAGGCCGCCGGCTGCAACAACGGCACCTTCGTCGATGCCCTTCTGGATGTAGTCCTGCACGCGATCCCACTGGGCCTGCGAGATCAGCGGGCCGAGATGCATGCCCTCCTTGGTCGGGTCGTCGACACCCATCGCCTCGGCGGCAGCCGCAGCGATGGCCACGGCCTCGTCGTAGCGGCTGTTGGGCACCAGCATGCGGGTATGGGCGGTGCAGGTCTGGCCGGAATTGAGATAGCAGGCAAAGACCCCCTTCGGGATCACGGCGGCGAAATCTGCATCGTCGAGCACGATGTTGGCCGACTTGCCGCCGAGCTCGAGCGCCACGCGTTTGACGGTGCCGGCGGCCGCTGCGGCCACTTGCTTGCCGGCGCGCGTCGATCCGGTGAAGCTGACCATGTCGACATCGGGATGCTCGGAGATCGCTGCGCCGACCACCGAGCCGGTGCCGGTGACCAGGTTGAACACACCGGCCGGCAGGCCGATCTCGTGCACGATCTCGGCGAGGATGAATGCATTCAGGGGCGCGACCTCGGATGGCTTCAGCACGAACGTGCAACCGGCGGCAAGTGCGCCGCCGAGCTTGCAGACGATCTGATGCAATGGATAGTTCCACGGCGTGATCGCACCGACGACACCGACCGGCTCCTTGACGACGAGGCTGTTGCCGATCGTCTCCTCGAACTGGAACGTATCGAGCAGCGTGGCGTAGGTCTGCATGTTGCCGGCGGGCAGCCCCGCCTGGATCATGGTCGACCACGTGATCGGCATGCCGACCTCACCGGCGATCACCTCGGCGATCTCGGGCGAACGCGCCTGGAGCGCCTCGTTGAGGCGGATCATGTACTTCTGGCGTTCTTCGACCGGGGTGCCCGCCCACGAATCGAACGCGCGGCGAGCTGCTGCAACAGCCTTGTCGACGTCGCTGGCCGTGCCCTCGGGGATCGAGCCCATCACCTGTTCGGTGCCGGCGTTGATGACCTCGATGCGGCCGGTTCCGTCGGAAGGAACCCAGGCACCGTCGATGTAGATGTTGGAGTAGTCGCGCATGGGTCGAGTCTTGCCCATCGGGCGCCGAGCGCTACAACCGAGCGCTCAGCTGAGCTTCATGAACAACCGCTCGAGCTCGTCGGCGTCGAGTGCGCGATGTTCGTCGGATCCCGCCGGCGCAGACACGCAGTGGCGCATTCCAGCGACCACCAGTCGGTAGCCGACCTTGTCGAGCGCTGCCTTGCACGCCGACAGCTGGGTGACGACATCCACGCAATCCTGCCCCTCCTCGATCATGCGTTGGACGCCGCGGATCTGACCTTCGAGACGACGCAGCCGCTTCAACACATCGTCGTTCACGTCTTCCGGAAATCGCATCGACCCAGGGTACCCCACCCCGTATCCAACACCGCGAATTGCCCCCGATCGTGACGGTCAGCGTCACAATCGGGGGCAATTTCGAGTTGGTCCGTCAGCGGCGGGCGCGGTACCAGGCGATGAGGGCGTTGGTGGAAGTGTCGTGGACCTGCGGGTTCGGCTCGCCGGTGAGCTCGGGAGTGATCTGGTTCGCCAACTCCTTGCCCAACTCCACGCCCCACTGGTCGTAACTGTTGACGCCCCAGATCGTGCCCTGTACGTGCACGATGTGCTCGTACAGGGCGATCAACTGTCCGAGCACGGACGGTGTCAGTCGCTCGGCGAGGATCACCGTGCTCGGGCGATCACCGTCGAACTGTCGATACGGCTCACCGGGGGCAGCGTCGCGTCCGAAGGCCAGCGCCTCGGACTGTGCGAACAGGTTCGCCATGAGCAGATCGTGATGCTCGCGGTAGGGGTGGTGCGGGGTGGCGAATCCGATGAAGTCGACCGGCACGATACGCGTGCCCTGATGAAGCAGCTGGTAAAAGGCGTGCTGGCCGTTCGTACCCGGCTCGCCCCACACGATCGGTCCCGTCTCACCCGCCACCCGAGACCCGTCGAGGCGCACCGACTTGCCGTTCGACTCCATGTCGAGCTGCTGGAGATACGCCGGGAAACGACCCAGTTCCTCGGCGTACGGCAACACCGCCTTGGTGTCGAAGCCAAGCCCGTTGACGCACCAGACCCCGAGCAGCGCCATGATCACCGGAGCGTTCCCGGCCAGCGGAGCCGTGCGGAAGTGCTCATCGACGAGGTGGAATCCGTGCAAGAACTCGCGGAAACGGTCGGGCCCGATGGCGATCATCACCGACAGCCCGATCGCCGAGTCGACCGAGTACCGACCTCCCACCCAGTCCCAGAATCCGAACATGTTCGCAATGTCGATGCCGAACTCTGACACTCGCTCGGCGTTGGTCGACACCGCCACGAAGTGATCGGCGACGGCCGCCTCGCCGAGCGCGTCGACCAACCACGCACGTGCGGTGCGAGCATTGGTGAGCGTCTCGATCGTGCCGAACGTCTTCGAAGCGATCACGAACAAGGTGGCGGCCGGGTCGGAGTCGGCCAGCACGCCGGCGACGTCGGCGCCGTCGACGTTGGACACGAACGAGCAGCGAATCCGCTCGTGCCGGTCGGCGGCGAGCGCCTGGTACACCATCGCCGGGCCGAGGTCGGATCCGCCGATGCCGATATTGACCACGTGGGTGATGCGCTCATCGGAGCGAATGCGATCTGCGAAGGCACTCATCTGCTCGAGTACTTCGTGGACGTCTGCGACCACGTCGACCCCGTCGACGATCATCACGTCGCCCTTCGGCGCCCTGAGCGCGACGTGCCCGACCCCACGGTCCTCGGTGACATTGATGTGATCGCCGGCGAACATCGCATCACGTCGAGCCTCGACCCCGGATCGTTCGGCCAGCTCGACGAGCGCTGCCACCACGGTGTCGTCGATGCGGTGCTTCGAATAGTCGATACGCAGCTCGGCGACGTCGACGACGTAGCGATCGGCGCGACCGGGATCGTCGACGAACAGTTGTAAGAGGTGGGCGGGACGGGGCAGCTCGGCCAGGGCCGAGAGAAGGTCGGCGGTGTCCATCGATGACGAACCTACCCTGCGGTCCCACCTGCATGGTCGGCAAGATCAGCGGCCGCCGCAGGATCGAGCATGACCCACGTGTCGTCTGTTCGGACCCGATCGACGGGGAGCGCCGGATCGTGGAGGAGCCAGCGTTTCATGAGGGGAGCCTTGGAGGCTCCATAGGTGAGCATCAGGCGCGAGCGAGCGGCGTTGACGATTGCAGGTGTCAGTGTCATCCGCAGGAATCCGTTGAACTCGGCGACCACCTCGCACGAGTCCTCGCTGTCGACGACCCGGTCTCCCGGCGGCCACGATGCGGTGTGGCCGTCGTCGCCCAGGCCGAGGTGGACCACGTCGAATCGATCGGGAAGCGAGCGCCCGTAGCGGTCGGCTGCCGCGGCGAGATCGTCGTCGGTGACCGGCATCAGCTCGACCCGGCACGGGAAGTCGACGAGTTGGCCGGCATTGCGTTCGGGATGTCCATCCGGCGCAACTCGTTCGTCGACCTGCCAGATCACCACCGACTTCCACGGCACGTCTTGCGCCAGCAGCACGTCGAACATCGGCGGTGCAGAACCCCCTCCGCTGAGTGCCAACGTCGCCTCCCCTCGCTGGAGCACGGCGTCACGCAGCCGGCCCGCCAGCCATCGACCCGCCTCGGCTTCAGGTTCGTCGCTCACTCGGAGTTCCACGGCCCCAACGGTAGGTGACCGCAACCACCTTCGCGGTCCCGCCAGCAGCGCCGTACTCTTGGCGGAGATGTCAGCGCCGGCCCCCACGACCTCGACACCCACGGCGACCCGAACCGTGCAGCGGGGAGTGCAGTTGGGCGTCGCTGCGTACCTGCTCTGGGGTTTCCTGACGATCTACTGGAAACAGCTCAAAGCGTTCGATGCATTCGAATTGATCGCCTGGCGGATGTCGTTTGCCGGCGTCGTGATGGCTGTGATCGTCACCACAAGGCGAACGTGGCCCACCATCGTCGGTGCGCTGCGCCACGGCCCGACCGCTCGTCGGCTGGTCATGGCCTCGATACTGCTCACCGTCAACTGGGGATGTTACGTCTGGGCCGTCACCAACGACCGGGTGATCGAAACGGCACTCGGCTACTTCATCGCCCCGCTCGCCACGATGGCGATCGGGGTGTTCGTGTTGCACGAGGAGCCGACCGCCGCGCAGCGAATCGCATTCGGGTTGGCGACGGTCGCTGTCGCGATCCTCACGATCTCCTACGGCCGGCCACCGTGGATCGCACTGTTGATCGCGGCCACATGGAGTCTCTACGGGTTGGCAAAACGCAGGGTTCCGCTCGGCGCTGTCGACAGTCTCGCCGGCGAGACGTTCGTGTTGTTCGTGCCGGCGGTCATCGCCGTGATCGCCTTCTCCACGGCGCCCGACAGCATCGTGCAGTCCGCTGACACCACCGACTGGATCCTCGTCGCCGGCACCGGCATCGTGACAGCGGTGCCGCTGATGCTCTTCGCGGCGGCGGCCCAGTCGATCCCGTTCACACTGCTCGGGCCGCTGAACCTGTTGGTGCCCGTGATCAACTTCGGACTGGGCTGGCTGCTCTACGACGAACCCGTTCCACTCGATCGGATCATCGGCTTCGGGTTCGTGTGGACGGCGCTGATCGTCGTGATGTGGGACCGGGTCGCGACGTACCGACGATCGTCGACGCTCGAACCAGTCACCTGAGTCGCCGGCATCGCCACCGTCACCTCCAGTAGCTTTGGCCGGATGGGCCGTTCCGTTCGTCGATCGACTGTCGCTGCCACCGCACTGGTGCTCGGCGGCTCGCTCTCCGGCTGCTTCACCACCACCGCCGACTTCCGCAGCGATGCCGAGACGTTCATCGTCGAGAACGCCGAGTTGCGCAATGCGCTCTTCCCCGAGACGGATGCCACCATCGCAACCGCAACGTGCGCTGAGCCTGCGAACCAGGACGAGGGCACGACGTTTCCGTGCACGGCGACCGACAGCAATGGTGGAACGTGGGAGTTCGAGATCGTGATCAGCGGTTCGGCCGAGTACGACGTCAACGTCGCTCGTCGACCCGCCGGAGCCTGACCCGATCGTCAGCGACGTGAATCCCCTGCACTCGTCACGACCTCGAGCCCGACGAGCCGCACACGTGCGATCGACATAGCATTCGTGCATGCATCGAGGGAGGCTGCTCGCCCTGATCACGGCCGGAACCGTGGTACTCGGCGCATGTGCGGGCACTGTCGAGGTCACATCCGAACGTGCCGATCCCATCCGCGTGGCGACTGTCGACGATCCCACCATCACCGTGCCGGCACCGGATGATCCCGCTCTGGTCGAGCCCGAACCGACGCCGACATCGACGCCTGCGCCGACGCCGATCCTGCCGAGCGGTGACGTCGATCCCGAGGCGATCAACTTCGGTGCGAACAAGCCTCCACGCCCCTACGACGATTTCCTGCTCGCAGTGATGACCGATCTACAGGTGTGGTGGGCCGAGACCTACCCCACGGTCTACGGCGAGGAGTTCACCCCGCTCGAAGGTGACGTGTACGCGGCCTACCCGGAGCGACCCGACGACATCCCGGGCTGTGGCTCCGAACGCACGACGTACGAGGACGTGGCCGAGTACGTTGCCTTCTACTGCGGCGTCGGCGACTTCATGGTGTACGACGACGGCGACGACGGTCTGCTCGCCGAGTTGGAGCGTGACTACGGTGCCGCCACCATCGGCACCGTGCTGGCCCACGAGTTCGCCCACGCCATCCAGCTCCGAATCGGTGCGCTCGATCGGGCGTTGCCGACGATCACGACCGAGCAGCAGGCCGACTGCTTCGCAGGCGCTTGGACCGGTCGCGCGGCACGGGGCGAGTCGACCATGGTGCAGTTCAGCGACGCCGACGTGCGCGCCGGCCTGATTGCGATGACCAAGGTGAGTGATCCGGTCGGTATCGACCAGTTCGTGCCTGGTGGCCACGGCTCGGCATTCGATCGGGTCGGCTCGTTCCAGGTGGGTTTCAACGAAGGTCCCCAGCGCTGCGCCGAACTCCTCGACGACCCACTTCCGCTCGTGCCCAACCAGTTCACGACCGGTGACGTCGACACCGGAGGCGACGCCGCCTTCGGCTACGGCGAGAACGACCTGATTGGCTTCCTCCCCGAGGACCTGAACCGCTACTGGGTCGACGAGCTCGACGTCTCCGGTCTCGACCGTCTGCGAGTGGTCGTGGTGCCCTCGACCGATGACGTGCGCTGTGAGGATCTGCGTGGCGATCTTGCGCAGGGGACAGCCTGGTGCGCATCGACCAACGAAGTGTTCTTCAATGAACCGGTCGCCCGAGACTTCTACGATTCTCTCGGCGATTTTTCTGTGGGGTATGCACTCGGTACGGCGTGGAGCGAGGCGGTGCAGGACGCCCTCGGTTCCGACCTCACCGGCGAGCCTCGGGCGTTGCTCAACGACTGCCTCACCGGCGGCTGGGTGAAGACCGTCACGCCGATCGATTTCGTGCTCCCGCAGCCCCGGCTCGCAACGCGTGACTCGGTGCGAATTTCCGCAGGTGATCTCGACGAGGCGATCCAGACGGTGCTCCTCGTCGGCGACTCCGGCGTCGACGACAACGTCGTCGGGAATGCGTTCGAGAAGATCGACGCCCTGCGCAAGGGCGTGATCGAGGGCACCGATGCCTGTCTCGCTCAGCTCTGAGCAGAGTTTGCCCGTCGACCGCCGCCTTCGATCACAGGATCGCGGCGAGGATCGCGGCGAGCTCGACGGGCCGATCACCTTGCACGCTGTGTCCCGCTCCGTCGATGACGTGGACCGCGACATCGGGCTGGCGACGCCGTGCTTCGTTGACGTCGTCGTCATCGACGACCGGCGACAACGAACCGCGAACCAAGACGACAGGGCAGGTAATCGAGGCGAGGTCGTCCCACAGCGGCGACAGTTCGGTGCCTGCATCGGGCGGCGCCGCCGAGTCGCTCGGGTCGACCGGAAGATCCACTGACTCGACCACCTGGGACTGACGTGACCGGGCGTGACTCCCCCGGTCGTATCGCCACTGCCACGAACCGTCTGGTTGCTGGTGCGCGTTGTGGAGGATGCCGCGGCGCAGTGACGACTCGGAGCGGGTCGGGTTGTGCTCGATCGTACGAGCGAGCAGGTCGTCGAATCCGGCGAATTCCTGGGGTCCGTCGACGAAGTCCGTGATTGCCTTGGTCTTGGCAGCGTTGACCCCGGGAGTGATGTCGACCATCACGAGCGAACGCACCAGCGCAGGATGGCGCGTGGCGAGTTCCATCGCCGTGAGCCCACCGAGCGACATCCCGACGACGACCCGGGCCCGAGGAGCGTGCGTGGCCACGACCGTTGCCACGTCGTCAGCCAAGTTCATCGGGTTGTACGCCCCGTCGGAACGCCACTCGGAATGCCCGTGGCCCGGCAGGTCGATGGCGAGCAGTGGGCATCCGAGTGCGAGCGCCACCGTGTCCCACGTGTGGGCATTCTGCGCGCCGCCGTGCACGAGCACGAACTCGGGTTCGCCACTCCCCCAGCGCAACGCGCTGACGATGCGGGTTCCGTCCGATCCATCGGCAACCTCGGTATCGATCCGCACCACCGATGGCAGCTCGGCGACATCGAGGTCGAACTCGGCGATGTTCTCGTGAAAGAGCCCGAACTCGTCGTAGGCACTCACGGCGTCGTCACTCACGATCGCCACGTTGTCACGAACGCCCGATCGTGGACGAACGCGACGCTCAGGGGGTCGCTGCGGCTGCCGGCGAAGCGAGTGGGGCTGCCGGCGAAGCGAGTGGGGCGGCGGGCGCTGCGGTGGTCGTGCTGGCGGGTGGCGCTGCGGGGGTCGTGGTGGCCGGCGCCGCCGTGGTGGTGGTGCCCGGCTCCGTCGTGGTCGACGGTGGCGTAGTGGTGGTCGACGGTGGCACCGTCGTGGTGGTCGTCGTGCTCGTGGTGGTGGTGGAGTAGTCGGGATCGATGCGGTTGAAGTACGGCTTCTGGGCACCGTAGTACTCGGGATCCTGCACGCCGTCGAACACGAAGACCTGGTCGCCGGTGGCGGTGACGTCTTGGAACGTCGGCGAGAGCGGCAATGGAATCCGGATGCAACCGTGCGAGGCCGGCGCGAGTGGCACGTCGAGCGCTCCGTGCACGGCGATGCCGTAGTTGAAGTAGACCGGATCCCACATACCGCCCAGCGAACTCTGTCGGATCCCTTCGACCCGGCGGGTGAAGTTGAAGACACCGCCGGGCGTGATCGACCTGCCGCATTCGCCGCGCACGAGCGGTTCGTCGCCCGGGTTGTTGTACTCGCCCGGGCTGATCGTGACCTCTTCGCACCACTCCTCGTTGTCGCCGCTCGACATGTGGCTGATGAACACCGGGGCGTCGTCGTGGAAGACAGCGAGCACCTGCTCGGGGAGGTAGATCTCGGTGTGATTCGGCGTGGAGTTCGGTCGACGCGGTTGGATCGCGAACGGCTCCTGCATGGCATCCCACATCTCGGCGGTGACCTGACCGGTCGGTTCGTCGAAGGCGATGCCGAGCACCAGTTTCTCGTACGCCCACACCGAACGACGGGTTTCGTCACCGAAATAGCCGTCGACCGGCCCGGGCCAGAAGCCCAAGTCGGTCAGGCGCTGTTGCACACCGGACACGTCGTCGCCGGCCATGCCCTTCGCAAGGGTTCGCGTGAGCTGCGTCTTGGCGATCGGGCTCGATGTCTCGATCGTTTCGATCACCGGCGCTGTCGCCGGAGCGGAGAACGCCACCGTGTCGACACTCGCCAACGGTGCCGATCGCTCCTCTCCTCCACCACCGCCACCGAGCGCCACACCAGCGACCACGACAATGCCGAGCACACCCGCAGCAGCAGCTGCGGGCATCCACTTGCGGGCGTCGGGAGAGAGGAGCGGGCGGTCGTTCACGGTGATTGATGGCGACCAGCGAGAACGACCGGGTCGGGTCGAAGGGCTTCACCGGTTGCTCGAGGTGCCATCGTACCAATGTGAATTCGCCCGGTGGCCGCGGGCACAGCGCCGGTTCAGCGCCGATTCACCACGGCTTCGATGTTCTCCAAATCGCCGCGCAGCTCCCACATCTCTCGCAGGATCGTGGTGATCACCGCGGGCGAACTGAGCGTCGAGACACCACGCGTACGGGGGAAATAGTCGACGCCGAACTGCAGCATCTCATAGCCGAGGCGGGTCGCTCGGATCACCAGCTCGGCGTCGATGAACGAGCCTTCGCTGCGCAGCTCGACGTGGTCGAACACCCGCGCTCGGCACAGCTTGAACGCGAAGTTGATGTCGCGCGCCTTCACGTCGAACAACGTGCGGATCAAGAGGTTGTAGACGAAGGTGTAGACCGATCGGAGATAGCCCTCGCCGGTGCGGTCGAAGCGGTAGGCACTGACGATGTCGGCGTCGTACTCACGCAGGAGACGCACCGCCCGCGGCAACTCGGCCATGTCGAACGGGAGGTCAGCGTCGGTGTAGAGGATCACGTCGCCGGTGGCGGTGGCGAACCCGGTCTTGATCGCGCCGCCGAGCTTGCGGTTGCGAGCGTGGTGCACCACCTGTATTCGAGGGTCGGCGGCTGCAAGACGGTCGGCGATCGCCGCGGTGCGATCGGTCGAGGCATCATCGACCACGATCAGCTCGTAGTCACCGATGTCGCCGGTGCGAACCAGTTGCTCGCACGCCCGGCGTCCGGCAGTGAGCGCTCGCTCGATGTATTCCTCTTCGTTCCACATCGGATAGAAGATCGACAGCTTCTCGAAGGGGTCACCGAGCGTGGTGTCGACGAAGGACATCGCAGCGAGGGTAGCTGGCGAGTTCGCAGGCAACTCTGCACGCCGACCCACTCACCCACCGCGCACGAAACCACCGCCCGCACTGCGTCGCATCGATGCGCCGCCGGTCGTAGGGTGCGAAACCGTGCCAGACGCGAGTACTCAACCGGGCGGTTCCCTGCCGCCACCGGGCCCACCCGGGCTCGCGGCACCGTCGACCGACCCGCCCACGCATCCTCCGGCGCCCGGGCCGACGGCACGGCATTTTCCACGTAGCGGTCAGCTCACCCCGACATGGCGTGCCATGGTGACAACCACGTGGGTCGGCGTGTTCGTCGCCTACCTCGCCGTCTGGAAAACCAGCGAGGAGCTCGGCATCGCGACGTGGTGGCTCGGCCCACGGTCCAATCCGCAGCCGATCGTCATCCGACTCGTCCCGTTCATCGTGACCGCCGTGTTCGGGATCCTGGCGAGCTACAACGTTCGCCGGCTGCCACTGATCGGACTGGTCGGCGCTGTGGCACTGGCGGCGATCGCCGTGCCGGATCTGTCGCGCTCGACCGGACTCGCAGCGATCGAGTTCGCGATCGCCGGTGCGGTGCTGGTGGTGTCGGCCGCGTCGTTCACGGGGACGTACCGCCAGACGCAAGACGTGCCCGTGAACGACGCCCGGTAGCGTCGTTGGCCATGCCGGACCCCGCACCGAACAGCGCCTCCAACGCCAAAGTCCTGATGTCGTTGCCGGTCGGCGAACGCGTCGGCATCGCATTCTCCGGTGGCCTCGACACGTCGGCAGCGGTGGCGTGGATGCGCGACCGAGGAGCGATCCCGTACACCTACACCGCCGACCTCGGCCAGTACGACGAGCCCGAACTCGACACCGTTCCCGAGCGGGCAAAGGTGTACGGCGCCGAGGAGGCGCGACTCGTCGACTGCCGCGACGAGTTGGTTCGCGAAGGCCTGATCGCCCTGCAGTGCGGTGCGTTCCACATCACCACCGCCGGCAAGACCTACTTCAACACCACGCCGCTCGGACGTGCGGTCACCGGCACGCTGCTGGTGCGGGCGATGGCCGATGACGGTGTCGACATCTGGGGCGACGGATCCACCTACAAGGGCAACGACATCGAGCGCTTTTACCGATACGGGCTGTTGGTCAACCCCAACCTGCGGATCTACAAGCCATGGCTCGACCCGACCTTCGTCGAGGAACTGGGTGGTCGCCAGGGGATGAGCGAGTTCCTCACCGAGCGGAACCTGCCGTACCGTGACTCCGTCGAGAAGGCGTACTCCACCGACGCCAACATCTGGGGTGCCACCCACGAAGCGAAGTCGCTCGAGGAACTGGCGACGAGCATGGAGATCGTGACGCCGATCATGGGTGTCGCACACTGGGACCCCGCCGTCGAGATCGCCACGGAAGACGTGTCAGTGCGGTTCGAGGAGGGCTGGCCAGTTGCCATCAACGGCCAAACCTTCGACTCGCAGGTCGATCTGGTGATGGCGGCCAACGCCATCGGTGGTCGCCATGGGCTCGGGATGAGCGACCAGATCGAGAACCGGATCATCGAAGCCAAGAGCCGTGGCATCTATGAAGGTCCCGCCCTCGCGTTGTTGCACATCTGCTACGAGCGTCTCGTCACCGGTATCCACAACGAGAACACGATCGAGAACTACCGCACGATGGGCCGACGGGTCGGGCGTCTCCTGTACGAGGGCCGGTGGTTCGACCCGCAGAGTCTGATGCTGCGCGAACCCCTGATGCGTTGGGTCGGCTCGGCGGTCACCGGTGAGGTCACGTTGCGGCTGCGTCGCGGTGACGACTACTCGATCCTCGACACGGTCAGCGAGAACCTCACCTACGAACCCGATCGCCTCTCGATGGAACGGGTCGAGGATGCTGCCTTCGGGCCGCTCGACCGGATCGGACAGCTCACGATGCGCAACCTCGACATCGTCGACACCCGCAACAAACTCGACGTGTACCGAAAGGTCGGCTCACTCACCTCCGGCGACATCACGCCGGCCCTCGACCGCTCGCCCTCACCACCACCCGAGCCGCAGCCAGCCGCCTCAGAGTGATGAGCGAAAGGCCGGGATTCGGGCGGTTCGCTCATCGCTCAGGCCGGCGCACGGCCGGCGATGAGCGAGAAGCCGCTATTCGGGCGGTTGGCTCATCGCTCGGACCGGGCCAGGCGGGTCAGGCGCAGATCTGTTGCACGATGCCGGCGACGAGGCGCGCTCGCTCGGGCATCGTCGCCACGATGACGTACTCATGGTCGGCGTGCGCCCCACCGCCGACAGCACCGAGACCGTCGAGCGTCGGCACACCGAGCGCCGCCGTGAAGTTGCCGTCGCTGCCTCCACCCACCGAGTAGCCCTCGATCCCGGGAGCGACCGCAGCGGCAAAGGGCATCAGGGCGGCCGAGGCCGACTCGGGCATCGGCGGGCGGTTGATCGCACCGGACACCTCGATCGTTGCATGGAGGTCGAGAGGACGCAGCGCCGCCATCGCCGCCTCGACGCGCTCCTTCTCGTCGCCCGATTCGACACGGACATCGACCTTGATACGGCCATGGGCCGGGACCACGTTGTCGGCGGTGCCGACGTTGGCGACCGTCGGGGTCACGGTGGTACCGACTTCCGGGCGCCCGAGTTGGTTGATCGCCAGGATCTGGTGAGCCGCTTCGACGAGTGCGTTGACGCCCATCTCGGGTTCGAGTCCGGCGTGCGACGCCCGGCCGTGAATCACGACATCGAAGGTCCCGCAGCCCTTGCGGCCGGTCTTCAGCGCACCACCGTCGGCTGACGGTTCGAGCACCAGGACGGAGCCGCACGCGAGGGCGCGTTGCTCGATCAACTCGCGCGAGGCCGCAGAACCGACTTCCTCGTCGGCGCTGAACAACAGTTCCACACCAGACAGGTCGTCGAGGGTCGCCAGACCGTGGAGTGCCTGCACGATGCCGGCGAGCATGTCGAACACCCCCGGTCCGCTGACATGTCCGTCTGCGACGGTGAACGGGCGAGCAGCCAACGCACCGAGGGGGAACACCGTGTCGTGGTGGCCGAGCAGAAGGACCTTCGGGTCGCCTCCCCCGGACCAGTGGACGTGTGGGCCGGCCGCGCTCGCGATCAGCGTCGCCGGCCGGCCGAGTAGCCGCTCGATCATGGCAGCGAGGGCGGCAGCCGACAGCTGCAACGCCTCGAGGTCGAGCGACGGTGACTCGATCTCGACAAGCGTGCGGAGATCCTCGAGCATCGCTTCGACTGAGATGGCGGGATCGGTCGTGACGGTCACACGTCTCACGGTACCCCTCCCCCCACGCACCCGCCGAGATGTGAGCAATGCACGCACCTACCGCCCGCACCGCTCACCACGTTTCTTGCTTGACTGTGGGCGATGCCCACGACCGCTGCGGCCGATCACCGACGGGAGCTCGCCGAGTTCCTGCGCGCCCGCCGGGAGGCGACGCGTCCGGAACAGGTCGGGCTGCCGTCGGTGCGGGGGCGACGGACGCCCGGGCTTCGACGCGAGGAGGTGGCGATGCTCGCCGGCGTGTCGCTCACCTGGTACACGTGGCTGGAACAGGGTCGCCGGATCAACGCGTCCGACGACGTGTTGTTGGCGATCGGGCGCGCGCTGCGACTCGACGATGCCGGCCTGGAACACCTGCTGTCGCTCACCGAGCCGGGGACGGCCATGGTCGACGCACCGACCGAGCCGCCGAGCGCACTGGTCCGCCTGCTCGAGTCGTTGATGCCGGCGCCCGCCTACGTGCTCGGACCTCATTGGGAGTTCGTTGGGTGGAACGCTGCCCAGGCACGCCTGTACCCGCGCATTGCCGAACTCGACCCACCGCGTCGGAACCTGCTGTGGGTGTTGTTCGCCGACCCGGCGACGCGCGAATTGATCGTCGACTGGGACATCCACGCCCGCCAGGCGCTCGCCGAGTTCCGCTCGGCCACCTCCGCGGTGCGCCACGACCCCGCGATGACCGAGCTGGTCGCACTGCTCGCGAAGGAGAGCGACGTGTTCTCGCAGTGGTGGGCCGAACACGACGTGTCGGGGTTCGAGACCCGGCTTCGACGATTCCGTCATCCGACTGCGGGCGAGCTGACATTCGAGTACCAACAGCTCACTCCGGCCGAGTGGCCGTCACTGCGCGTCGTGGCGCAGCTCCCCGTTCCCGGCGACGACTCCGCCATTCGCCTCGGCGTCCGCCACCACCTCGTCTGAGCAAAATGAAACCGAGGGGTCAAGCTGACCCCTTTGTTTCATTTCGCTCGACTGGGCTACAACAGTGGTTGGGGCGCCCGAATGAGGGGAGGAAACGTGAGCATCGACAGCGATCACACGCAACCGGTAGGCACAGCACGGCCGTACGAACTCGCTGACCGGTTCCGGCTCGAGGACGGCACGGTCTTCCTGTCCGGCGTGCAGGCCGTGGCTCGACTCGCGGTCGACCAGCTGCGTCTCGATCGCCGTCTCGGTCTGACGACGGCGGCGTTCGCGTCCGGGTACCAGGGATCGCCCCTCGGCACCTACACCGAAGAGCTCCGCCGGGCATCGGCGACGGTGCCCGATCTCCCGATCGTCGTCCAACCCGCCGTCAACGAAGAACTGGCCGCAACCGCTGTGATGGGGAGTCAGCTGGCGATGACGCTCGACGATGCGCTCTACGACGGCGTGATCGGCATCTGGTACGGCAAGGGCCCCGGGTTCGACCGGAGCAGCGACGCGATCCGCCACGCCGTGTTCTGCGGGACATCCATGCACGGTGGCGTGGTCGCGGTGGTCGGCGACGATCCGGCCGCCAAGTCCTCGACGCTCCCGTCGTCGAGCGACGCGACGATGGTCGATCTCCACATGCCGATCCTGTTCCCCGGCGACGTGCAAGAGGCGCTCGATCTCAGCCGGCACGCTGTTGCACTGTCTCGTTCGTGCGGTTTGTGGGCCGGGCTGAAGCTCGTCACTGCGGTCGCCGACGGCACCGGCACCGTCGACGTCCATCCCGATCGGGTCCACGCGTCGTCCCCGGTCGTCGACGTCGGAGGCCACCCGTTCCACCCGCAACCGAACGGTCGCCTGCTCACGCCGTACACCCTCGAGATGGAGCGGGAGTTCCAAGAGATCCGGTGGCCTCTCGCGCGCCGGTACGGCGTCGACAACAAACTGAACCGGCTGGTCACTCAGACTGTCGACGACTGGATCGGCATCGCAGCGAGCGGTCACACCTTCCACGAAGTTCGCGAGGCACTGCGGGTGCTCGGCTTCGCAACCGACGACGACCTCCGCCAGGCTGGCGTCCGGTTGTTCCAGCTCCTGATGCCGGTCCCACTCGATCCGACGCAGGCCCGAGAATTCGCTGACGGACTCGACGAGGTGGTGGTGGTCGAGGAGAAGAACCCCACCCTCGAAGGGCTCCTGAAGAGCTCGTTCTACGACGGCTCCCATCATCCGCTCGTGGTGGGCCGGCGTGACGAGCACGGTGATCTGCTGTTCCCCGGCCATGGCACGCTCGACGTCGACACGCTGCTCGGCCCGCTGCACGCCCGCCTGTCGGCACGACTGGCCGACCGGCTCCGCCCACTCGACACCCTGATCAGCCCGCCACGCACGCGCATCGCGCTCACCGTGAACCGTGCGCCGTTCTACTGCTCCGGTTGTCCACACAATCGCAGCACCCGCGCCGAGCCGGGCACGCTCGTCGGCGGCGGCATCGGCTGCCATGCGATGGTTGCGATGATGGACCCGGAGCGTGTTGGTGACCTCGTCGGGCTCACGTGCATGGGCGGTGAGGGCGCCCAGTGGATCGGGATGGCGCCGTTCGTCGGTCGAAACCACCTGGTGCAGAACCTCGGCGACGGCACCTTCTTCCACTCGGGCTCCCTGGCCGTGAGAGCGGCGGTCGCCGCCGGTGTCGACATCACGTACAAGCTGCTCTACAACGGCACGGTGGCGATGACCGGCGGTCAGGATGCCGAGGGCCAGATGCCGGTACCCGACGTTGCGTCGTTGCTGCTGCTCGAGGGTGTGGCTCGGGTGATCGTCACCAGCGATGATCCGCTTCGGCATCCAGCCGCCTCGTTCCCGCCGGGTGTCGACGTGTGGGACCGCAGCCGCTTCGACGAGGCGCAGTCCGTCCTCGCCGAGACGCCGGGTGTCACGGTGCACATCCACGACCAGGCCTGCGCCGCGGAGAACCGGCGAGGGCGCGCACGCGGCACGATTTCCACACCGGGCTTCCGGGTGGTGATCAACGAGCGGGTCTGCGAAGGCTGCGGCGACTGCGGCGACAAGAGCAACTGCCTGTCAGTGCAACCCGTCGACACCCCGTACGGACGCAAGACCAAAATCGACCAGACCAGCTGCAACTTCGACTTCTCGTGCCTCCAGGGCGACTGCCCGTCGTTCGCCACCGTGACCATCGACCCGACGCTGGCGAAGTCACGCCGCGACGCCTCCCCCGCAGCGCCGATCGACCTCGCGGCACCCGCAGCCGCCCTCGTCGACGCCGACGACTTCACGGTTCGGCTCACCGGGATCGGCGGCACCGGCGTGGTCACCGTCAGCCAGGTACTGGGTACCGCAGCAATGCTCGCTGGTTTGCACGTACGGGGTCTCGACCAGACCGGGCTGTCGCAGAAAGCCGGTCCCGTTGTCAGCGACCTGCGCGTGTCACGACGCGGGACGGCGATGTCGAACCATGCAAACGTGTCGGGCGTCGACTGCCTCCTGGCGTTCGACCTTCCTGTCGGAGCGAGCGATTCGAACCTCATCGGGGTCCGCTCGGATCGCACGGTCGTGATCGCATCGACCGAGGCCGTTCCCACCGGCCAGATGGTCACGCACCCAGACACCACGCTGCCCGACGGTGCCGTGCTCGTAGAGCGTGTCGCCCAGGTGAGCAGGGCCGACGACAACCGGTTCCTCGATGCAGCCGGTCTGGCTGACGGCCTCCTCGGCTCGACGACCACTGCGAACATCTTGCTGCTCGGCGCTGCGATCCAGGCGGGTGCGGTTCCGATTCCATTCGATGCGATCGAGCAGGCGATCACGTTGAACGGCGTTGCCGTCGACACCAACCTCGCCGCGTTCAGATGGGGTCGGGCCTGGTCGCTCGACCCCGAAGCGGTCGAGCGCACCGCCGGGTTCATTCGTGCTGTCGGACCGGAGTCGGTCGACGACCTCATCGACCGGCTGGCGAACGATCTCGTCGACTACCAGTCGGTCGCGTACGCCGATCGTTTCCGTTCGGTCGTGGCCGACGCCCGAGCGGCCGAACGGGCGACCGGGGTCGACTCGACTCGCTACACCGAGGCGGCGGCCCGGAGCCTGCACAAACTGATGGCCTACAAGGACGAATACGAAGTGGCCCGACTGCTACTCGGCGACGCCGGACGTGCGGGATACGAGATGGTCGGCGGGCCGGACACGACGGTCACCTATCACCTGCATCCCCCAATGCTGCGCTCACTGGGTCTCGATCGAAAGCTGAAACTGCAACGCACGGCCGTGCCGGCGCTGCGGGCGCTTCGGGCCGCCAAGTCGATCCGCGGCACGATGGCGGATCCGTTCCGATGGGCGAAGGTGCGTCGAGTCGAGCGGACGATGATCCCCGAGTTCATCGACGCGATCGCCACGTTGAACCGTCGACTCGACGTCGACACCTACGACCAGTCGGTCGAGATCGCCTGGCTGCCGGATCAGGTGCGCGGCTACGAGGACATCAAACTGCGCAGGGCGACCGCGTACCGCGCGGAACTCGCCCGACGTCTCCCCTGATCTTGAGCGATGAGCGACGCGCCCGAATACCGGCCGTTCGCTCATCGCCGCCGAGTGCGGAACGTGCCGGCCCGGCCGTCAGAGGTGGGCTTGGCGAGCCACGAGGGCCGCGCCGGCGATGCCTGCGTTGTTGGCCATCGCTGCCGGAACGATCGGTGTGCTGATCGAGATCATCGGCAGCCATGTGTCGGCAGCTTTTGAGGCGCCGCCGCCGACGATGAACAGATCCGGTGAGAACAGCATCTCGACGTGTCGCAGATAGCGCTCGACGCGCGGCGCCCACTGCTTCCACCCGATGCCCTCGCGCTCACGAGCGCTCGCCGCAGCGTGCGACTCCGCATCGCGACCGTCGAGCTCGAGATGGCCGAGTTCGGTGTTGGGCACGAGAGTTCCATCGACGAACAGGCCCGATCCGATACCGGTACCGAACGTCAACACCAGAACGACACCGGCCACGTCTCGTCCGGCCCCCCAGCGCATCTCGGCGAGTCCGGCTGCATCGGCATCGTTCACCATCGCCACGTCCACGCCGCACGCCTCGGTGAAGACCGCGTCAGCGTCGACATCGACCCAGCTGTCGTCGAGATTGGCTGCCGAGTGGACCACCCCGTGACGCACGATCCCAGGGAATCCGACACCGATTGCCTGCGTCCATCCATGACTGCGGACCAGGTCGGCGGCCACTGCGGCCATTGCCCCGGGCGTGGCCGGCTTCGGTGTGGAGATGCGGATGCGCTCGGACACCAGTTCTCCGGTGGCGAGGTCGACAATGGCCGCCTTCATGCCGGAACCACCGATGTCGATGCCGAATCCGAGTGTCGGCGCCGATGTCACGGGACCGAACCTAACCGTTGCGCACTGGCTGGTGCTGAGGTCACGGTCGCTGCTGGCGCGCCTCGGACCAGGAGAGGCCCTGTTCGAGATTGGGTTCACGCGGCAGACCGAGCACGAACTCGCCGACGATGTTGCGTTGTACGGCGAAGGTGCCACCGCCGAGCGTGAGCGCAGGGCTGAACAGGTAGCCGTAGTGCCAGATCGGATCGACGTCGGGGAACTGCCGGGCAGCACCGAGATTGTTCTCGGTCGGGCCGTTCCGTGCACTCGGCGCGATCACGCCCGCCGGGCCGGAACCGGTGAGCATCCCGTTCGCCCCGGCGAGGGCCGATGCCAATGCCATCACGTGTTGGCCGTGCTAGTCGGCCATGATCTTCTGGATCGAGGCCTCGGGCCCCGGGGTCTTGCCCTTGAGTCGCGCACTCAGGCTTCGCATTCGGTTCAGGTGAAGCAGCTGGGCCTCGATGTGCAGCCGTGCAGCCTGGTCCCGAAGTACGGGGTCGGTCAGCTCACCGTTGTGCCGGATCAACTCGATCAGATCGTCGGCGGAGGGGCCGACCCCCCACAGCGATCCGGCCGCCGACAGCGACACCCGTTCGTTCGACAGCGTGACCTTGGCGAGTCGCCAGCCATCGCCTTCCTCGCCGACTCGGAGCGACGCCGGGATACGCACGTCGTCGAAGAACACCTGATTGAACGAGTGCGCCGTGGTCATGTCGACGATCGGGCTCATCGTGATGCCGGGAAGATCCATCGGGCAGATGAAGTACGAGATGCCCTTGTGTTTGGGCTGGTCGGGGTCGGTACGCGCGATCAAAATCCCGAACTGGGAATGGTGTGCCCCGCTCGACCAGATCTTCGAGCCGTTCACCACGTATTCGTCTCCGTCGCGCACGGCTCGGGTGGCGAGATTGGCGAGGTCGGATCCGGCATCGGGCTCGGAGAACAACTGGCTCCAGATCTCCTCCCCGCTGAAGATCTTCGGGAGGTATCGCTCGTGCTGTTCGGGGGTTCCGGCAAGGAAGATCGTCGGCGCCGCCCACCCGATGCCGATGTGGTTGCCCGGACGGCGGACGCCAGCACGTGCGAGTTCGTCATCGATCACGAGTTGGTCGATCGGATCGGCCTCGAGGCCCCAGGGCCTGGGCCAGTGCGGTACGACGTAGCCGGCCTCGGCGAGCTGACGGCCGGTGGGGTTCGGGTTGTCGGCGATCCATTCGCGCACGACGCGACGGGTCGGGTGATCGTCGGGTGGGAGATCGAAGTCCATCACCTTTGAGTCTTGCCGGTGCACCCGGCTCGACCAGATTCGAGCACCGACCTCCACCCCTCGACCCTCCTCACCACCCACCCGAAATCAGGCCATCTTTGTTGGCGCCTTCTTTGTTGCAGCCTGCTTTGCTGGCGCCTTACTTTTCGCGGCCGCCTTCTTTGCTGGCGCCTTCCTTTTCGCGGCGGCCTTCTTTGTTGCGGCCTTCGTTGTTGCAGCCTTCTTCGCTGGCGCCTTCTTCTTCGCGGCGACGGGCTTCTTGGTCGGAGCAGTGCGGGCGTCGCCGCGCCGCATGGCGGGCGGCGCCTGCACCTCGGCCCACTCGGCTCCGGTCGCCTCGAACAGTACGGCGATCTCGTCGATGTGGAGGTCGACGAGATCCCACAGGTCGGGCACCAACTCACGGTCGGCGATCAGCCCGAAGTCGAGCCGGTCGAGATAGCTGTGCACGGTGATGTTGAGGCCCATGTCGTCGGCGATCGTCGACACCGGGATGTAGTTCGTCATCTTGGCGCCGGCGAAGTACAGCGCATGACGGGGTCCCGGCACGTTCGAGATGACCACGTTGATCGGCAGGGTCATTCGATCGGCGAGGCGAAGGCGCGACTGCAGACGCATCGCCGCGGTCGCCGCCAGCGGAGGCGCAACCTGCGCCAGCTCGGCGATGTCCTCGGCGGGCAGCACATCCATCTGCAATTTCGCTTCGTTCATCGCCTCGTGGCATCGCCGAAGTCGTTCGAGCGGATCCGCGCAGTTGGTGGGGATGTCGGCGATGATCCCACCGACGCGGTTCGTCCACGGGTCGACCTCGTCTCCGGTGCGGATCGAGACGGGCACCATCGCCCGCAGCGGCGAATCTGGCAGCGCATCGTGGCGCAACAGGTACTCGCGCAGCGCACCGGTGCAGATCGCCATGACGACGTCGTTGACGGTGCAGCCGGTGGCGTCCTTCAATGCCTTGATGTTGCCGAGCGCGGTCGAACGCATCGCGAATCGACGGTGCGGCGTGATCGCCCGATTGAACGGCGTCGACGGGGCCGGCGACAACGGGATCCGCACGCGATGCACCGGTTCGGGTGTCACCGTGGCTCCACCGGGCGCAATCGACTTGAGCAGGTCGCGGGCCTGGGCCGCGGCTGCCGAGACGCTGTCGATGCCGGCCGCCTCCGCGAGATTGCGGACCATGCGCAGCGAGAGCCGCATCCCTTTCAGGGGATTCGCTGCAAGGTTGCGTACTGTGCGTTCGAGGAGATAGCGATCGGTTGGGACGTCTTCGCCCACCCAGTCGACATGGTCGGGCATCGGCGTGTCGGGCGACGGGTCCGTGAGCATTCCGAGCAGCAGGACCCCGGATGCGCCGTCGATGGTGGCGTGATGTGTCTTGGTGAGCATCGCCCATCGATCGTCGGCGAGCCCTTCGATGACGTAGGCCTCCCACAGTGGGCGACTGCGATCCATCCGGCGTCCGACGATGCGGGCGACCTGCTCGGCCAACTGATCTGCGCCGCCGGGAGGAGCGAGGCCGATGTGGCGAACGTGGTAGCTGAGGTCGAAGTCGGGATCGTCGATCCAATACGGATGATCGAGCTTGAACGGCACCTCGACGAGACGCCGTCGCATCGGCTCGAGTCGGCCGAGCAGTGCATCGAAACGCTCGTACGCAGCCTGGTAGGGATCGAAGTCACCATCCGGACGCTCGTAGATCGCGAGACCATTGACATGGCCGTACGTGTTGGCGGTCTCCATGTACAGAAAACTCGCGTCCAGGCCGGAGAGTTGCTTCACGTCGAGCAGTCTCGCGCCAACGCCCCGCAAGTGACACCCCCGGACGGCAACGCGCAGGCACAGCACTCAACGCAGGCGAGGTATACCGTTCGAGCGTGACATCGTTGCAACCGCCGCCAAACACGACGGTGCTCTGGCCGACGGGAATCTCATGAGCGTGTTGCACTACGACGAATGGATGAGCGAGAGCGACTCGGTGCTGTGGCACATCGAGCGTGATCCGCTACTTCGCTCGACGATCACCAGTGTGTGGTTCCTCGACACCACGCCTGATCATGTCCGAATGGACGCCGTCGTCGAGCGGATGGTCACCGGTATCCCGCGATTGCACCAGCGCGTGATCGACGAACGGCCGGGTGTCTCCCCGCCACGATGGGCCGACGACACCCACGTCGACGTCGGGTACCACTACACCTGGGCGCGTCTGCCTGGCCGCCGACCTGGCCGCCCACAGGTGCTGGAGCATGCGCAACGAATGGCAGCTCGCGGGTTCGACAAGGACCGACCGCTGTGGGAGCTGTGTGTGGTGGAAGGCCTCCCGGGCAAGCGGGCAGCGTTCATCATGAAGGTGCACCACGCGATCGCCGACGGACTCGGAATGGTGCAGTTGCTCACCCACATGGTCGATCTCGAGGCCGACCCGACCCCCGAGACGACACTCGAGCGTCCCGAGTCCCCACCGCCGGTGGACGGTCGGCTGCGAATCCAGGCTTCGGTGTGGGCGATTCCCGGCGCCCGATCTCTCGCCCATCGGGTTGCGTCCGAGGCGAAGACGAGTGTCCGCCTGGGCAAGGCGTCGATCAGAACTGCCGGCGACCTGCTGCGCGACCCCATCGGCACGATCGAACAACTCAGCCGCACGACCGGCTCGATCGCCCGCGTGGTCAAGCCGGCAACCACGCCGCTCAGCCCCGTGATGACTGATCGCTCGCTCAACACACACTTCGAGGCGGTCTCCGTGCCGTTCGCAGCGATGAAGTCTGCGGCACGCTCGGTGGACGGCACGCTCAACGATGCGTTCGTCTCCGTTTCGCTCGACGCACTGGAGCGCTACCACGAAGCGCTCGGTCAGCCGTGCAGCGCAATCCGCATGAACATGCCGATCAGCGTCCGCAGCGGCGACGGCACCAACAACTTCGACAATCAGTTCGTGCCCGCCCGCGTCGTCTTGCCGCTCAGCGGTGCCGAGCCGGCGCAACGCATCACCGAGGTCAGGGAGCTGCTCCGCGTCGTGCGTGCCGAGCCGGGGCTCCCTCACGTCAATGACATCTCCGGCGTGATTTCGCGGTTCGGTCCGGCGGCCGCCGTCTCGATCCTCGGCGCCATGCTGAAAGGCGTCGACATCACCACCTCGAACGTACCCGGCCCGCCGTTTGCGGTGTTCATGGCTGGCGCTCGGGTCGACGAGTTCTACGCGTTCGGGCCGCTTGCAGGCGCCGCGATCAACATCACGTTGTTCAGCTACGACGGGACGGTCCACCTCGGCGTGAACGCCGACCGTGCCGCCGTCACCGATCACGAACTGTTCACCCGCTGTCTGGGCGCCGCCCTCGACGACGTGGTGGCGCTGAGCACGTCGGCCTGACGCTCCTCGACGGCTGCTGTGTGATCTGCGTCCTGCGCCGACCCTCGGCACACGCGGCTCGATAGTCTCGCGGATCATGACTCCCTCCCCGGACCGACGACGACCCATCGCGGTCGGTCTGGCGCTCTGCGTGGTACTCGTCGCAGCGGCGGTGGGCGCAGTCGTGACCGCCGACGAGGGGCCGGTCGAGTCGATCGCGATGTCGGCCGCCGACGTCGCCGTCCCGGCGAACGCCGACCAATCGGTGGGCGCCGACGGTGCAGCGATCGCTCCGGTCGGGCTCGCCCTTCCCGATCTCGAAGGCGACCTCGGACAGAACGAGGTCGAGCCGACGGTACCGATCGAACCGGAACGAGCCGATGGTGGCTGCACGATCGGCGCCCAGTCGATCCGCCTCACGTCGCAAGGCGAGGGTGTTCAGTGCCTCCAAGAGGCGTTGGCCGCCGAGGGGCTCTACGACGGCGAGATCACCGGCGACTTCGACGATGCCACCCTGAGCGCCGTGATGACATATCAGGAAGCTGAAGGCCTGTTCGTCGACGGGGTGATCGGTCGGGAGAGCGCGATCCAGCTGGCAATCTGGCCCGACGAGGAATCGTCTGTGGTCCGCACACCGGCGCCACCCGAGGGTTCGATGGACTCGATGGGTTACCAGTTGTCGCCCGTGGCGAGCGTCGGAGATGACGCGCCGCCACTGCCGGACGATTCGGGCGACGGGCGTCGGGTCGTCTACGACCGTGCCGGTCAACGAGCGTGGGCGGTGGGCGACGACGGGCAGATCATCCGCTCGTGGCTGGTCACCGGCAGCAAGTTCAGCAACGAGATGCCCGGTACCCACACGGTCTACAGCCGCTCCGAGATGTCGACGGCCTGGAACGGCCAGGCGTATCTGCCGCTGATGATCCGCTATCAGCGCACCCAGATCGGACACATCGGGTTCCATGCGATCCCGTTGCACGTCGAAGACAACGCTCCCTACCAGACCACCGACGAACTCGGTACCCGGCTGTCAGGTGGATGCCAACGCCAGCACAATCTCGACGCTGCGTTCATGTGGGCGTTCGCCGACGTCGGCACCACCGTCGTCGTGACCTGACCCTGTCACAGCAGGGCGTGGAGGCGGGCGGCTTGTTCCGCTGCCTTGGCGCGGATCTCGGCGCTGTCGACCCGCGTGGCGACACCGTCTCCTAGCGCCGGTTCGCCGTCGATGTCGACGTCGAGCGCCCTGACCGTCGGCGTGTAGGCCAGATGCCACGGTTGCATCGGCTCGTACGACCACGTGACCCGATCGGAGCGCGCCTCGGGCACCAGTTCCCATCCCTGCTCGAGCCATGACCACGCCGTGTCGGGACTGAAGGTCACATCGGCTGCACGGGCAGCGACGAACGCGAGTTGGAACTCGGAGATCATGTCGGCGCCGATCCCGTCGGTCCCGAGCGCCACCGAATTGTCGAAGCGCACCGGACGGCAGTAACCGACCGAATTGTTCATGTTCGATCGCGGGTTGTGGACGATGGTGCCGCGCAGCCCGTGATCATCCGGGAGGTACACACCGTGGATCAGCAGCCAGTCGTCGGTCGCCAGACAAACGAGCCGTTCCACCGCACCGGCGTCGTCCGGGCCCTCGGCGACGTGGATGTGAACGCCCACACCGTGCGTCGAGGCCAGTTCTGCTGCGGCGGCCAGCGTGTCGTCGGAACACGTGAACGCTGCGTGCACGCCGACCAGTCCCCGCCCGCCCTCGCGTAGGAACCGGTCGTTCTCCTCGAGCCCACGCCGAGCCCCGTCGGCACCGTGGCGATCGGTGACCCCGTAACACGTGACGACGCGTACGCCGACCTCGGCGCAGGCTTCGGCGATGACGCTCAACGACCCTTCGATCGCGTTCGGTGATTCGTGGTGGTCGATGATCGCCGTGCAGCCCGCCTCGAGTGCTTCGAGCGCCCCCAGTTTCGCGGACGCTTCCAACATCTCGAGGTCGAGCGCCGTGTCGAGACGCCACCAGACCTGCTCGAGCACGGACCGGAACGTGGTCGGCGTGCTCGGCGGCGACGGCATCCCGCGCGCCAACGCGGAGTAGAGGTGATGATGAGCGCACACCAATCCCGGAGTCGTACGAGCGTCGATCGGGTCCTGTGCACTCGTCACGATGGGACCTCGTTCATGCCCGTCAGAGCTCAGTGGTGTCGACCGGAGCGAGCAGCCTTCTTCGCCGCTGCTCGAGTCTGCTGGAGCTTCCTGGTGGCAAAGAACTGCCAGGCTGCGGTGATCACCAGCGCGCCGACGATCGAGCCGATGAGGCCGCTCGGCTCGATGGAGAGTCCATCGCCCGCGATCAGGCTGAAGAGCAGGCCCCCGACGAACGAACCGGCGAGCCCGGCGACGAGCGCCATTGCCCAATCGGTGGTCTCTCCCTCACGATTGAGGATCAGCTGCGCCACCCAACCCACGAGCATGCCGAACACGATGATTGCCAAAATGAGCACGCTGGCACGATATCGCACTGGCTACATTCGCCTGCGCACTGACACATCAACGATCACCCACGTTTCAACGATCAAGAACGAAAGAGGACATCATGATCAAGGGCCTACTCGCAGCACTCGTCGTCTTTCTCCTCGCCACCTTCCCGGCGACGTGGCTCTTGATGCTGTTCCTCGGCAACCTCGGCGTTGCAATGAGCTACTGGGGCGCATTGCCGCTCGGCATTCTCGTTTCGGTGCTGCTCAGCTCGGCGTCGGCGCCCACCTTCGTCGTACGCAACTGACGTTCGTCAGGGCTTGCGGCCGGCGAGCCGGTGCTCGCGTACGATCTGACGTCGCAGCAGTTCGACCCCTGACACGAAGACCGCAGCGAGAACGACCGCCACCACCCAGCGGTCGATCGAGACGCCCGGTGCCAGCGTTGCGTAGAGACCGAGCGCACCGAGAGCGAGTGACCACGCAGCGACCCGATAAATCATCACGAGCGCAAGGACTCCGCGGGCTGCGACGGCGAGCCGTGAGGTCCCGACCAGCACTGCGTACACAGCGATGACGACTCCCAACGCCAGCCACGCCCAGGCGAGTTCGTTCAGCAGACTCGTCGCGATGGTGGCCAGCGCACCGACCGCGGCACGCCGATTCTCGGCGCGCGCCAACTGGTCGACGCTGATCTCGATCAAGAGTCGTTGAGCGACGAGGAGAACGACACTGCCGACCACCATGAAGACGCCGACGTGACGAAGCACCACACGTCGATCGACGGCAAGGAACACCGCTGCTGCGTAGAGCGCCGCGACGAGAACGAACAGATACAGGCTCAGCAGGTTGACCACCCGGACCGCCTGCTGGAGTGCGTCGATCTGATTTGACTCGAACACGACGATGCGGCCGGCGTCGGCCGGGATGCGGTCGACCAGGGTGCCGGGTAGCCCGAGACGGTCGGCGACCTGGACGATCAACTCGCGGAGGTCGACGACGAACGCTCCACCCGAGGTCGACAGCAAGGTGCTGTCGGCGCCATTCGCCACTCGTACGAATGCCGTGTGCGCAGTTCGGTTCACGGTGGACCACACCGACCGGAACTGTTCGGTGCCGAGCGACTGATCGGTCAGGCTGACGGCATTGGCCTGCAGGGTCGCTGCGATCGGACCAGCGAGCTGCGCGGTCCGGCCGGGAAGGAGCGCCTCGATTCCACCGGCGACGTCGACCGTGCGGAACAGCTCGGTCACCAGGAACTGCGACAGCGCTGCACGTATGTCGTCGTCGGCCAGCATGTCGTCGCTGACCGACACCCATTCATCGGTGTCGAGTGCCTGCCGGTCGACCCAGCTTCCCAGCGTTGCGGCGATGCCGACGATGGTGGCGAGCACGATCAACACCCACACCACCCGACCGGAGGCGGTGCGCCGCGTCAGGGCGGGCGGCTGCTCGCCGTCGTCGTTCATCGGCGACTCAGGCCAGCAGTTTCGCTTTGGCAGCGGTGAACTCGTCGTCGGTGAGCACACCAGCAGCCTTCAAGTCGGCGAGCTTGCTCAACTCGGCGAGCAGGTCTCCCCCGCCACCGGCGCCTGGCGTCGCTGGTGCAGGAGCAGCGAGTGGGGCGGAAGCAGGAGCCTGCTCGGCCAAGCTCGCTGCGACGGCGGCCTCGATGGCGTGCTGCTGAGCCGCAGCCTGCTGCTGCGCAACTGCTTGGCGCTGGTTGGCCGATGCACCGACCACCGCTGATGCCGTCCCGGCAACGACGGCCGTGCGGGCCATCGTTCCGACGAGTCCGGGGCGTCCCCTGCGACGTCGCATGTCGTTGTCTCCTTCGATCGAGTGTGTGGTCGTGGACGAGGGTGGGTCAGTCGGCGAGTTCGGCGAGTTCGGCGAGGAGTTCGTCGACCGCTGCGTCAGGAACCCGGAAGTTGTCGGCGAGCACCCCACCCGATTCGACGATCGCGTCACGCAGTGGCTTCGCCCAGGTGTGTTCGAACACCAGGATCGCTTCGGAGCTGTCGGGTTCGAGTGCCGCCGCCAGTTCCTGCACGTCGTCGTCGGAGATCAGCGACTCGAGTTGATCCATCATCCCGGCGAGGCGTTCGGCATCGACATTGCCGCCGAGATCCTCGAACTCGAGGAAGGTCACCTCGCCATCAGCATCTTTCCGGACGAGCAGGCCGTCGATGATGCTGATCGTTTCGTTGTTCACGAGCCGTTCGAGTTCCGGGATGATCGCTCCGTTGAACTGGCTGCCCGGGAAACTGATGACGAGCACTTCGATGGGGCCGAGGGGCATTGATTCCTCCGAGTGATGTGTTGCCGAGAGCGTGCGAACGGCCGAATCGTACCCCACTGCGAACCATCGACTTCTGTCCCGAGGAGAGTTGCATTCCATGTCCCGGGGAACGAGTATTGGGGCGCTCGGGGCAAGCGCGCCCCGACCCAACGAAAGGGACGACATTGCTCCTCGCAGCCGAATTCGGAACCGGACAGGTCTTCTGGTCGATTCTCTGGTTCTTCCTGTTCTTCGTGTGGATCATGCTGATCTTCAACGTCTTCGGCGACATCATCCGCAGCGATGACATGAGCGGTGTGGCCAAGGCCATCTGGACGGTGTTCATCATCTTCCTGCCGTACCTCGGCGTGTTCGCCTACCTCGTCGTCCGCGGCAACAAGATGGGTGAGCGCCAGATGCAGGCCGCTCAGGCTCAAGAAGCCGCAGTGAAGGACTACATCCGCACCGCTGCCGGTGGCGGCGCCAGCGCTGCCGAACAACTCTCGACGCTTGCCGATCTCCACACCGCCGGCAAGATCGACGACGCCGAGTATTCAGCCGCGAAGTCCAAAGTCGTCAGCTGATCCGAGAGGTCGGCCGACCGTTGCGATGAGTCGGAGCGCACGCGTGTGCGCGTCGGCTCATCGCCGTGTCGGCATCGATCGTCAGCCGGCGCCCTGCACCAGCACCGGACACGGGCAATGCCGCACGACGTAGTCGGAGGTCGAGCCCATGATCGCCCGCTTGATGCCGCTGCGGCCATGGGTGCCGAGAACCACCACGCTCGCCGGCAGTGTTTCGGCGAGCCTGCAGATCTCGTGGCCGGCGTCGCCGAGCACCACCATCGTTTCAGCACCCTCGAGTGCGAGTTCGCGCACCGTGTCGTCGAGGTGCGCTTGGGCTACTCCACGTTGCGCGTCGACGAGGGCATCCTTCTCGTCGTAGGTCATCACCCCGCCGGCGAACCCGGTTCCGGTGACGAGCGTGGGATCGATCGGCGACGCAACGGAAACGAGTACGACGCGGTCGGGGGCAGCGAGCAGGTGCAGTCCTTGGCGGATCGCGCTCAGCGAGAGGTCGGAACCGTCGGTGCAGAGAAGCGCAGTGGTGGCAGACATCCACGGAGTCTCGCGCCTCGAAGATGTCCGCACCATGCATGACAGCTCTGCAAAGATGCGAATCATGAGTGACATCGTCGTTGGCATCATCGCTGTGCTCACGGGCGCCGTGTTCTGTTTCCGTGGCTACCTCGCAATGCGCCTGGTGATTCCGGTATGGGGAGCATTTGCCGGGTTCATGCTCGGCGCCGGCATCGTGTCGGGGGATGCCGGATTCCTGGGGAACGCCCTCGGCTGGTTCGCCGGTCTCGGCCTCGCGATCGTGTTCGGCGTGATCGCCTACCTCTACTACGAGGTGTCGGTGGTCATCGGAATGATGGGGATCGGGTTCGTGCTCGGCACGAGCTTGATGGTGGTGCTCGGAGTCACGTGGTCGTGGGTGATCGTGCTGAGTGGTGTCGTCCTCGCCGTCGTGTTGGCGTTCGTCGCCATCGTCGGCGACCTGCCGATGGTGCTGCTCACCGTGCTCACCGCGCTTGCCGGAGCGAGCACGATCGTCGCTGGGCTGATGCTGCTGTTCGGCACCGTCGACGTCGCCGACTTCGACATCGGTGACACCACCGAATACGTCGCCGACGACTGGTGGTGGTTCGTGATCTACGGCGGACTCGTCGTCGGCGGCATCATCGCCCAGTTCACCGATGTCGACCGTCGACGCGACTCGCTCCGTGAATCCTGGACCACCGGCGTGAGGTCGACGAGCGCCACCTCCACCACCCCGAGCGCGTGACCAGCGAGCTGGGGTGAGCGCAGCGAACTCCGATTGCGAGCTGCGCGACGACTGGCTGCTCGAACAAGACGTCAATGCCTGGAGTTCACTCGCCTACGTCGCTGCTGGACTGGTGATGGCGTGGGAAGTCCGCCGTGCTCGCCTCCCACGTGCGGTCTACGGCCTCGCTGCGATCTCGGTCGCCGAGGGGGTCGGCAGCCTGCTGTACCACGGTGCTGCGAGTGACGTCGGCCAGTTCCTCCACGATGTCCCGCTGATCGGAGCCCTTGCATTCGTGGCGGGCTGGCATGTCGGCCGCCTCCGCAATCGGTCCGAACTCGGTTCGCTCGTGGGCTTGGTCGGTGGCCTGATCGTTTCGGCGGCGGTGTGGGCGCTGGCACCTGGCGCCACCAACATCGCCGTGGCAGTAGCGGTGATCGTCATCGTCGCCGCCTCGCTCGTTGCTCGTCACCGATCGATGCCGGCCGTCTGGTCGTGGCCGCTCCTCACGCTCGGAGCCATCGCCATCGCCACCTGGGCGTTGGGCACCCCCGACAGCCCTGCCTGTCGTGAAGCGTCGTGGCTGCAACCGCACGGACTCTGGCACGTCTTGACGGCGATCACGGCCATTGCCTGGGTCGACCGCGCGTATGGCGCCGCTGACCCCGATCGTGCACCACGACTGTTCCGCCGATTCACCGACCGCACGATCGGGCTGGCAGCGCGCGGACTCGTGCTCTCGTTCCACCGATCCGTCGACGTGCGCTGGCGCAACCGGCTCCCCACCGACCGTCCGGTTCTGATCGTCGCGAACCACGGCAATGGCTTCGTCGACCCGGTCGTGGTGGCGGGTGTACTCGGACGCTCGCCGCGATTCCTGGCCAAGGCAGCGCTGTGGAACGTCGTGCTCGCGCGGCCGTTCCTCTGGCTCGCCGGGGTGCTTCCCGTGTACCGCAGCGCCGATGGCGACCGGGCGAGTGACAACGCCTCGGTGTTCGATGCATGCCATCACGAACTCGCTCGGGGCGCGATCGTGGCCATCTTCCCCGAGGGCACCACGGGGGATCGGGCCGGACTCGATCGGGTGAAATCGGGCGCGGCGCGCATTGCACTCGGGGCACTCCCCACGGCGCCGAACGTCGTGATCGTGCCGATCGGTCTGGCGTTCGAGAGCAAGGTCGAGACCCGCAGCAGAGCCGTCGTGATGTTCGGCGAGCCGATCGAAGTGGCGGAGTTCGCCGGGGCAGGCCTCGGCCCGGACGGCGAGCCCGAGAGGGCCGACGCTGCGGCACTGACCGCACGGATCACCGACGCGCTCGAACGGGTCTCTCCGCAATTCGCCGACCTCGACGAACGCGAGATGCTGCGCGCAGCCGCCCACGAGGAACGCAGCGAACTGACCGGGCGAGCGGCACGGTCGTTCGGCGACACCGAAGTGATGGCGCGACGGCTCGCCGCCGCTGCGCCCGGAGCGCGCAGGCAGGTTGTCGACGCCTACCGCGACTTCGCCACACGGCTCCAACTGCTCGGAATCACCTCCGACCAGCTCCGGCCCGAACGGGTGTCGATCGGCCGACTCGTACTCTCGGCACTTGTGTTGTTCCTGGCGGGTTCGTTGCTCGTGACGGTCACGTTGATTCACGTGCCGGCGTTGTTCGTCGTCGTCGTCGGCACCGGGCTGGTGCGGTCGCCTGCCACGAAGGGAACGGTGCGGTTACTGCTGGGACTTGTCACGTCGATCACCACGTGGATCGTGGTGGGAATGTGGCTCGGTGACGGGTGGCTCGCCGTCGGCTACGGAATCGCTGTCGCGTTCGGTGGAATCGTCGCGCTGGTCGTGTGGCCGCCGGTGGTGCGACAGGTGGTGGTGTTGATCGGTCGGATCAGGTTGCGCGATCGGGTCGGTCTCGTGCCGCCCGTGCTCGAGGCACGGTCCGCTCTCGTGGCAGCGGTGCGCGACAGCATCGAGGACGCTCGTGACGACACCTGACGACGAACTCCCCCAGGCACCGCCTCGAAGCATCGGCAAGATCCTGTTCCGGATCGTCTTCATCGTCGTTGCGCTCGGCATCTCCGGATGGGTCCTCACGACCACCTTCGACGACCTCGAGTTCGACGAGATCATGGATGCGGTCCGTTCGCTCGACGACGCCGAGATCATCTCGCTGGCCAGCATGTGGATCATCTGGATCGCCGCCCAGGGCCTTCTGACTGCGTCACTTGTGCCCGGTCTCGCCGTACGCCACGGGATCGTCGCCTTCCTCGGACCTGCGTCGATCACCTCGGTCGTCCCCGGCCCGAGCGATCTGCCGATCCGCTACCGGATGCTCACGTCGTGGGGTCGCACCACGGGCGAGGCAACACTGGCCGTGGCGGCGGGAGGCATCTTCAGCATCGGGATCAAGCTCGTGCTGCCGATCATTGCTGCGATCGGGTTGATCGTGTCCGGTGTACCGCTGGGCGACACGATGCAGACCGTGGTGACGATCTGTCTGATCGTCGGCCTCGCCGTCGTGGTGTTCGCGTTCGTGCTCGGCTCCGAGAAGCGCACCGAGCAGGCGGGCCGGTTGATCGCGCCAGTGTGGTCGAGGGTGCTGCGCCTGTTGCACAAGCCGACGCCCGACGATCTCCCGACCCGCATGGTCACCGCTCGGGCCAGCGCAGTGCAGACGTTGCGCGAACGGTGGCTGGTGGCCACGTGGGCGACGGTGCTGACATCGGCGACCAAGTTCGCGTTGCTCGTGATGTGTCTCCGATTCACCGGCACCGGGGAAGGCCAGTTGCGCTGGACGGAGATCTTCGTGGTGTTCGCACTGGTACAAGGGCTCACCGTGTTCCCCATCACCGCCGGTGACGCCGGCGTCAGCGAGATCGCCTACATCGGCCTGCTCACTGCGGCCGCCGGGTCGGACTACGTCAACCAGATCACCGCAGCGATCCTGGTGTTCCGGGTGATCACCTGGCTGCTGATCATCCCGGTCGGTCTCGGCACTCTCGGCCTTTGGAAGTTCCAGCTCCGCCGGATTACGTCAGGGGTCAGACCCGGGTTGTAAACGTCAGTCGGCACACTCGAATCGTTTCGCTGGCCCCGCTCGATCGGATCGTTGTGGCCGAATAGTGTCGGATCGTGGACTCCACGAGGCCGTTGCTCGGTCGAACGGTCGAGTTGGAGGCGATCCGTGAGGTCGTGGGCGCCGAGCGCGACGATCGGTCGTTCCGGGCGGTCCGGATCGACGGCGAGGAGGGGGCGGGGAAGTCGGCTCTTCTCGACGCTGCGCTGGACGATGCCCTCGACGCCGGTGCTGTCATGCTGTCGACGGCGTCGTCACCGGTCGAGGAACGCACGGCGTGGTCGGCGCTCGCCCTGCTCGTCGACGGCGTGCACGCCGACATCATCGACGAACTGGCGACGCAACGCCGCCTCGCACTCGACATCGCACTCGGACTCCGGGCTGGCACCACCGGCGAGATCGGCGCAGCGGTCTCCGGCGCCCTTCGGGACATCTTTCGGGCGCTGTCGCGCGAGTCGACGCTCGTGGTGGGCATCGACGACCTGCAGTGGATCGATCCTGCGACAGCCGGCGCGCTGTCGGCCGCGCTGGGGACCATGCGCAGCGAGGCGGTGGTCGTGATCGCCGCGGGCCGACCGGTCGCCTCCGTGGCCCTCGATCTCAACCGCATCGTCGGTGACAAGCTCCTACGGATCGAACTCCCACGGCTGTCGCGCTCCGAGATTGCCCGACTGCTCGTGAACTACGGCGTGAGGGTCACCACCCCGCTCCTCGACGACGTCGACGAGCTCAGTGCAGGCAATCCGTCGCACGTACATCTCCTCGCTGACGAGATCGTTCGACATGAGTGGACTCCCGGCCGCCTGCCGCGCTCGCTCTCGGTCGGATACCGAGAGCGGATCGACTCGCTGAGCCCACGTTCGGCGGATGTGCTCGCATTGGCAACGGTTGCCGGTGACACCGACGCCGCACTCCTCAGGCGATGCTTCCCTGACGTCGATGTCGAGGCGGCACTGATCGAGATCGAGCGGGTCGGACTCTTCAGCGGCGCCGACGCGTCCGCACCGTCGGCTCGAATCATCGCAGCAGTCGACGAGCGACTCGGACCCGTCGAACGGCGTCGCATCAGCCGGTTGGTCGCCGAGCATCTTCCTTCGACCGACGAACGTCATCCCGTGCTGCTCGCCGCATCCTGCACGGAGCCGGACAGCGCTGTGGCCGACCTCGTGGACGCTGCAGCGATCAGGGCACTGGATCGCGGTGCACGCCAAACCGCAGGGCATCACTTTCGACGAGCTGCCGAACTCACGCCTGCGACAGACACCGCTGCGCGATGGCGACGCACACTCGCTGCAGCCGACGCATTCTTCGCCGCCGGAGCCTTGGATCTCGCCGAGAGCCTGTCGGTCGACGCGGTGGATGCTGCGGCCGATCCGATGCAGGTCGCACTCGCAGGCGGAGTCCGAGCGCAGGTTCTGGCCGCCCGCAACGGTGTCGTCGACGCGCACGCATTCGTCGTCGACGTCCTCGATCGCCTCGACGGCTGGCCGATGCTCCAGGGTCTGTTGGGTCGGGCCCGCGTCCGATTGGAACAGATCTTCGATCTCTCTGCCGCCCGCCTCACCGCCGAGGCCCAGCAACGCAAGATGAACGATGCCGGGCTCCCCGGACTCGCCACCGAGTTCGAAGTGGCCGTCGCCAATTGCAGCTTCGTCCTCGGCCAGCCGGTCGACGTCGAATCCGTGTGGGCGTCCGCTCGGCCGATCGTCAACGTGGCGGACTTCATCGGCGGCGGGTGGATGGCACTCGAGATGCTGGTGTGGGGCTGTCATGACGACGAACTCGTCCACGCTGCGCTGGACCAGTTCGAAGCAGGTGCCACATCGAGCGGTTCGGCGCAATCGCTGGCCAAGGTGTACGACTTCCGCGCCAATCACCTCATTCGTCGAGGTGACTGGCGACGTGCCGAGCAACTGATGCGCGACGCAGTCGATGCGGCAACGCTGAGCGAATTGACAGGGTCGATGTCGACCTCGGGTCTCGCCTGGGTGCTCGCCGCAACGGGTCGTACGGACGAGGCTCGGTCGATCCTCGCCGCCGCGCCATCGGCTAGCGCCGCCGACGACGAGTTGCTGATCCGCGTCTCCCACCTCAGCACCGCCGGCTTCGTGGAATTCTGCGCAGCGGATTGGGAATCCGCGGCGGATCTCCTCGCTGATGCCTGGGCGGTTGCCGACAAGCTCGGCCTCCACGATCTGTGCGCGTTGCCGTTCCGGGTCGACCTCATCGAGGCCCTGCTGCTGAGCGGGCGAACGCTGGAGGCCGCCGAACGCACCACCCAGTTGCAGGCGCTCGCAGCGGAGGCAGACCGGTTCGTCGGACAGATGCAAGCGGACCGTGCGACGACGCTGCTCTGCGCTGCGAAAGGAGACATCGACGGCGCGATCGCCGCTGCCGAACGAGGGTTGGTGCTGCATCGCCAGATCGACCTCCCGATCGAACGGGCGCGCCTACTCCTCGCCCTCGGCTCGGCGCTTCGACGGGCCGGGCGTCGCCAGCAGTCCGAGCTCGCACTCCGCGAGGCCGTGGCCACGTTCGAACACCTCGGGGCGACGCCGTTCCTGGCGAGAGCCCGAGAGGAGCTTGCCCGGCTCGGCGAACGGCGCGACCCGCACGTTCTCACCGCTACCGAGGAACAGATCGCGTCACTTGTCGCCGCTGGCCGAACGAACGCCGAGGTCGCCGCCGCACTGTTCGTCAGTCTGCGAACGGTCGAGTCGAACCTCACCCGCATCTACCGCAAAATGGGCGTCCGCTCGCGCAGCGAGTTAGCGGCCACGCTGCGCGCCTCCGACTGACGCGTGTGGTTTTCCCCGATGCGCGCTTGCTCCTCGGGGGCGCACGCTCGGTGCATGCAGAAACGACTGACCCTCCTGGCTCTGGCCACCATCGTGGCGGTCTCGTCGACGGGGCTCGCAATGGCCGCCGACGAGCCCAGCGACACCATCGACGTGGCCGAACTCGACCTCGACACCGGAACGCGCGCGTTCACCCTCGAGTACACGACCCGCGACAGCGATGGTGATGGCTGGACCGACTGGTACGAGCGTCTCGACGGTACCGACCCGAACGATCCCGCCAGCTTTCCGGGTGGTGTACGCGTCGACGTGATCGACACCACCGTGTTCGTCCAGTCCATGGCCTTTCCCGATCGCTTCGTGGCGATCGACGGGCTCGAACTCCCGAAGACGGAGAATGCGTTCGGTGACCTCACAGATCTCGTGGGCTCGATCACCAGTGCGACCACGCTCGGCAAGTTCCGCGACGAACTCGTCAAGGAGGTGTCCACCATCGCCGGCGACGTGCTCGGTGACATCGTCAGCGACGTGGACGCCCAGCACGATCTCACCGGCGACGCGAGCCTGACGGAGTTGGGGCAACGTACGAACGGCAAGTCCGCATCGTTGATCTCCTGGGAGCTCGGAGGGGGCGCAGGAAGCAACAGCACGGGAGCCTCTGTCAGCTCCGAAAGTGGCTCGGTCTCGGTCAATGTCGACAAGAACGGAGTGACCACGACCCTCTTCCAAGACAACAGATCAGGCGGATACGGCAGCACGACCACCACTGTCCGCGTGAACGGCAAGCTTGATCACACGGTCACGTCCGAGTACGCCAAAGGGAAAGTGGTCAAGGAGACCTGGACAGACAGTTCGGGAACAACGGTGAACATTCCGTCGACGTCCGCCCCGGCACCCGCCACCACCATTCCCACCGAGACCACCACACCCGCCAGCACGGAAACCACCGTCGCTCCGACCGAGACATCGGCGCCGCCGACCACGGTCGGCGGCTACACGAACCCGGATGCCGATCCGACGCTGGCCCCGACCGCCGCCGAGATCGAAGCGAGGGTGGCATTCCTCGGTGGGGTCAGGGCGCAGTACCTGCCGACGATCGACCTGCCGGCGGAACTCGACAAGGACAAGCCCGGCGTTGCCGACCCGGCCGAGCCCGAGTGTCAACAAGATGGATGCGTGGCGTTCACCGTCGTCCTGCACCCAGAGCTCGGCCGAGCAGACGGAGCGTGTCCACGAACGTTCTGCAACTCTGATCCCCGACTCGGCGGCGCACGCTGACAACACCAACCGGCATGTGGCGGAGGAAGTGGGACCACACGGGTCTGACCCCTGTTGTCCCACCACAGTCGGTGGAATCGAAAAGCACAGCGGCCC